>NZ_JBLBVL010000003.1:0-442666 GCF_047250365.1 Thaumasiovibrio clandestinus
AGCACCGCCAGTTTCACCAATTGCTGACGTATAGGCTCTGCAACATGTTTGTGTTTGCGGCTCACCTCATCAAGCAGCACGTCATATATCGATGCAAGCGAAGACGGCCAAAGGTGTCGGTCAGTCGTTACACTGTTCTGTTTATCCATTTCAAACCTCCTGATTTGCTTCAGGACAAACAATATCTAATCGTCCATCATCAGCTGATCGGAAGAGTTTCGGGAAAGAATTAAATCAGGTTGAATCCCGCGCCATTACCGGGCTAAGAATTTAAAAAACGGCAGAGTAGGGGAGTTTAAACACCGTTTAAAGGTGGTTTAACGCAGTAGATAAAGAGGGGATCACTCGCATTAAATGGGTAGCATCCCATCATTGTTTGAATCTTTGCTCACTCCACGTGTATATAGATAGGTGTTTGGGTGAACTGTAGTAACAAGTAAGAAGATACCAGCGCGAACTTTTGAACGGAGCCAACCACAATCACCACGCCAAACCAGTCGTTTAAAATGAAAAGTTTTTCAAACTAAGCGGCGGCGTTTTTCAAACCTCGCGGTTTCTTACAATTTTCTTACACACCCTCTATGTGCTGTGAATAACTGGGAGTAGTTATCCACAGCTGTTGCGCAAACGGGTTTTCCATACACTTCAATAGTTATCCACGGATTCTGTGGGTAACTGTGTTGATAATATTGTATTAAATTGCAAAGGAAAGAGGGCTGCGCTGACTAGCTTATTGCTGCCAATAAAATCCCTTTAAAATCATCCGCTTATCCTGTTTTGTTGATATTAATCAAAAGTAGGAGCTAATAGCGCGGTTTTTTTATTCAATAAAGTAACAATGGCAAGTTGTGAATAGCGAGGATAAGACAGTGGAAAAGATAACCACAGGCCCATAGGGAAAGAAGAAAGTAACGGCTGGCTAAACTAAAAGAGAGAGTAATAAAACGGATTCGAAAAGGATGTCATATCGGCCAATCTTGACGAGGGCGGCTATCATAATGCTATGCGACAAAGTTTGCAATGCGATGTTGACGCTTTTTTGCACGTAATGGCTATTTGGTGGTATTTGTATGTAACGGTTTGCATCGTGATGACAGTGAGTGGATTTTATTAGTTATTGACTTTCCGCGTGCTGGATTGACAATAACGAGGCCATAAAATAAAGGATATACCATGAGCAAGATGTTCAAACTTTCATCGCCTTATCAGCCTGCTGGTGATCAACCTGCAGCGATAGCGCAGCTGTTAGATGGGTTGGATTCAGGGCTGGCGCACCAAACGCTATTAGGTGTCACGGGATCGGGTAAAACCTACACCATGGCCAATGTTATTGCGAAATCCAATCGACCTACGCTAATTTTGGCGCCAAATAAAACATTGGCTGCGCAATTGTACGGCGAGATGAAGGAGTTCTTCCCAAATAATGCGGTGGAGTACTTTGTTTCTTATTACGATTACTACCAGCCTGAGGCTTACGTACCAACCACGGACACCTTTATAGAGAAAGATGCGTCCGTTAATGCGCATATCGAGCAGATGCGTTTGTCGGCGACGAAGGCGTTGTTAGAGCGGCGAGATGTGGTGATTGTTGCCTCGGTGTCGGCCATTTATGGTTTGGGCGATCCCGATTCCTATTTGAAAATGATGCTGCATATTCGCCGGGGTGACGTTATCGATCAGCGCGGCATTTTACGCCGTTTAGCAGAGCTGCAATATACACGCAACGATGTGGCTTTCCAGCGTGGTACATTTCGTGTGCGTGGGGAGATCATCGATGTCTTTCCGGCCGAGTCTGAGCATGAAGCGATTCGGATCGAGCTATTTGATGAAGAAGTCGAGAATATCTCAACCTTTGACCCACTAACCGGGGCAATTGAATCGCGCAACTTGCCGCGTTGTACGATTTACCCCAAAACGCACTACGTTACTCCGCGCGAGAAGTTGTTAGATGCCATCGAGAAAATTAAAGAAGAGTTAGTTGAACGAAAAGAGCAACTATTGAGTAATAACAAACTGCTAGAAGAGCAGCGTATAACGCAGCGAACCCAGTTCGACTTAGAGATGATTCAAGAGCTGGGGTATTGCTCTGGTATTGAGAACTACTCACGCTATTTAAGTGGCCGCGCAGAAGGTGAGCCGCCACCAACACTGTTTGACTATCTGCCCGCCGATGGCTTGCTGATCATTGATGAGTCACACGTTACTGTTTCTCAAATAGGCGCGATGTTTCGTGGCGATAGAAGCAGAAAAGAGACGCTGGTGGAGTTTGGATTTCGTTTGCCTTCTGCGTTGGATAATCGTCCAATGAAGTTTGAAGAGTTTGAGGCATTAGCACCGCAAACGGTGTATGTCTCGGCAACGCCTGGTGATTATGAGTTACAAAAATCGGATGGTGATATCGCAGAGCAGGTGGTGCGGCCGACAGGGTTGCTCGATCCTGAAATAGAAATTCGCCCGGTAGCGACGCAGGTGGATGACCTCTTGTCGGAAATTCACCTTCGCGCCAACCAAAATGAGCGCGTATTGGTAACAACACTGACTAAACGCATGGCGGAAGATTTAACCGAGTATCTAACAGAGCATGGGGTCCGCGTCAGGTATTTGCACTCTGATATTGATACGGTTGAACGGGTTGAAATTATTAGAGACTTGCGGTTAGGTGAATTTGATGTGCTGGTGGGGATTAACCTGTTGCGTGAAGGACTGGATATGCCGGAAGTTTCGCTAGTGGCTATTCTTGATGCCGATAAGGAAGGGTTCTTGCGCTCGGAGCGGTCGTTGATTCAAACCATTGGTCGTGCGGCAAGAAACCTGAAAGGTAAAGCGATTCTGTATGCCGATCGGATTACGGGCTCTATGCAGCGCGCTATCGCAGAAACAGATCGTCGACGTGACAAGCAGCACCAACACAATATTGATACAGGAAGTGTACCGCAGGCACTGAATAAGAAGGTCTCTGACATTCTTGAATTGGGTGGTGGCATGAAAAGGTCGCCAAATCGGGCGGCGAAACTGCATAAAGTGGCCGAACAGGGTGGCAGTTATTCGTCGTTGTCTCCTCAAGAGCTGGAAACTCGCATTCTTGCGCTTGAGAAAGAGATGTATGACCATGCGCAAAATCTTGAGTTCGAGAAAGCAGCCGAAAAGCGCGATGAGATAGAAACGTTACGTAAACAGTTTATTGTTAATAGCTAATCGGTAATAAAGCATGTGTGCATGCAAATGTGGTCGTGATTAGATAAAAAAAAAGCCAACCGACAATATGGGGTCGGCTGGCTCATTGTTTGGTGATTGAATCACAAACAACGTCAGTTGGCTAGGCTGACCCCGAAGGGTCAGGTCTATTAAATGCATCAAGTGTGCCAACTTTATCGGATGCTTAAAAATAATTTAGATGCTGACTGTAAGCGCTCTGGGAGCGTCACTTCCGCCAGTGTTTCAATGACTAAGTTATCAATATTGCAATATAAAAAAGTCATTTGCAAAATGCAAAAATAATCAGCAAGAATTTCTCATTTTGCAAAATGATCGATTATCATTATGTCTGTAGAAGAAGAAACGTAGTGATCTATTTGAAGTTTTTGCCCTGGGATGCAAGGAGACCGCTTAATGCAACTAGAAAATAGAAAGCGTGTGCTGATGGTTGAGGACACAGCGTCTGTTGCAGCATTATATAAATCGTACCTCAACCCATTGGGGCTGGATGTAACGATAGTGGCGACAGGAAAAGAAGCACTGCAATATGTTGCTGCTGCGCCACCAGAATTGATTCTTCTTGATCTTCGCTTGCCAGATATGACGGGTATGGACGTTTTAGAATCGGTAAAGGAAACCTATCCCGATCTCCCCGTCATTATCATGACGGCGCATGGTTCGATTGATATTGCCGTTGAGGCGATGAGGCTGGGCGCTCAGGATTTCCTGATCAAACCTTGTGAGGCTGAAGGGCTAAGAATTACGGTGAGTAATGTCTTTCGGCGAGCGACAAAGTTACCGGATGGAAGTGCATTTGATGTAACGACAGAGGGGACACATTACCAAGGGTTTATTGGTAAAAGCCTGAAAATGCAGGGCGTTTATAGGATTATTGAATCTGCTGCTGCCTCTAAAGCAACGGTGTTTATTACTGGGGAAAGCGGTACGGGTAAAGAGGTGTGTGCCGATGCAATCCACTCTGCGAGCCCGCGAAAAGAGGGGCCTTTTATTGCGATTAACTGTGCTGCTATTCCCAAAGACTTGATTGAAAGTGAACTGTTTGGTCATTTAAAAGGGGCATTTACAGGTGCCGCGGCAGAGCGCAAAGGGGCTGTAGAGTTAGCGCATAATGGAACACTATTCCTTGATGAACTCTGCGAGATGGACCTCGATTTACAATCTAAACTATTGCGCTTTATTCAAACCGGTGTTTTTCATAAGTTAGGCTCATCAAAAGAGATGAAGGTGGATGTGCGTTTTGTCTGTGCCACCAATCGTGACCCGTGGGAAGAGGTGAAAGCGGGTCGTTTCAGGGAAGATCTTTATTACCGATTACATGTTATCCCATTGACATTACCGCCGCTAAATCAGCGAGGAGAGGATGTTATTGAAATAGCACGATCGTTGTTGGCACATATGTCGGTAGAGGAAGGAAAACCGTTCGCCCAGTTTGACGATGACGTGATCCGTATTTTCAAGGCGTACGACTGGCCAGGCAATGTACGTCAGCTGCAAAATGTTATTCGCAACATTGTGGTGTTGAATAATGCCGAAACTGTCACCAAACAGATGCTGCCGCCGCCGTTAAACGATATTTCTGGTGTTAATTTTGCATTAGAAGAACAGAACGAAACTTTAGTCGCAGAACAATCTGCAACAGTTGATGTGAATTCAGTATCGTTTCAGAATAGGAACGGTGAAAGGCTAGCGAGTCCGGTTATTCTCCCGCTATGGCAAGTAGAGAAAAAAGCCATAGAGGAAGCAATAACGGCATGCGATGGAAATATCCCGAGAGCAGCAGGCTTACTAGAAGTCAGTCCTTCCACCATTTATAGAAAGCTACAAACTTGGCAAGATTCAGCCAGTGAAAAAGGGGAGACGGTTTAATGGGGGATACCACCATCAATACCGATACAATTCGGCGTTTAGCTGTAGAGGTTGGCGAAGATACGGTTGGCTTGTTGCTCACTGTGTTTAGTGACGAACTACAGCAGTATCATGATACTTTGTCTGATTCCCCGTCTTTAAGCCAAATTCGGGAGATTAGCCACTCGTTAAAGAGTAGTGCGTCCAGTTTTGGTGCCGATAGACTGGCAGACTTAGCGCAAGAGTGTGAGTCTCGCGTTAAACAAGGTCAAGACAGTTGGGTATTTGAACATCTCGATACGTTTAAAGAAACGGTCCGTCACACGGCAGACCGTTATCGTGCCCTAGCTGCCGAAGAGAATTGTATCGATAGCTTGTCGTAGCGCGTCGCGATCGTGACGCCACTGATGATTGAATGAAGCTAAAGGAGAAATAGCCTGATGATAGTGTCCGGCTATTTCTTTTTTTTCATTTGTAATAATGCCATCAATAGTCCGTCCTTGCATGGCACGCTCACACCACATCAACATCATACTGAGCGACATCTCACCAGCTGGACCAAACTCTTTATCGAGATTGGTAATAAAGTAAATTTTCGCGCTGGTGTTTTGTAGTGCTTTGCCCACTTCACTAAGCAGAAGCGGCGGCATGATGCTGGTTAAAAAACTGCCTGGTCCAAGTAGAATAATATCGGCTTGCTTTATTGCTTCAATCGCTTCGCGTGTAGCAGGTACAGGAGGCTCAACAACCAGTCGTTGAGGTACTTCTGTTAGTTCATCGACATTGGTTTCACCGCAAATAACGGTGCCATTGGTGGTAATGGCGGCTAAGTCGGCAGAATGCTCTGACATTGGGACGATGCGAGTCTTTACTTTTAGTAGCTCTCTGATGGTATTGATCGCTTCAAGAGGCCGGACGCTAAGATGATCTAGCGCGGTGAGCATTAAATTACCCAAGTTATGGCCGTTGAGCTCACCATTTCCTTTAAAGCGATATTCAAACATCATTGAGCCAACGGAAGGCTCAGTGATCAATTGATTGATACAATTGCGAGTGTCACCCCATGCAATGCCGCCTTGGCATGCCCGGATTCTACCTGTTGAACCGCCGTTATCTGTGGTGGCGACAATACCCGTAACAGAGCTTTCATATGAAGATAATGATGAAAGAACACGCCCTAGCCCGTGTCCGCCGCCAAGCGCGACAATCTTTTTGTTATTGATGGTAGTCATACGCCGATTTAGTTATTAATAGATTCGCACTGAATAACATAATTCGAACAGATATCCTATCGAAATGATACCGCGGTGGGATCTTTGTGGCACTCTGTATGATAGCGTGCTTGCTATTACTGAGCTGCGGATAGCGGAGCGGCAATAAAGTAAAGGGCGCGCCACTGTACGAGCTTGTATCCAGTGGCGGTATAGACCGGGCGAAAGTGATGAACAGTGCCGTGTCTAAATAGTATGCATGCGACTTAATGAGGCTCTTGCATTAAGCTCATTAAATAGTCACAGGTATTGAGACAGTTAGGTTGAGTTAGCAGCTGTTGCTTCTCTCGCACGGGCACGGGAAGTAACTCTAGCCAACGCTGACATAACCAGCTCAGATTGTTTAATTGTTTATTATTATGTAAGTCACTCAGCTCTGGGTGCTTGTCATACATAATCTGCAAGCGTTCAGCGAGCATTTTCTGCGGTACAGATGGTGCTGTTTCGGGCCAACGTGTCGTACTTTCGTAATCGGCTAAACAGATGTTTGATTCATGATTATAAAAGTTAACAACTTCGAACGTATCTAATCCCACGACAGTAATTTGTAATAGCCCATTCACTAAGTCGGTGTCAAAATCTTCGATTCTAACTCGCGTTCCTATCTCATAAAATTGTTGTTCGTCGGCAGGGTCATACATACAGATGCCAAGAATGCCGCCGTTGCGTAAAGCGTGCTTGATGGTATCCATCTGTCCACCAGGGGCAATGCGCATTGGTAGGCGACCGTCTGGCAGAATGTGGCGTTTCTGAAATAGTACGGGCAGTGTGTTCGTCATGATGCGTCCCCCTGTTTTGATATGTCTAAGAGACTGCAAATGTGGTGCCTACTTTTTAAGGCTTTATAACCTGTTGATATAAAAGCTTCCGAGCTATCACTCCTGCTGAGTTGTTGCAAAATGCATCATTTCGTTATGCAATATGAAACTAAGATGCAACGTGTTCGTAAAATGCAAAAACGCAGATATAGGTGTAGTCAGAAAGGGTATTCACGGTGGGCAGCGATGATCGTTTTGCGCCTTAAGCGGTGTTCTTGGTGTTGTTGTGAAAATGAAAACTATTTGTGAGTGAAAATGAACTAGACTTGTAGTGATTTGGATGAGTGCACGTACGTTAACTTAGTCTGTGCACAGCCATTAACCGAGCGTGATGGACTAAGTGAAGCATCATAAGTCTGCCTCGCCGTGACAGATGTCACTGAAGTATTGTGGATTGACACAATCTTTAGGGTTTATCGAGAAATTGATAAGCCTCCCGTATTTGGAAAGGTGAAATATGGCAGAACAGTTCGAAGATCGCTTTCGTCGGCGATTTTACTACTTGCGTCTCTCCGTGACGGATGTCTGTAATTTCCGTTGCCAGTATTGCTTGCCTGATGGTTATTCCCCCCCTAGTGGAACGCGGTCCACTTTTCTTACGTTGCCTGAGATCGGTCGGGTGGTGCGTAGCTTTGCCCAATGCGGCACAGAGAAAGTGCGTATTACCGGAGGTGAGCCAACAATGCGGCGTGACTTTGGTGACATTATTGCGACGATTGCTGAAACCTCAGGAATTAAACATATTGCGACCACCACCAATGGCTATCGATTAGCCGCTGGGATAGCGCAGTGGCGACAAGCAGGATTGACGCATTTAAACGTCAGTGTGGATAGTTTAGACCCGCGCATGTTTCATCAAATTACCGGGCAAAACCGTTTTCAGGCAGTGATGGCCGGGATTGATGCGGCATTTGATGCTGGCTTTGAACAGGTTAAGGTGAATACCGTTCTTTTAAAAGATCTGAATGCGACCCAGATTGAGGGTTTTTTTAATTGGGTGAAACACCGCCCGATTCAGCTGCGCTTTATTGAGCTGATGCAAACGGGTGAGATGGATAGCTTTTTCCAACGTTACCACCAGTCAGGTATTGCGCTGCGGCATCAACTTTTGGCTGAAGGGTGGCAGTTGCGTCGTCGAGGGAGTAGTGATGGACCCGCTGAGGTCTATTTTCATGCTGATTACCAAGGAGAAATTGGGCTTATTTTGCCTTATGATGATGGTTTTTGCGACAGTTGTAATCGGTTGCGCATCTCTGCACGTGGGAAACTACACCTTTGCCTATTTGGGGAGCAAGGCGTCCCTCTTAGGGCGTTGCTGCAAGACGATGCAGACCAAGCGGTGTTAATTGAGACTATTCAGCATGCTTTACAACTTAAACAGAAAGGCCATCATCTTCATGAAGGGCATTCGGGCATAACGCCACATCTAGCTTCAATTGGAGGTTAATCGGTGGATGGCCGGCGTTTGTTATTTGATTTGCAGCCAATAGGGTGGGGAACAACGCAGATTGAACCGCTTGATACTTGGATGGTGCGTTGTCGATACGTTTTGCCTCATTTCCCTGATGATGTACTGGAGCAATGGCTATATCAACATTGGGCAGCAGTATTTGCACGTTGGGGAGGGCTGGCGTGGACGCAATTACGCTTTGTAAAGGTGAGTTGGAGCTTTGAACAAATCGAGAGTTTAATACAGATACCCTATCACGAGACATTAACACGGCTGTCACGACGGATGCAGCGGATCAGTTATCAAGATGATTCGCTAAATTGCTACTTTCGGGAGTTGTTAACCTGGCCTCGTCCGCCGATTATTTATTGGCATCAGCATGGCTTTTATTTGGATGATGGGCATTATATTCATCCCGGTTATAACCTAATTGAAGGTTATCACCGCTTTGCCGCACTCTATGCGATGCTTGCAGCATCGGCTATCTCCGCCAAGCAACAGCATGTGCTTTGGTTATGTCGCCAAAAAAACACACAACAAAAAGGCCCTTTACCAAGGGCCTTTACCAAGGGCCTTTGAATGTTATTGAGTTGTTGCTTGTCATTGTGTTTTTTCAGGTTTTTTCGGCGTATTTTTTGCCGGAACGTAACCATGGCGAACACGAGAGCTGGATGGATGAGTATGGTAGCCTACAGGTCGCATTATTATCTCTTAATGTGTCATCGGAACGGAAGTTGTGCCAGAGAGCTATCGCTGACATTAAGATCATACGCCACTTGTACTTATAATAAAGACGCAGGTTTCAAAAAGTTCACGATGTAATAATTTAATCTAAGTATTGTTTTAATATTACTTTTGGTTATTTGCTTTCATACTGCTGAGAACTGGAGATGTTTAAATATTGTGCCATAGTTAACAAGGGAGAATAACGTGTCACGGGTGTGTCGTTATTGTTTCTTACTTTTAAATTGGTATAGAAAGAGGACTCTTCATGAAGCATGGTCGTATGAGCAATAAGCGTTTGAAGCAGATGATGCATGACTTAGGGATGGACGAAACATTTAACGAGAATGAAGCTATCGCGGATCAACAGCAAGATGAAGTAAATGAGCGTCCTTTTGATAATGATGAAACAAAATAATAGTTTTTGATCTTGTAAGCATTATACCTCCCTGACGCGTTGCTATCGTTGACGGTGATGGAAAAGAACAGTGATATATCGATCGGGCGCCCTAGTGGCGCTTTTTTTGTTTTAAGTGTTGGCTTAAATAGGTCAAATGGGTATGCCTAGCGCCCATTATTGTCAATTTACTTTGACTTGTTGCAGTTCTTTCATTTCAAGCTGTCGTATTGGTATTTTGTTGCACTTTATTGCATAACAGCGTGAGCCATGAAAATAGTAGTTTTATTCACCAATTCTCCTTCCCTTTACAGTTTAATAGACTGTTCTGCTGCCCGTATTGATGGTTGTTGAGAAAAAGAGATGAATTTTGTCTGTTTTGTAGTGTTAGGTGCTGCATTTGTGGCTTTTGTAAAGGCTAAAATCTGTTTTTGTGTCTCTGATGTAGTAAATACTTTCAGTAAATGATAATGTTTAAGGGTATTTCGCCTCTTGTTCTCGATTAATAGCATATTATTTCATCGTCTTTTAAGTTCGTAGAAGGTCGAGGCGGATAGTCAAGGAAGCATAACGCATTAAATTTGGAGCTGATGCATGAACAAGAATAAAATTACTCAGGCGTTGTTATTGGCAGCGGGTATTTCTGTTGCTGCGGGCGCTGCTCAAGCGGCAAATATCCCTGAAGGCGTGAAATTAGCAGATAAACAAGAAATAGTCCGTGGTAATGGTACTGAAGTGGCGTCGATTGACCCGCACAAAACTCAAGGGGTGCCAGAATCTCACGTGATCCGTGATCTGTTAGAAGGCTTGGTTAACCAAGACGGCGAGGGTAATACCATTCCAGGCGTGGCTGAGCGTTGGGAAACGGAAGATAACAAAACATTTACTTTCTACCTGCGCGAAGACGCGAAGTGGTCAAACGGCGATCCTGTTACTGCGCATGATTTTGTTTACAGCTTTAAGCGTGCAGTCGATCCTTTAACCGCTTCTCCATACTCTTGGTACATGGAATATACCAAGATGGTGAATGCGAAAGATATCGTTGCAGGCGATAAAGACAAAGAGACGTTGGGTGTTAAAGCCTTGGACGACCGCACATTGGTTGTTGAACTAGAAACATCGGTTCCATACTTTGTCATGATGATGGGGCACACAACCGTTAAACCTGTTCATCAAGCGACAGTTGAAAAGTTTGGCGATCAGTGGACCAAGCCTGAAAACTTCGTTGGTAACGGTGCTTATGTTGTTGATCAATGGGTAGTCAACGAGCGTTTGGTTCTTAAGCGCAGTGAGACTTACTGGGATAACGATAACACCACACTAGAGAAGGTGACTTTCCTACCAATCGAGAACCAAGTGACAGAGATGAACCGTTTCTTGGCGGGTGAGATTGATTACACTAACGAATTGCCACTTGAGCACTTCAAACGTCTGCAAAAAGAGTACCCAGAGTCTGTTTCAGTAACGGGCAACCTATGTACCTACTACTACATCTTCAATACCAAGAAAGCACCGTTTGATGATGTCCGTGTTCGTAAAGCGATCTCGTACGCTATCGACCGTGACATTGTAGCAGATGCTATTATGGGACAAGGCCAGAAGCCTGCTTACTTCTTAACACCTGAAATTACGGCGGGCTTCAACCCAGAAATGCCGGCTTATGGTCAAATGTCACAAGCTGAGCGTAACGCAGAAGCTGCACGCCTACTTGAGGAAGCTGGCTTTGGCAAAGGTAACCCACTGAAGTTTAACCTGCTTTACAACACCTCTGAGAACCATAAGAAGGTCGCGGTAGCGCTGGGCTCTATGTGGAAACGTACGCTAGGTCTAGATGTTACTCTTGAGAACCAAGAGTGGAAGACCTACTTGACCTCGAAAGATTCGGGTGACTTCGAAGTGGCGCGTGCCGGCTGGTGTGGTGACTACAACGAAGCATCTTCGTTCTTAACACTGATGAAGAGTAATAACACCACCGGTGGTGTTCACTATGACAGCAAAGCCTACGATGCGATTATCGAACAAGCGATGCAGTCAACATCAGAAGAAGAGCGTCAGAAGTACTACCTACAAGCAGAGCAGCTAATGGCTGACGATATGCCTATAGCGCCTATTTATCAGTATGTTAAGTCCCGCTTGTTGTCGACGCAAGTTGGCGGATTCCCAGTTAACAACCCAGAAGAGAAGATCTACTCAAAAGATCTCTACATTATCGCTCAGTAATTCACGAGCAACATTATTATAAAAATTGAGCCCTGCCTGTGAGGCTTCACAGGCAGTGCTTTGCATTTCACTGTCACACACTAATAGAGTTCGCTTATGCTTAAATTCATTGCGAAAAGGATCTTAGAAGCAATACCTACGCTGTTGGTATTGATTACGGCGTCCTTTTTTTTAATGCGCTTTGCGCCAGGCAACCCCTTTTCTACTGAACGTCCACTACCGCCAGCAGTCATGGCGAATATTGAGGCGAAATACGGTTTAGATAAACCGGTATTTGAGCAATACACCACCTATCTCGGCAATATACTACGAGGTGACTTTGGTCCTTCTTTCAAATACTTAGACTATTCGGTAAACGAGTTGATTAGTGCTGCACTGCCTGTGTCGGCGCAAATTGGTATTGCCGCCTTTGTTTTTACCGTTGTTATGGGAGTGACGGTCGGAACCATTGCCGCGCTGAAACAAAATAGCTGGATAGACTATCTGATTATGTCAACCGCGATGGCTGGGGTCGTCATGCCCTCCTTTGTGTTGGCGCCCGTGCTTATTTATGTCTTCTCGATCAAACTCGGCTGGCTGCCCGCTGGTGGTTGGCATGGCGGGGGAATACAGTACATGCTCTTGCCGATGTTCGGCATGTCACTTTTGTACGTCGCAACTTTTGCTCGTATCACGCGTGGCAGTATGATTGAAACCCTTAACAGTAACTTTATCCGCACGGCGCGAGCGAAGGGATTGAGTTATCGCTACATTGTGATTAAGCACGCGCTTAAGCCTGCGATGCTGCCTGTAGTTTCTTACATGGGGCCTGCATTCGTCGGTATTATCACTGGCTCTGTGGTGATCGAAACGATCTTTGGTCTACCCGGTATCGGTAAGCTGTTTGTTAATGCAGCCTTTAACCGTGATTACTCGCTAGTGCTCGGGGTAACCATCTTGATCGGTACCTTGACCATTATCTTTAACGCCATTGTTGATATCGTACTTGCGTATATCGATCCAAAGATCCGTTACTAAGGTGGCTCCAATGATAAAGATTCAAGAAAACGTAGACGCATTGGAGAAGTTCTCTGAGCAGCTGGAAGTCGAAGGCCGCAGTTTGTGGCAGGATGCCCGTATCCGCTTCATGCGAAATAAAGCGGCGATGACTGGTCTGTTTATTCTTATGCTGATCACCCTCGCCGTTATTTTTGGGCCGATGTTTGCCCCTTATGCCTTTGATGAGACTGACTGGTATGCGATGCATGCAGCCCCTTCATTTGGTGAAGAGGGAGCACACTGGTTTGGTACTGATAGTTTAGGTCGCGATTTGTATGTGCGTACCTTAGTCGGTGGCCGTATCTCGATGATGGTTGGCGTTATGGGGGCGCTGGTTGCTGTCGTTATCGGTACCCTTTATGGTGCGACATCGGGCTTTATTGGCGGTCGAACTGACCGTGTGATGATGCGTATTCTCGAGATCCTATACTCAATTCCTTTCATGTTCTTTGTTATCGTTCTGGTGACAATTTTCGGTCGTAATATCATGTTGATCTTCGTTGCGATTGGGGCGATCTCTTGGCTTGATATGGCGCGTATTGTGCGTGGGCAAACGTTGAGTTTACGCAGTAAAGAGTTTATTGAAGCTGCGTATGTTTGTGGCGTGAGCCGCTGGAGCATTATCACGCGACATATTGTGCCTAATGTATTAGGTATTGTTGCCGTTTATTCCACGCTGTTGGTACCAAGCATGATCCTGACGGAGTCGTTCCTGTCATTCCTAGGCCTAGGGGTGCAAGAGCCGATGACCAGTTGGGGGGCCTTATTGCAAGAAGGTTCACAAACAATGGAGCTGGCGATTTGGCAATTGCTATTCCCTGCTGCCTTTATGGTAACCACCCTGTTTTGTTTCAATTATGTTGGTGATGGTCTGCGTGATGCGTTGGATCCAAAAGATCGCTAAGGAGGAAGGATGAGCCTTTTAGATGTAAAAGATCTGCGCGTAGAGTTTACCACTCAAGATGGCAATGTTACCGCAGTTAATGACCTGAACTTCTCACTATCAAAAGGGGAGACATTAGGGATTGTGGGCGAGTCAGGCTCAGGTAAAAGTCAGACTGTTTTTGCCATCATGGGACTGTTGGCAAAAAATGGCATTGTGCATGGTAGTGCTAAGTTTGAAGGTCGTGAGATTTTGAAACTCCCCGAGCACGAGCTAAATCGTATTCGCGCAGAGCAGATTGCGATGATTTTCCAAGATCCGATGACCTCACTGAATCCTTATATGAAGGTGAGTGATCAGCTAATGGAAGTACTCATGTTGCATAAAGGCATGGGACGTTCGGAAGCGTTTGAAGAGTCGGTGCGCATGTTAGAAGCGGTTAAAATACCGGAAGCCCGCAAGCGTATTACCATGTACCCACACGAGTTTTCTGGTGGCATGCGTCAACGCGTGATGATTGCAATGGCACTGTTGTGCCGTCCAAAACTCTTGATTGCAGATGAACCGACCACTGCGCTAGATGTGACCGTACAAGCGCAGATCATGGATTTGCTCAATGAGCTAAAAAGTGAGTTTAATACGGCCATTATTATGATCACCCACGACTTGGGTGTGGTGGCGGGCAGTTGTGACAAAGTACTGGTTATGTATGCTGGGCGTACCATGGAGTACGGCAAGGTTGATGAGATCTATTACAAACCCGCCCACCCATATACAGAAGGCTTGTTAAAGGCGATCCCTCGCTTGGATACGGATGGCGAAATTCTGCCAACCATTCCGGGCAATCCACCGAACTTATTGCATCTCCCACCAGGGTGTCCATATCAGGATCGTTGCCATCGAGTAACGGCGAACTGCAAATTAAATACACCAAAATTAGAAGCATTTGGGCATGAGCGTTTACGTGCCTGTTTCTCTGACTGGCAGACGTGGTAAGGAGGAGAATTGATATGGAAGCACAAAAACAAGTTTTGTTAGATGTAAAGGATCTTAAAGTCCATTTTGATATCGCCTCTAAATCTGCATGGCCGTGGAGTAAGCCGTCGACATTGAAAGCGGTAGATGGGGTCGATATTCGTCTGTATGAAGGGGAGACTCTTGGTGTTGTGGGTGAGTCTGGTTGTGGAAAATCGACCTTTGCGCGCGCGATAATCGGTTTAGTTGAGGCAACAGACGGCAATGTTGTTTGGCTTGGGCAAGATTTAACCAAATTGCCGCGCAATGCACTGCGTGAAAAGCGCAAAGAGATCCAGATGATTTTCCAAGATCCCTTGGCATCATTGAATCCGCGTATGACGATTGGCGATATTATTGCCGAGCCATTACGGACATTTTATCCCAATAAAACCAAGGATGAAGTGAAAGCAGAAGTGAAGTCGATGATGACCAAAGTCGGCTTATTACCTAATGTGATTAACCGCTATCCACATGAATTCTCAGGTGGTCAGTGTCAGCGTATCGGTATTGCCCGTGCATTGATTCTTAAACCAAAGATGATCATTTGTGATGAGCCAGTGTCAGCGTTGGATGTGTCTATTCAGGCGCAAGTGGTTAATCTACTGATGGAAGTTCAGAAGGAGATGGGGTTATCACTCATTTTCATCGCTCATGACTTGTCGGTTGTAAAACACATTTCTGATCGCGTATTGGTGATGTATTTGGGTAATCCTGTCGAGATGGGAGAAGGTGAGCAGTTATTTGCCAACCCGTTACACCCATATACCAAAGCGTTGATGTCTGCTGTGCCGATCCCAGACCCAGAAATTGAACGCAATAAAAAGATCCAAATGCTAGAAGGTGAACTTCCTTCGCCAATTAATCCACCTTCGGGATGTGTTTTCCGTACGCGTTGCCCATTGGCAACAGCTGAGTGCGCTCAAGAAAGACCCCACCTGAAAGGAAATGAGAGACATGCTGTGTCTTGCCTACACGTAGAACCGTTTTAGTCTGTGACAGACTTCGGCGCGGTGAGAGCCGCGCCTTTTTTGTTTCTCTAGATTGTTATTTGAATTATTGGCGTCCCTATAGGGAGCGCTGTATTCGCGCTGCGTCAATTGAGCACTACTCTTCTGAATACCAATAGCCGATATTGACGACCTCCGTTAAAAAGGCCAGTACACCGGGATCATCCACCGCAAGTCCCAATATTTCTTTATCTATATGTGGGCTATCACAAATTGCTGCGCCTAAAGAATCCCATTCTGTCGGTAAGCTAAATTGTTCGCCATTGATATATAGGTTCTCTGGTTGATCAGTATGGTAAAGCGCCTTTAAGCCATTAATTTTATGCAATTGTTTGCCTTCAAGTAGTAAATCTCTTATTTCGGTTAGGTGCCATGGCTGCTCTGCAGAAACGAGATCCAGCTGGTGGAGTGGAGTGCTCAAATGTTCACCGAGCCAGGTTTTTAAAAGTTCTTGCTGGTGAAGCAGATCGGTAAGCATTTCTTCTATATCTGAAAAATCCTGAGCGCTAATGGCATTATGGGCATGCCTTGGTTTATTGGTGTGGTGTTTGAACAGTGGCTCTTTCTCGGCGTCATGAAGGAGATGATCAGACAAGCTGGCGATGAGTTCAGAGACGAAAGGGGTACGGTAATTCATGCTATAGCTCATGCTATTTTCAAGTGTCTGGCTACTGGCTGCATAAAAAGCGGGAATGTAAAGCATATCGCCTGGGTTAAGTATGAACTCTTGCTCTGGTGTAAAGGTGCTGTGACCACAGGTGGCGAGATCTTGCGGTGGGCCAATCTGCCATACCGTGCAGCCTTGTTGCTGAACGATAAGCCGCTCATGGCGATCTGCGTGAGCTGCCATATGATGCGCCTTCATGCAGTAACATACACTAAGATCGCTCAGTAACCAGTTGGGCAGTGCATTAAATAGTGCAACAAATTCAGTCGTGGCTGGGAGCCAGTGATTGACCGCATGTACCGCAAGCTGAAAAGGCGCGTTTTCGGGGATAGTATTAAAATCGATCGGGCTGGTTTTAATCTTCGCTTTGTCGTTGATGAAATAGATCAATTGCGCATTCACCTCTTCTTCCACGGCAAGTCCTGCGAGTTCGTCAGGAGATAGCAGTGAATGAAAGGGGGTGACAGCATCAGCGTAGTGAATGGGCTTCTGTTGCCAGTACGAATCCAAAAATTGGTCAAAGTTAATGTTGAGCTTCATGCTGATATCCATTAGAAGGCGATGCGGAATCTTCACTTCGCTGTTTTTAGGCCATGGTTACTCATTGAGAGTAGCGGACATTTGCTAAGCTGCGAATTTCAATTGGTTGAGTTGTGTGCGAGTTAGTAAAAATGACACATTACGTCTTGGGTTGTGTGGTGTCTGTCGTATTGCGGTGTTTCTTAGCGTGTGGATTCAGCGCCTATCGATACGTTGATGAAAATAGCACCGTTGGTATTAATTCCTGAGAAAGAGGCATTCGACACTATTTAATAGTGATTTCTGTCAGCAGGCATTAATTGTTCTTTATATCAAAGTCGCTGCTTGGTAAAATATTGATATGTAAGGAAAAAAGGAATATTTTCCTTTCGGGCGTAGAGTTGTATACAGCTAGAGTATTTAGTCTACAAATTGATTTGTAATTGGCTTAATTGCAAATGGAAACTGAAAGTTAGGTAAGGGATTATCAATGCGGTTGCTTTCTGTGCAGTGGAAGATTATAGCGGTTGCTGGGTTAGGGTTATTATTTACGGTGGCTGCACTGCAGGGTGTTGGGCATTATTACAATCGAATAACTCAAGCAGAAATAAGTCAGCAAAGTTATCTTACGGTGACAGCCAAGACGGAAGAGTTAGTTTACGCGCAAGCGGCAGGGCAAGCTGTGGAGTTGAGACGTATTCTTGATGAAGCGGACTCTCGCGCGCAAATGATGGCACAAAGTATTTTGTTTTTAAAATATAATGCTGAAATCAATTATATCAGTAGTGCAGATTTACGTGCTTCTATCAGTGAATTGTTGAGTCGTACTGTTGCTGACTTTCCTACCGTTGATGGGGCTTATGTCGTTTTTGAGCCTAATGGGCTAGATGATGAAGATAGCTATTATATAAATGCTGACTACGCAGGATCAAATGATGCGGGACGCTTTGCAACGCGTTGGGATAGGGTTAACGGTGAGCCTCAATTTGCCATTATCCCAGAAGCAGAGATTATTGACTCTCCGTGGTTCAATTGCAGCGTTGATTCAAAGCAGGGTTGTTTTCTTGCCCCTGAATTAAAACAAGGGATTCCAACCGCAACGTTCACCGTTCCTTTAATTTTGGATCAAAAGGTGATTGGTGTGATTGGTTTGGTGACCTCACTGGAGGCGTTACAACCCGCCGCTACGCTCGCCAGTCAGCAATTGGTGAATGGGGCTGGTAAGGTCACCATTATTGCTTCGAATGGCTTGATTTTAGGGTCTGGTGACCTCGCTATTCGTGGTAAACGAGCAAACTTACAGCACGGTTTTCCATCGTCAACGCTCGCTGCCATTAACCAAGGTGTAGAGCACCTTGAATGGACTCCAGATGGCCTGTGGCTCAACATGCTAACATCGGTTGAAATCGGTCAGAACTGGGTGGGTATTCTTATTCAGCTTCCCCAAAATGCAGTATTAAAGGACGCAGTTGCGCTAGATAAGTTGATGACGAACGCATACAGCGATGCGGATAAAGTGCAGTGGTTAGCGGCTTTCATGGTGCTGTTATTAGCGTTAGTGATTAGTTGGGTTGCTGCCCGCACATTGGTATCACCAATTAAGCTGGTGGTTATGCGTTTGAAAGATATCGCCAGTGGTGAAGGGGATTTAACCGAACGGCTTGAGGTACATGGCCGGGATGAGATCAGTGAACTGGCGACATGGTTTAATCGATTTTTGGATAAGCTTCAGCCGACAATTCGGCAGATTATTGATTCGGCGGGTGAGATTGATTGTACGGCGAATCAGACCTCGCGAGTGGCAACGGCGGCGGAAGAAAGTAGCGCGTCTCAGTTTAAAGAAGTGGACCTAGCCGCGACAGCCTCTGAGCAAATGACGCACACCGCAGGTTTAGTGGTAAAGCAAACAGAATTATCCACTACCGCCGCGCTCAAAGCACTGCAATTTGTTGATCAAGGCGAGTCGGTGGTTAACTTGTCTGCGAATGCGATGCATCAGTTGGTTGAACGGATGGAGGCAGCCGTACCGATTGCCCACGAATTAGCGCAAGGCAGTGATAGCATTAACCAGATACTCTCTGTCATTGAAGGCGTATCGGAGCAGACCAATCTTTTGGCGCTCAATGCAGCGATAGAAGCCGCTAGGGCAGGGGAGCATGGTCGCGGCTTTGCGGTTGTTGCTGATGAGGTGCGCCAATTGGCACGACGTACGCAAGAGTCAGTAGGGCAAATTCGAGAGGTAATTGAACAGATTCATACCGGAACGAATCGGGTTGTTGAGGCGATCGAAGAAGGTAATAGTGCCGCCACAGATACGGCGGTGCAGGTGCAAAAAACCGTCGCTAGCCTAGAAGCGATTACCGTGGCAGTGTCTGAAATTCAGGTTGTCAGTGAGGAGATCACCCGAGCGGCAGACGAGCAGCAAACGGCATCAGCAGAGATGAGCTCGAATGTGCGTAATATTCGTTTATCAAGTAAGCAGATACTTCAGCAAGCAGAAGAGACCACACAAGTTAGCCAACATTTAACCAAGCTGGCAGAGCAGCAGCGGCAACTGGTAGGGCAGTTTAGAGTATAGCTGTTGATAGCGGAGTGTTGTGTTGCTATTTATTGCTAACAATACGGCCACTCAAAGTGGCCGTATTGGCATTCCAACAACCATGATTGAAAACAAGCAGACTTGTTTAGAAATGCAGTTTTACGCCGACAGAGAAACCACTGTTACCGTAGGCGGTTGGGTTCATGTATTTACCCGTTGATTCCCAAATTGCTGATACATATGGAGAGAAGTTATTGTATCCGTTGTACTCAGCGATAAGTTCCGCTTCAGCAAATTGGCCATCATGACCTAATGAATCAAGAATCTGTTTGGTTTGACTTTCAACAAAATGGAAGTGTGAACCCCGCAGGTTAATGTTCCATTCAGCACTTTTGTAACCCACCATGAGATCTTTACGATCCATATTTACCATGTCGTAATTGTTAGGTTTTACGTCACTAGACATACCACGGTCAAAGCGGTACATCGCCATGCCGTAGAAGCCATTGCCAGGGTTGTACATGCCAGCGATGCCAGCTTTAAACATTGAGCGATAGCCTGAATTAAATTCATATTTTGCTGCTGGACCAATAGCGACTGTTTTGCTTACTGGAATGAAATACATAAACCCAGGAACATACAGTGAATCAACACTGTGCATATCTTTATCAGTGATACTTCCACCGAGAATTTTTGAATTATCTTTTGACCACGTATGGTACTCAAGCGTGGTCATCAAAATACCAGGACCTACCATACCAAAGTTGCTGCCCAATTCCATGTAGTTGCGGCTGAAGTGGTCGCGATGCTCAGAGACGATTTTGAGGTCATGTTTTGCCAATGGTGCTTCATTAAAAGCGAAGCTGCTCGCAGAAACTAGCGCCAAGCTAGCCGCAATTAGTGTTTTCTTCATTTGTAAATCCTTGATACAACGATAGGCAGTAGTAGCGCCTGAAATTTGAAGTTTGTTGAAACTTAAGCAACGAGTTCAGACAAAATGGTCGGCGCAATTCTAAATGGTCTGACCTGTAATCAGAAATGCATTATGGAAGGTTAAGCCTTACAAAATAAACCAAATAGTGTGATACCAGTCACAATGGTGCGAGTATGGTAGGTCTAGGGTGAGAGATATGAAAAAAAACGGTGTCTAAATGGCTGTATAATGAACAAATACTTCAAATTTTATACAGATAAAACGTAAAATAATAAAGGCTTACCGAAGCAAGCCTTTTATTGATGCGCTAAAGCCGCGATCCTTTAAACGCGAGAAGCGTTATAGGATGTCAGTTAGGCCAACAGCTTGACCGATGTAATTGGCTGGCGTCATCTCTTTTAAACGAGCCTTTTCATCTTCTGGCAGTGCAAGGCCATCGATGAATGTCGCCATGCCTTCAGCATCAACACGTTTACCACGGGTTAGCTCTTTTAGTTTCTCATACGGCTTTTCGATACCGTAGCGACGCATCACAGTCTGAATTGGCTCAGCCAACACTTCCCAGTTTTGGTCCAGTTCAGCCAGCAGTGCCTCACGGTTCACTTCTAGCTTGCTGATCCCTTTCAGGGTCGAGGTGTAAGCAATGATGGCGTAGCCACAACCAACACCAAGGTTACGCAGTACCGTTGAATCGGTAAGGTCACGCTGCCAACGAGAGATCGGCAGTTTTTGCGCCATATGGCCAAAGATCGCATTGGCTAGGCCCAAGTTACCTTCCGAGTTTTCAAAGTCAATTGGGTTAACTTTGTGCGGCATGGTTGAAGAGCCAATTTCGCCAGCAATGGTCTTTTGCTTGAAGTGACCCAGTGCGATGTAGCCCCAAATGTCGCGATCGAAATCGATCAGAATCGTATTAAAGCGCGCATACGCATCAAACATTTCAGCAATGTAGTCGTGCGGTTCAATTTGCGTTGTGTAGGGGTTCCAGTCTAAGCCTAGCGAGGTAACGAAAGCTTCGCTGTACTCATGCCAGTTAAGTTCAGGGTATGCAGAAAGGTGAGCATTGTAGTTACCCACTGCGCCGTTGATCTTACCCAAAATTTCGATGTTTTCTAGTTGCTTGAATTGACGCTCCATGCGGTACGCCACATTCGCCATCTCTTTACCCATCGTTGATGGAGAGGCTGGCTGACCGTGGGTACGGGTTAGCATTGGAATGTCACGGTATTCGTTAGCGAGCCCTTTGATCGCATCGATAACGTTGCGAACTTCAGGTAGCATCACGGTATCGCGGGCTTCTTTTAACATCAACGCGTGTGATAGGTTGTTGATGTCTTCTGACGTACAAGCAAAGTGAATAAACTCGTTAACCGCGTCGAGTTCTTTAACCTCGGCCACTTTCTCTTTTAAGAAGTACTCAACCGCTTTAACATCATGGTTGGTTGTGCGCTCGATGGTCTTGATGCGCATGGCATCTTCTTCGCTGAATTCAGCGGCAACTTTATCTAGAAAAGCATTGGCTTCAGCACTGAATGCAGGTACTTCTGCAATAGCATCGGTGGCCGCTAATTTTTGCAACCAACGAATTTCAACAATAGTGCGGTACTTTAAAAGACCAAATTCACTAAAAATGCTACGCAGGGCAGTGGTTTTACTTCCGTAACGGCCGTCGACCGGGGAAACAGCAGTCAATGCTGACAGTTCCATGGTACCTCTCTCCAGATATTTGAAGGTGAATAAAATAACCGAGGCTCATCAGCCCCGGAATAAACAAATTGCGCGAGAGCGAGTCTCTTAGGACGCGTTTCTCGCCAAGATAATCTTAGCTTGCTCAACCATCTGCTTGCGACTGAAAATCACGTGGCGGCGTTTGCCTCCCACTTGACGCCAAAGCACCGCACTGCGAATGCCGGCAAGCAATAAAGCACGTACTTTATGTTGTACAAGCGATTGTTGCAACTGTGCAGGAGCGCCGGTCACCTGAATGCGTGGCCCTAGGGGGCTAATCACATCTAAGTAGATACTGGCGAAATTGCTAATCATTTGCTCATCAAGTAGATCATAGTGCTCTAGTTGGCGATTGATGGTGTCGATGCGATCACCCAGTTGTGATAATGCATCGCGACGGGCGCTAAGTTTGCGCTCTAGCGCCATGAGGCTAACGAGATAGCGGGTCAGTTCGCTGCCACCGGGTGAGTTATCAAACTCTTCTGCCAGTGATGTTAAGCCAATCTTTAAGTTGGATTCGTCATTGCCATAAACACCAAGCGTACTGGTTGCGTTGAGGGCGGTAATACTACGCAAGCAAGCAACAAATTGTTCTTCATCACACTGTCCTTCTCGGGCAACGGTTTGGACTAGCTTGATGGCTTGGCAAACTCCGGCAAACGCCAGTGTTCTGTCATAATTGTTATAAGCCAAGGTGTAACTCCTTAAAAGCGCGCTTCAATAATGCCGCCGCCCAAACAGATATCACCTTGATAAAACACAGCTGATTGTCCTGGCGTAACAGCAATTTGTGGCTCATCAAAGACCACTTTGATGTTTTCATCATCCACAGGAATGATGGTACATGCGATATCTTGTTGACGGTAGCGCGTTTTAACGGTGCAGGTCACAGGCTCGGAGATTGCTTGACGATCAACCCAGTGCAATTGCCCTGCCATTAGACCGTTAGACTGCAAACGTGGATGATTTTTACCTTGACCAACAATAAGAACATTACGTTTCATGTCTTTATCGACAACGTACCATGGGTCTTCACTGCGGTCTTTCATGCCACCGATGTGTAACCCTTTGCGTTGACCTAGTGTGTGGTACATCAAACCTTGGTGCTCACCAATGATCTCGCCTTCTGTACTTTCTATATTGCCTGGTTGAGCAGGCAGGTACTGTTTTAAAAAGTCAGTGAATTTTCGTTCACCAATAAAACAGATACCGGTGGAATCTTTTTTGTCTGCAGTGACTAAGCCTTGTTCTTCGGCAATGCGACGAACCTCTGGCTTCTCTAGATCACCAACAGGGAATAGGCTGCGTGCCACTTGTTCATGACTCAGTGTATACAAGAAGTAGCTCTGATCTTTATTGTTATCGATACCACGTAGCATTTGTGCTTTTTCGCCCTCTTTCGTTGGGAAAGAGCGGCGCACGTAGTGGCCCATTGCAATATAGTCGGCTTCAAGGACTTCATCAGCAAACTCAAGGAATGCTTTGAATTTTATCTCTTTGTTACACAGAATGTCTGGGTTCGGGGTGCGTCCTGCTTTGTATTCCGCTAAGAAATACTCAAAAACGTTGTCCCAATATTCCGCCGCAAAATTTATGGTGTGCAGATGAATACCGAGCTTGTCACACACAGCTTGTGCGTCAGCAAGGTCTTCTGCAGCGGCACAGTATTCATCATTGTCATCTTCTTCCCAGTTTTTCATGAACAGGCCTTCAACCTGATACCCTTGTTGAAGCAGTAAATAGGCTGAAACGGAAGAATCAACGCCGCCGGACATTCCGACAATGACTTTTTTCTGGCTGTTGTCTGACATAGTTCTCTACATATTAAGCAAGTTAAGACCAAAGCGGAATTGTAGCAAAGATGCACTGTGGTAGATAGCTGTGATATTGATCTCGTTTATCAACCGCAATGTATGATTACATTTTCAGCAAAGGCGGACGATTACGTATACGCAAACGTTTGCTTTGGCGAAACTATACCAGTTCTACTCTAAAATGGCAGTATTTTTTTACAGCTATAGCCGTTTTGTTCGTTAATTTGGTAATGCAGTGAATATGGCTTCGTTACTATTTTTTGTTGATCTGTTTAGGGCGCGTTGGCGCAGGCACTTCTTTCCACTCTCCAGGCTTAAGATCGTCGATAGTCCAGGTCGCCATTTTATAGCGAATTAAACGCAGTGTCGGATGGCCAATATGGGCAGTCATACGTCGAACTTGCCGATTTCTTCCCTCTTTTAAGGTAATGCTTAACCAAGTGGTTGGAATTGATTTTCTCTCTCGTACAGGAGGAACCCGTTCCCATACCTCTGGTGAAGGCATGACATCAACGCTGGCGGGCAAGGTGAGTCCGTCTTTTAGTGTTACCCCTCGGCGCAGTTGCTCGAGCGACTCATCGGAAGGTGTGCCCTCGACTTGAACCCAATACACTTTCTCTTGTTTGGACTGTGGTTGAGTCAAGCGAGCTTGCAAAATGCCATCGTTAGTTAGCACCAGCAATCCTTCGCTATCTTTATCTAACCTTCCGGCCGGATATACGTCTTTTATTGGAATAAAGTTGGCTAGTGTAGTGTCACTCGCTTCCCCTTTGAATTGTGTCAGTACATTGTAGGGTTTGTTAAATAATATGACACGTGTTTCCCCAGTAGGTCGACGTGGCTTATTGTGCTGACGAGATGTGCGTCGCGTTGGTTTATGCGACAATACGGCTTTAGAAGCGGTTGATGATTTCATAAATGTTTAGAGATAAAGGGAATTGTCAATATCGGGATCTCTATTATACTCGAATCGTGCAAAGATGGCGCGTAGATTGATTTTACAGTATGATTTGCCCGCTTCTTACAAAAAGATAACAAATGGACACTAGGAGATGAATATGGATAGTAAAGTTGTCGTACCAGTAGAAGGCCAGAAGATTAGCTTGGATGCGGAAGGAAAGTTAGTTGTTCCGAATAATCCAATAATTCCTTACATCGAAGGTGATGGTATTGGTGTCGATGTGTCTCCAGCAATGATTAAAGTGGTCGATGCTGCGGTGGGTAAAGCTTATGCAGGCCAGCGTAAGATTGAGTGGATGGAAATTTACACCGGTGAAAAATCAACCCATGTTTACGGTGATGATGCTTGGTTACCTCAAGAAACGCTTGATTTTATCCGTGAGTACAAAGTAGCAATTAAAGGTCCACTGACGACTCCTGTTGGTGGCGGAATTCGTTCTCTCAACGTTGCATTGCGCCAAGAGTTAGACTTGTATATTTGTGCGCGTCCGGTTCGTTATTTTGATGGTGTGCCTAGCCCGTTGAAACAGCCAGAACTGACCGACATGGTCATTTATCGTGAGAACTCTGAAGACATCTATGCGGGTGTCGAGTTTAAGGCTGGAACGCCTGAAGCGGATAAAGTGATTAAGTTCTTGCAGGACGAAATGGGTGCGACCAAAATTCGTTTCCCTCAGCAGTGTGGCGTTGGTATTAAGCCTATCTCTGAAGAAGGCACGAAGCGTCTTGTCCGTGCAGCACTGCAATATGTTATCGACAACGATCGTGACTCTTTAACGATTGTTCATAAAGGTAACATCATGAAGTTTACGGAAGGTGCATTTAAAGACTGGGGCTACGAAGTGGCTGCTGAGTTTGGTGCCGAGTTGCTTGATGGTGGCCCATGGATGACGCTGAAGAACCCAAGTACTGGCAAAGAGATTGTGATTAAGGACAGCATTGCCGATGCGTTCTTACAGCAAATTCTACTACGTCCAGCGGAATACGATGTTATCGCGACCATGAACTTAAATGGTGACTATATTTCTGATGCATTAGCGGCTCAGGTGGGCGGTATTGGTATTGCACCAGGCGCAAATATCGGTGATGGCGTGGCGTTGTTTGAGGCGACTCATGGTACTGCACCAAAATATGCAGGCCAAGATAAAGTGAACCCAGGATCGCTAATCCTTTCTGCTGAGATGATGTTACGTCATATGGGTTGGGCAGAGGCGGCTGATTTAATCATCGAGTCGATGGAGAAAGCGATCAGTAATAAGACAGTGACTTATGACTTTGAGCGTTTGATGGATGGCGCAACACTGCGTAAGTGTTCTGAGTTTGCAGAAGACATGATTGCGCAGATGTAATCTGTGATCGCGGATGATATCCGTATCAGTTAAATACGTTACTACTGGCTCAGCTTCGGCTGGGCCTTTATAATATGTGGGGTAGGATAAATTTGCTGGCGACGTAGACTAAAAAAGACGAGATATCTCGTCTTTTATGATGGTTGTGTGTCGAAAGTATGCTTTATTTGGGTTGATCTGCTTCGACTGGAACAATTTCACTGGCATGGAAACCTTTTGGACCCGCTTGGACTTCATAGTTGACTTGCTGTCCGGCCTTTAGTGTACGGTAACCTTCCATCTGAATTGTTGAGTAGTGAGCGAAGATATCGCCTTCACCACCTTCCGGGCAGATGAACCCAAATCCTTTTGCATTGTTAAACCACTTAACTGTACCTGTTGCCATGCTTACATCCTTTATCGCATATCTGTTCCAACGCAGGTAACGTAATTTTAGGTGAAATTATGAGACCTGCAACTAATGCAGTTATACCTACTACACGTAACACTTTAGTAAAATGAAATAGACAGTCAAGCGCATGTGATAACAAATGCATAAAAAACGATCATTGTGCACAACTTTATGTAGCGCGTAACATAACAAATGACTAAGATAAAACTATGAGCAAATTGTATGAATGGGTAACGCCAGACGCGGAAGTTGTTGAAAAGCAAGAGACCAAGGTGGCTCCGCCTTCAATGTATAAGGTGATTCTCAACAACGATGATTACACGCCGATGGAGTTTGTAATAGAAGTCTTACAGCGATTTTTCTCCATGGAAGCAGAGAAAGCAACGCAGTTGATGCTAACCGTGCATTATGAAGGCAAGGCTGTGTGTGGGTTGTTTACTGCTGAAGTAGCAGAAACCAAAGTGGCTCAGATTAACATGTATGCTCGCGAAAATGAGCATCCTTTATTGTGTACAATGGAAAAAGCATAATCCATTACACGTTGTCGTCTATTTGGGGAGGTGTCTATGCTGAACAAAGAGCTAGAAGCGAGTCTGAATGGTGCTTTTGCCAGGGCTCGCGAGAAGCGCCATGAATTTATGACAGTAGAGCATCTTCTGTTGGCGCTGTTAGATAATGCTGCTGCCCAAGAAGCTTTATTGGCGTGTCGAGCAAACCTAGAAACACTGAAGCGTGAATTGGACTCTTTTATCGATCAGACGACTCCTTTGATTCCCGCGGATGATGAATCAAGAGAAACGCAGCCAACGCTGAGCTTTCAGCGTGTGTTGCAACGTGCGGTTTTCCATGTTCAATCTTCAGGCAGAAGTGAAGTAACCGGTGCGAACGTTTTGGTTGCCATTTTTAGTGAGCAGGAGTCGCATGCGGCTTATTTGTTGAAGAAAAATGATATTAGCCGTTTAGATGTCGTGAACTTTATCTCTCATGGCACTGTTAAATCAGAGTCAGGCAGCATTGGCCGTAATGACGAGACGCATGGTAGCAATGATTCTGTCAATGAGAATCAGGCTGCTGATACTTCTAGCAATGAAGATCGATTAGAAAACTTTGCAACCAACCTGAATCAGCTGGCTAAATCTGGCGGTATCGATCCGTTGATCGGACGCGATAAAGAGCTGGAGCGTACAATTCAGGTATTGTGCCGTCGACGTAAAAACAATCCGTTGTTGGTCGGAGAGGCTGGTGTCGGTAAAACGGCAATCGCTGAAGGTTTGGCATGGCGTATTGTCGAAAATGATGTGCCGGACGTGATTAAAGACTGTGTGATTTATTCGCTCGACATCGGTTCGTTGTTGGCTGGCACTAAATACCGTGGCGATTTTGAGAAGCGTTTTAAAGCGATATTAAAACAGCTAGAACAAGAAGAACACGCGATACTCTTTATTGATGAAATTCACACTATCATTGGGGCTGGTGCTGCCTCTGGTGGTCAGGTGGATGCGGCGAATTTGATAAAGCCACTGTTAAGTAGTGGCAAGTTGCGCTGTATAGGTTCAACAACTTATCAAGAATATGGCGCTATTTTTGAAAAAGAGCGCGCGTTAGCTCGTCGCTTCCAAAAAATTGATGTTATTGAGCCATCGCTGGATGATACCACCAAAATCTTGATTGGCTTGAAGCCAAAATATGAAGCGCATCATGAAGTTCGCTACACCAACACTGCGATACGCGCAGCGGTTGAATTGTCAGCTAAATACATTAATGAGCGCCATCTGCCTGACAAAGCCATTGACGTTATTGATGAGGCTGGTGCGCGTTGTCGTTTAGCGCCATCAAATAAGCGTAAGAAAACGGTAAATGTCTCTGACATCGAGTCAATGATCGCTAAAATGGCTCGAATTCCAGAGAAGTCAGTATCTTCATCAGATAAAGAGATTCTAGAGAAGTTAGATGACAGGCTTAAAATGTTGGTGTTTGGTCAAGACGAGGCGATTGAAGTTTTGTGCCAAGCGATCAAGTTGAGCCGGGCAGGACTCGGGGCGGAAAACAAGCCTGTTGGTTCGTTTCTATTTGCCGGCCCAACTGGGGTAGGTAAGACAGAGGTCACGGTGCAACTGGCGAAGACGTTGGGCATTGACCTGTTGCGTTTTGACATGTCGGAATACATGGAGCGCCATACGGTGTCTCGTTTGATTGGTGCGCCTCCAGGTTATGTTGGTTATGATCAGGGTGGGTTACTAACAGATGCAGTTATTAAATCACCTCATTCAGTGGTATTGCTTGATGAGATAGAGAAAGCACACCCTGATGTGTTTAATTTGTTGCTTCAGGTAATGGATAACGGCACATTAACCGATAACAATGGCCGTAAAGCGGATTTTCGTAATGTGATTTTTGTGATGACGACCAATGCAGGTGTGCGACAAACAGAGCGCAAGTCTATTGGTTTGATTCAGCAAGATCATAGCTTTGATGCGATGGGTGAGATCAAAAAAGTATTTACGCCAGAGTTTCGCAATCGTTTAGACAATATCATTTGGTTTAACCATCTTGAGCCTGAGGTGATTGTGCAGGTCGTCGATAAGTTTATTGTTGATCTGCAAGTGCAACTGGACGCCAAAGGTGTGTCGATGGAAGTGTCATCAGAGGCCAGAAATTGGTTGGCGATGAAAGGCTATGACAAGGCGATGGGGGCACGCCCAATGGCACGTGTGATTCAGGAACACTTGAAAAAGCCGCTGGCGAATGAATTGTTGTTTGGATGTCTCACCAAAGGTGGCTCAATTAAGGTTGAGGTCTCTAACGGTGAGCTGAAGTTCGATTTTAATAACGATTTGCAGCCAGCTCATTAAGTTAACTGACACAGTAGAGGCATAGCCTCTGCTGTTGTTATGTCAGGAAAACAATAAAAAACCCGGACTATGTCCGGGTTTTTTTGATCCTGGCGACGAAGTATTAACGTGCGCGGAAAACAATGCGGCCTTTAGTTAGGTCGTAAGGAGTCAGCTCCACAGTTACCTTATCACCAGTCAGGATGCGGATGTAGTTCTTGCGCATTTTACCTGAAATGTGAGCGGTTACTACGTGACCATTTTCCAGCTCTACACGGAACATAGTGTTTGGTAGCGTGTCTAGCACGGTACCTTGCATTTCGATTACGTCTTCTTTTGCCATTGAATCCTCTTAGGCTGGCCATTTACAAAATCGGGCCGATAATGCCTTGAATCTGGGTTAGAGTAAAGTTTAGGGCGCAATTCTAACCCTAGGCAGTCGTTTTGTCAGCAATTCAAAACGATTTTATCGTACTTTTTCTTATATGTTAGCTTTAACCCAGACTTAAGACGTCGAGTTTGCACTTTGCCATGCACCATTAATGAGACGTTGGTAGGGTTGAAACTGAATTTTATAATTCATCGCTTTACATTCATCAATCTGAAATCCTAAGTATAGCCAAGGCAGGTTATGTAATTTGGCATATTTTATTTGATTTAAAATCAATACCTTGCCGATAGAAAAAGGCAAGTCAGGATCAAAAAAGGTGTATAGCGCACTGATCGCATCATGAAAGAGATCGCATACCGCAATAGCAACAAGTTTATCTTGGTCGTAAACGTGCATATAGCCTAACGACATCCAGTCACTAGAGACAAACTGCTCGAAGTCGGTTTTTTTAGGCGGGTACATGCTGCCATTACGATGCCGTTGCGTAATATAGTGTGCATAGAGGGGGTACCAATCGGTATCTAGTACGGTTTTCATCTCTACGCGCAACGCTTGCGATTTCTTCATTAACCGTTTTTGACTGCGGCTAGGCGAAAATTGAGCGGTATCGACTCTGATTGGCTGGCAAGCTTGGCATTCAGAGCAGTGTGGTCGGTAGATCATGTTACCACTGCGGCGAAAACCGAGATCCATTAGCTGACGATAATGATTGGTTGTATGGCAGGCGTCCTCCATTACCACCATTAGCCGATCCTTTTGGTCTGGCAAATAACTGCATGGTTTTTCTGGGGTTAGCCCAACCTGAATACTCATTGATTTGCCTCGTGCTGTTCAAGCTTTTGCGGAAGGAAACACCCACTAAGTGTCGTCCTTTCTCTAAGTATACTGAGTGTCTCCAAGAAAGCTGTTCGGCTGACTTCCATGGCGCCGAGCGATGCAAGGTGTTCATTCATAACTTGGCAGTCAATGAGTTTGCCATTATGGCGGTAGAAATGGTCGCAAAAGAACCATAAGGCAATTTTAGAGGCGTTAGTTTTCAGCGAGAACATGGACTCGCCACAAAAGACTTGCCCGATGGCCACACCATATAAGCCCCCAACCAGCTCTCCGTTATCCCAAACCTCGACAGAGTGAGCATGTCCTTGTTGTTGTAGTTCAATGTAGGCTGATTGCATGGCGTCAGTAATCCATGTCTCATCTGCACGACGTGATGCAGCGCAATGGTGGATGACTTGTTCAAATGCGTGATTGAGGGTGACTTTATACTGATGTTTGCGCTGAAACTTACGGGTACTTTTACTCGGGCTATACTCTGCTGGTAAGAATACCGCTCGAGGCGCAGGGCTCCACCATAAAATAGGTTCGTTGGGACCAAACCAAGGGAAAATGCCTTGTCGATATGCGCTCAGTAGGCGTGGGACAGAGAGGTCGCCGCCATAAGCCAGTAGACCGTTAGGATCTTCGAGTGCTTGCTCTAGCGGTGGAAAATGAAAATCGTTTTTGCTGAGCTCTGGTAAATAGATAGCCATGAATGAGAATGCAGTAATGGTTCTGGTAACATAAGGTGTTCTGGCTGCATCGTGCCAGCAATATAGATCGAGTGCAAGTTAGTCAATGCACTAAGTAGGAGAAGAGAATGAACAAATGGTGGTTACTTATCGTATTATTGCTGCCTATCCAGCTGTTTGCCGCTTATGAAAGGAACACTGCACGACCTGTTAATGAGGTGGTGTATGGTACTGTCGATAGTGTGCGTTATATCACCCACCAAGAGGTGCAACAGTATAATCAGCAATCGGGGTGGACGACCTTGTTAGGCGCGGTTGTAGGAGGCGTGATTGGCAATCAGTTTGGCAAAGGAACAGGGCGAGAAGTCGCAACGGCGGTTGGCGCAATGACGGGTGCGGCGGTAGCGCAACAGCGACGAGACCAAGTGAGTGTTAAAGAGTACCGTTTGGTGGAATTGCTGATTGTGACGGATGACAACCGTTGGATAGACGTGATTCAAGATGTTGATCAGCGGATGTTATTCTCCTCAGGTGACACCGTGAGAATTCTCTATTTTGATGATGGCGTTAGGGTCGATTTGGCGATGTAGCCTTGTTTGATAAGATGCCAGTAAGTTAGCCGAGAAATGCTCTTAAACGTTACGGTTGTGGTATATTCTCGATCAATTTGAAGCACGATTAACTCTTCCTATTATGCATGTAACTGAAGACGATATTTATCATACTGCTGATATCCAAGCGCTGTTTGATAACAACAAACATAAGATGGTATTGCGTAAAATCAGCATTGAAGAGGGACAAGAAATTCTCACTCAGGGACAAGCCGTTGAGGATCTCCACTTTATTGTATCAGGGCAGATTTCTCTGTATCGCGATGCGTTACAAGGTCGGCGCTATCAACTGGGCAGCTTTCGACATAATGGTTTCTTAGGGTTAATGGAGAAGTTTTCTCAGCAGCCTTGTTTTTATGGTGTGGTTGCTGCGGCTCGATGTGATGTATATGTGGTCGATGGCGAGAAATTTGCCCAATTAATTTACAATTCGCCCGATTTAGCGGCGAGTATTTTCCGGCATATCACCTTAAAATGGTACACCTCGGTAGAAAGAATGACTCGCCATATTCTTCACACCATAAAGTATTGTGTGCTTGATGACTTAGTTAAGTTTTATAGTGCCAACCCGGGTAAGCTTTTTATTGTCAATAAGAACTTAGAGTGTGAACGCTTAGGTACCAGTCTACGCGTTTACAATCGCATATTGAAACAATTACAAGAGTCTGGCGCGATCAGTGTTTCTAAGGGGCATATTATGCTGGAGGATCTCGAGATACTAAAACATGAACTGATATTAGAGGCAGAAAAGTAATAGGGTGGGAAATGAACACCGGTGCGATGCCCTTTACCCACCCTATATTTCTATCGTTTAGATCGGTTCCTCTATATCTAAACGGTTGTTGTGTTTAGTTCCAACGTTCATGTTTGAGGATATTTTCAGTGGTGAAGTTAGGATAAGCCTGCTCCCACATATTTAAACCGCTATATTCGTCTGTTGAGTATTGCTCAAAGAACGCATCGAGTTCAGCAATCATTTTATCTTGCTGTTCTTGACGAGGAGCGACAGAGATATAGCGCTCGCCCATTGGATGGCTAAGATCATACCAATGATCTTCTGGCTGGGCATCTTTATCTCTTGGATAGTAACGGACCAATTTCCAATGTCCGTTAGTGATCATTCGAGAGTTACCACGTTCAGCGATTTGATATTCTCGCCATGTGTGGACACGTTCACCTGCCATTAATGGTAATAATGATTGTCCTGGGCCATAGCTACTATCATAGTTGGCATCACCCGCGGCAATATCAAGAATGGTGGCATGTAGGTCGAGCAAATCAACAAATTCACCACGAACCTGTTTAGGGCGAACAAGGTGGTCTGGGCCTGAAATGACAAAAGGAATTCGGATCGTTTCTTCATAATAGTTATAAGGGAAGGTTCCGTTTACTTTTTCATACAGACCGTATTGACCCATTAATAGACCGTGGTCAGAAACAAAAGCGATAACGGTATTATCCATCAGGTCACGCCCTTGCAATCCATCCAATAAGGCACCGAGTTGATCATCAAGTAAGCTGACAGCGGCAAGGTATTGCGCGAGCGTCTCTTCGTGATTATCAGGAATAAGCGCAAACTCATTCATATGCTCTAGAACTGATGCGCCGCCGTATGCGACGACTTTATGGGCAATTGGGCGATATTTATCAACCAGACGTTCAGGCAAGCCTTCGAATGGAAAATGCGGTTCAACGTAGTTTAAACTGATAAAAAATGGTTTATCGCTAGGTTGGTCGATAAACTTTAGCGTCTCTTCTGTTAAAAATTGTGCCTGTATACCGGTATACTCGAAGTTTTCACCTTCGTCAGAGAAAAGAACCGTACCACTGTGTAAGTATTGATTTTTCCAACCAGCTTTAAGTGCGTCATAACTTAACCAACGATCAAAGCCGCGAATTGGGTCTTTACTGTCTGTTGTTGCATGCCACTTTCCAAGCAAAGCCGTGCGATAGCCTTGGTCTTGCATTCTTTCACTGAGTAAGGTCTCACCGTTAAGCCAGTCAGCATCGAACTCCGGGTCTTCTGCTAAGAAGTCATAAACGCCGTGCTGCGAAGGCATTTTTCCAGTATGAAAGCTTGCACGCGCAGCTGAGCTGACTGGTGCAGGGGTCATTCCATTTTCAAAACGAACGCCGTTCTCTGCAAGGTAGGTGAGGTTTGGGGTGTCAATTTTATCATTACGGAAGTTGGTGGCCCATTGACCTAAATCATCTGTCATAATAACGAGAATATTCGGTTGGCTGGTGCGTTCCACCTCTTCTGCCAGCGACGGGGCTGCCGTCACCATCGCGCTAAGCGCGATGGCGCTAGCGATTTTATTGAGCTTAGGATATGTCATTGTAACTCCGATTTAGTATTTGTTTGGATTTAACGTAATTGGGCTTCTTTTTTCGCCACTATGGTCATAATGGCGGCAGGAGGGTGCCCTTTTAGCAACAGCTTTTTCATGAGCTGCATGTAAGGTTTCGAATAACTGTAATACGACTTATAAGCGGCACAGAGGTAGTGCTGTTCGGGCTTATTGGCGGAAGATAGCGAGAAGCGTTGCTTAGGGCAGCCGCCGTGGCAAAGCGTTAAGTGTTCACACTGTCGGCAATCTTGAGACAATGATTGAGACTTGTGCTGAGCGAACACTTTATTTTCGTTACCGTGATTGATATCGATTAAGCGGTCATGGTGAATGTTGCCATGTTTATATTCCGGATAGACGTAATGGTCGCATTGATAAATGTCACCATTGGATTCTAAAGCGAAGGCACTGCCACAATGTTTCGCAAAAATACACATTTGTGCGGGTTGTTCGCACGTCATGGCAAACGTGTTTTCGAACATTTGGATCCAAACATGACCGATATCATGCCTTACCCAGTGGTGGAAAATAGTGACAAGAAAACGACCATAGTCTTCAGGCTTTACAGACCAGTTGCAAAGCGTCACGGCCTCTTGTCGACCTGGATAAAGTAGGGTTAAGCCATCATCGGTTGTTTGTGTTGCTGCTTGTTCAACCGCAGGCAAAAATTGGATGTGCTGACTACCAATACTTTTAAGGTAGTGGTATAGCTCTAACGGGTGATGAACATTGATATCATTGATGACGGTGAGCGTATTAAACTCGATACCATGGCGTTTTAGTTTCTCGATAGCCTTGATTACTCGATGATGAGTCGGTTTACCTGAGCGTGTGACACGATATTTATCGTGAAATTCAGCGGGGCCATCTATTGAGATCCCGATGAGAAATTGATTAGCTTTGAAGAATGCGCACCACTCGTCGTTAATGAGCAATCCATTCGTCTGAAAGGTATTGATGATCTTTTTGCCATTACAGTATTGTTGCTGCCATTCAACGGCCCGTTGGTAAAAATCGATACCTCTTAGCGTTGGCTCACCGCCTTGCCAAGCAAACACCACTTCGTTGCCATGTTGCGCTTCAATGTGCTGTTCAATGTAGATCCTTAACGTCTCTTCACTCATGAAATCGTTGTTAGCACGCTCAGGGTATAGCTGGTCTTTTTCAAGGTAGAAACAGTATTGACAATCAATGTTGCACTTAGACCCTGTTGGTTTTGCCATGACATGGCAGCCCGTTGGTGAGAATTGAGTAGAAGTTGCGTTATAAGCCATCAAAGCACCATTTGGTCGATTGTTTGGAAGAGACAGACGAGCGCAAAGTAACAAGGGGCGGTTAAGTAAAATAGGACAAATGTCCAAATGGAAGCAAACGTTTGCCAAGTGTGATGTTCGTCATTATGTTGAGGCGAAAATAAAACCGTATTTTGTGAATACGGTTTTAGGTAGGGCGGCTAATTGTAAGGCTTGCGAATGATTACTGGATATATTGGCAGATCTGCTGATAGCGTGCAGAGGTTGCCAACAGGGATTGATGGCTACCATGTTCGACGATTTGGCCCGCTTCCATTAAACAAATGGTATCCATCTGTGGTAAGCCGACCAAACGGTGGGTAATAAAGAGGACGGTTTTGTCAGTAGACTTATCCATTAGCATGTTGAGTAAGTTTTGCTCTGTCTGCTTGTCTAGCCCTTCTGTTGGTTCATCTAGGAGCCAAATGGGGGCATTGTGTAATATCGCCCGTGCAATACCGATACGACGACGCTCTCCGCCAGACAATTGACGTCCACCTTCACCAATCCAGCTATCAAGACCTTGCTTATCGAGTAGATTATTGAGGGTGACATCGATGAGTGCTTGACGCAACGTTTCATCTGAAGCTTCTGGGTTTGCGATCAGTAAGTTATCGCGCAGGGTGCCATTAAAGAGATCCACTCGTTGGCTCACAACTACCATGCTGTTGCGTAATGATGCTTCTTGCCACTCTTTCAAAGAGACACCATCGAGTTTAATATCCCCTGCCATGGGATCCCATTGGCGCGTGATGAGTTGCAGTAAGGTCGATTTGCCACACCCGGTTTGACCCAATAACGCCACCTTACTGCCAGCTTTAATCTCTAAATTAACCCCATTAATGGCAGCTCTATTCGTATCGTGGTAGCTAAAGGTAACATTGGACAAGGCGATGTTACCGATGGCATCAGCGCAATGGGTATTACCAGCAAAGGGAGTGTCGGGCTTTGCATTGAGTAGGCGATTTAGCCGTTTCGCCGATGTGAGAGTTTTACCTAGGTATTGGAATGCGCCAGCGAAAGGCATCAGAATTTCAAAGCTGGCCAGTGTGGCAAAGGCAAACATGGCCACAAAAGGGTCCGGTGCGCGTCCGTTAATGCCATCAGCGGCAAACCAAACAATTAGTGCAAGGGTTAAGCCAGAAGCTAGCTGTAGAGATGCACTCGCAAATCCTGTTATCATGGCCATTTTTCGCTGGGCATTGAGCAGTTGTTCTTGCGTATCAGTAATGCGCTGTTGGTAGCGATGACCAGCGTTAAATAGAGATAGCTCAGTGTTGCTCTGAATCCAATCTAATAGTGCGACACGAAGCGTTGCAGTACTCAGTGTTAGCATCTCACCTTGTCGACGGCCTAAACGATAGAAAACGATGGGAATGACACACATTAACACGATGAGAATTGACCCCAGCATGATGCCAAGCATGGGATTGAACCAGTATAAAAAACCCGATAACCCAAATGTTGCAATAAGCCCAATAATGAGTGGTGTCAGCAAACGCAAGTAAAGGTGATCCATGGCGTCGACATCAGCGACAAGGCGGTTGAGTAAATCAGCATCACGTAAATCGGCGTGTTTACCTGGAATGAGTGGGATTAATTTTCGAAACACAAACAGCCTGAGATCAGCAAGCAACTTGAATGTTGCGTTGTGACTCACCACGCGCTCCCCCCATCGCCCCGCCGTTCGCAGCATAGAAAAACCGCGCACACCTGCACCAGGTAGCATGTAATTAAAGGTTTGCTTGGCGATGGTTAAACCAGCAACGGCAGACGCGGAAATAAACCAACCCGATAACGTTAAGAGGCCAATTGCTGCCGCTAATGTTGCCAATGCCAGTAGCATCCCTAGTGTTAAGCCGAAGCTGTGTTTTCGATATAAAGCGACAAAGGGAAGTAGATCACGCATCGGTTTGCTCCGTATCTTGAGTCTGTTCTTCGGTATGGCTCAACATGTCGAGCATGGCGCCATTTTGGCGGATATCTTCAAACGTACCTTGTTGCACAATTGTGCCCTGATCCAATACGATGATATTGTCCATGGCATGTAGCTGACCAAGCTGGTGGCTTATCATTAAGGTTGTTTTGTTATGGGTGACGTTGGCCAGTGATGCGAGTACGTTTTGTTCACTATGGGCATCGAGGCTTGCGGTAGGCTCGTCGAGTAACCACAATTCACCGGCTTGTAAGATAGCGCGTGCCAGCGCAATACGCTGAGCTTGGCCGACGGATAATCCGCTAGAACGATCCCCTATTGCGTGTTGGTATCCGTTTGGAAGCGTGTCGATAAACTCTGCGGCATAGGCGTCTTCAGCGGCACTTTTTATCGCGTCTAATGGCGAGTCTGGGCAGCTTAATGCAATATTCTCGGCGACTGTGCCGTGTAGCAGTTGAGGGTTTTGTCCCACCCAGCTTAATTGGCGACGCCAATCAGAAAAATCGAGTTGAGTGAGCTCAACACCGTTGATGGTTAAGGTTCCTTGATAGGGCAAGAAACCCAACAACGCATTCATTATGGTTGATTTCCCTGCACCACTTTGGCCGACAAGTGCAACTTTCTCGCCGTGATGGATAGTAAAGCTAATCGGGCCAATAAGTTTTATCCCTTCGGGGCTATAGATTTCTAACTGCCGAGCTTCGATAAGTGCAGTGGACTTAATTCTACTATCAAGCGCATATTGGAGATCAATTTTTTCAGTGCCGCCTTCAGAAGGTTGATGTGAGGCGTCTAAGAAGGCCATTAGTGATTCAGCCGAAGCAATGGCTTGAGCCCGTGCATGGTAATAGGTGCCGAGTTCTCGGAGTGGTTGATAAAACTCAGGGGCAAGAATGAGCACAAAGAGGCCGGTAAACAGGGTTACCGGTAAGCCATAGTGGCCAAAGTTTAGTTCACCGATATAAGTAAAACCAAAATAAACGGCAACGATAGCGACGGAGATGGCAGCAAAAAACTCGAGTACTGCGGAAGATAAAAAAGCGAGGCGCAATACTTCCATGGTACGTTTTCGCAATATGTGAGCAGTAACGTGTAAGTGCTCAGCTTCTCTTTCTGCATAGTAAAATAGCCGCAGTGTTTGCATTCCTTTTAGGCGATCTAAAAAGTGTCCAGAGAGGCGCTGTAAGGCCTTAAAATTACGCTTATTGGCATCTGCGGCACCCATGCCAACCAAGGCCATGAATAGTGGCACCAACGGAGCAGTGATGAGAAAGACAAGCCCTGCTGCCCAATTTAGGGGGAAAACGACGGCAAGTATAACAAGCGGGATCAAGACCGCGAGGCTCATTTGAGGGAGATATTTAGCAAAGAAGTCTTGCATCTCTTCAATTTGTTCGAGCAGTAAACTAGCCCATGCACCCGCAGGGCGTCCTTTGACATAGGCGGGACCAAGTGTATTGAGCCGCTCAAGAATAATGCGACGTAGATAAAGTCGCACCTGTTCGCCACAGCGGAAACCACAGTACTCTTTGGCCCAGTTAAACCCTGCGCGCATAAAGGCGGTGAGAATTAAGGCGAGGAATGCTGCCTTGAGGTCGGCTTTTGGTGTTTGTTCGATAATCAGTTGATGCAGAATATGGGCGAGAAGCGCGGCTTGACTGATGAGAACCAAACCAGCCGCAAATCCAGTTAATACGGTTAAAATTAACCATGACTTTGCTGGTTTGCTTTGCGATTTAAGCCAGCGTGATAACCGGCGTTGGGTTGAACGTTCCATGATGACCCGCGTGTTGGGGCAACAATATTGTTGCCGCTGTTGAGCAAAAGGCCCCGTTGTTCGGGGCTCATAATAGTGATGCTATATCGAGTGGGTGGTTAGTCGTTTAGCCCGTCTAAATAACGTTCAGCATCGAGTGCAGCCATACACCCTGTTCCTGCTGATGTGATGGCTTGGCGATAGGTATGGTCCATAACATCACCTGCGGCAAAAATACCAGGAATGCTGGTTTGTGTTGCATTGCCGCTCAGGCCAGATTGAACCTTGATGTAGCCATTCTCCATAGCGAGTTGGCCTTCGAAAATGGTGGTGTTTGGCTGATGACCAATGGCAATAAAGCAGCCCATAACGTCGAGCTGTTCGGTTTCATCCGTTAGGGTGTTTTTAAGTGTTAATGCCGTCACCCCCATCTCATCACCTAACACTTCTTCTAATGTACGGTGAGTGTGTAGTGTGATGTTGCCATTTTCGACTTTATCCATTAAACGGCGCACGAGAATTTTTTCGGCTCTAAATGTATCACGCCGATGAATCAGATGAACCTCTGACGCAATGTTGGATAGGTAGAGAGCTTCTTCGACAGCAGTGTTACCACCGCCCACTACGGCGACTTTTTGATTGCGATAGAAGAATCCGTCACAGGTGGCGCAGGCAGAAATGCCACGGCCTTTAAAGGCTTCTTCTGAGTCGAGGCCTAAGTACTTAGCTGACGCCCCCGTCGCGATGATCAGAGAATCACAGCTGTAGTCTTGATCATCGCCTTTAAGGCGAAAAGGGCGTTGGCTAAAGTCAACACTGTGAATATGGTCGAATAAAATCTCGGTATCAAAACGTTCTGCGTGCGCTTTCATTCGCTCCATCAACGCCGGTCCGGTTAGGCCTTCAGCATCACCTGGCCAATTTTCGACATCGGTGGTCGTTGTCAACTGACCACCTTGCTGCATCCCGGTTACCATTACTGGGTTGAGGTTAGCGCGCGCGGCATAAACCGCAGCAGTGTAGCCTGCAGGTCCTGAGCCCAAGATGAGTAGTGAACTATGTTTAACTGACCCCATGAATTCTCCAAGATAGTAATTTGATTGTTGCAAGCGCTACGTCACTTATCGCTATGTTATGGTGACTGCTTTATCAATAACGCTGAAATTCCAATGCTTGATTGTAGGAAAATTGTGAAAACAAAGGAAGCGGAGATTACGGGTATCGCTGAGGTGTAATATCGTATAGGCCTACTTGTATTGAAATTAATTCAGAAGAGAATGATATATGGCTGAGATGGCTTTTACCTTTACAAATAACTCTGATATGCTCAGTCAGTCTGAGATCACAAATAACACATATGATGTGCTAAACGAATAACATTTGTTGCATGTTGTAAATGAATTTCAGATTGGAATACATAAATTATGCGTATTCCAGAGAGGATAATGAAGGATTGTTCTGTCGTGATGACAGCACAAGCCACCACGATTTTGTAATCTAAATCGCCTTTTTAGCGTGGAACGCTGGAAATGAAGGAATTTAACGAATAGTATCATAGTTATTAGATATTTTTTGCTATTTACCTCTCAAACATTGCAAACACAGAAACATATGAACTGCATGGAAGTAAATAAAGGTGGAATACAATGGTAGATACCAATAAGAAACCATCCAAGGAATTGGACCGCATTGACCGTAATATTTTGAATGAACTTCAAAAGGATGGTCGAATTTCAAACGTAGAACTGTCTAAGCGAGTCGGTCTCTCTCCGACACCGTGCCTCGAGCGCGTGCGTCGCTTAGAACGCCAGGGTTATATCAGTGGCTATACTGCACTGTTAAATCCGCAATATTTGGATGCGTCACTTCTTGTTTTTGTTGAGATCACTCTCAACCGTGGCACGCCGGATGTATTCGATGAATTCAACCAAGCTGTGCAAGCGCTTGACGATATTCAAGAGTGTCACCTTGTATCTGGTGATTTTGATTATTTGTTGAAAACCCGAGTCGCAGATATGTCAGCATATCGTAAATTATTAGGTGAAACCCTTTTACGACTTCCGGGTGTAAACGATACTCGTACTTATGTAGTGATGGAAGAAGTTAAGCAAACTAACCATTTGGTTATTAAAACCCGATAATGCAGCTTTAGCTTGCCTCTATCACTGACATTGCGATAATACTCGAGCGGCCTTATCTTTTAAGATAATGCCGCTCGATTTTTTCTTGTTTTCATCCGCAATGGAGTGTTTTTTGATAAAACTGAAAGGTAAGTACCGTGAGCGTCAGCGCTTAACGGGCGGACAACGTCTTTTAGAGTGCTTGTTTATCGTTGGCCTGATGGTAGCGATATTTGTATCTATTGCTCTGCTTTCATTTCACCCTGCCGATCCTTCTTGGTCTCAAACCGCTTGGCAAGGAGACATTAACAATGCTGGGGGGGCAATTGGTGCGTTGATTGCTGATACCTTATTCTTCACCTTTGGCCTGCTAGCTTACCCAATGCCTTTTGTCTTGGTGTTAGTGGCGTGGGTTTTATTTCGTCGCCGAACGGCAGCAGAGCATCCCAATTATATGATTCTCAGTACACGATTGCTGGGCATGTTATTGTTGTTTGTTACCAGCTGTGGTTTAGCTGATCTTAACTTTGATGATATTTGGTATTTTTCATCCGGTGGTGTGATTGGCGATGTCACCACAAACCTAATTCTTCCCTATTTTAACTTACTTGGTTCAACGCTAATTCTGATGTTCTTATGGGCTGCAGGCTTTACGCTTTTTACCGGGATCAGTTGGTTGACGATCGTTGACGTACTCGGTGAAACGGTGCTTAACGGTATCGGCGGGGGAGTGAATAAAATACGCGGAACAGAGACTGAGTCGATACAGCCGTTCGATGAAGAGTGGCAAGCACCAAAAGGGCTTGATTTAGCTACCGATACGCCAATGGGTGAGGTGAATACACCACCAGTGAGCGTTGAGGCTGGCAGCGAAGGAAGCGTGACCATTCCAGATGTCCTGCTTCAATCTGCAAGTCATGAACGAGAACTGATCATTACGCGCCCAGAGCAGGCCGTCGCCTCTATTGAGGTTGAACAAACGCCAAGTGTTGGTGATGTTAGCGCTGTTTCTACTATGGTTGAAGATGAATCCACTTTCGTCTCTGAATTGACGATAGAGCCAATAACCTTTAATGACCCAGACCAAGTTAAAACGTTAACCATAGAACAGCTAGAGCAGGCTTATGCAACCGATGAGAACTTTAGCGTCTATGCAAATGAAAATGACGAAGAGGGTGTCGCCGTTGCTCCTGTTAAAGTCATCAATACTGAGAGCGGTATTTCCTCGTCAGCGACGACCACTGTTGTTGAAGAGACGAACAGCGATGTTTCCGCTGAAACGTCATCTTCTGATGCGCTCACACCTCCGCCAATTGGAGCCAGCGATGGTTTGTCAGAATTGGAGCGTGCCGAGAAAGAAGTTGGAATAGTCGGAGACGATGACCCATTCCAACAAGCGATACGCGAAGCGCAACAGCGCGAGTCGGCGATGCACAACCCATTCTTGGTGCAGAAGGACGAAAACCTTCCTAAACCACTTGAGCCATTACCAACCGTTGAGTTGTTGGCGCCAGCCATTCGTAATGTTGAGCCAGCCTCAGACGAAGAGTTGCAGCGGATCGCTCGACTACTTGAGGCTAAATTAGCTGACTATAAGGTGCATGTTACTGTGGTGGGTGTCTTTCCGGGGCCCGTCATTACACGCTATGAGCTTGAATTGGCGCCTGGGGTGAAAGTCAGCCGTATTTCTGGCTTAGCAAAGGATTTGGCGCGTGCTTTGTCTGCATCAGCAGTACGGGTTGTTGATGTTATTCCGGGTAAACCTTATGTTGGTTTAGAGCTGCCAAACAGTGGTCGCCAAACGGTTTATATGTCGGAAGTGGTGGCCAGCGATAAGTTTCAAGCTAGCCGCGCTGCACTACCGGTTGTGCTAGGTAAAGATATTGCGGGTGAAGCTGTGGTGGCTGATCTGGCTAAAATGCCTCACTTGTTGGTGGCCGGTACAACAGGCTCAGGTAAGTCGGTCGGCGTGAACGTCATGATCCTTAGCTTACTGTACAAATGCCAGCCTGAAGACTGCCGCTTTATTATGATTGACCCTAAAATGTTGGAACTTTCAGTCTATGAAGGTATCCCACATCTATTGGCTGAGGTTGTTACCGACATGAAAGATGCTGGCAATGCATTACGCTGGTGTGTCGGTGAGATGGAACGCCGTTATAAATTGTTAGCCGCGGTTGGAGTGCGGAATGTCGCTGGTTTTAACGCGAAACTGAAAGAAGCTGCTGAAGCTGGACACCCTATCCATGACCCATTATGGAAACCGGGTGATAGCCTAGATGAAACACCACCGTTGTTAGAGAAAATGCCCAACATTGTGGTTATCGTCGATGAATTTGCAGATTTGATGATGGTGGTTGGCAAGAAAGTAGAAGAGCTAATTGCACGCTTAGCCCAAAAGGCACGTGCGGCTGGCATTCACTTAATTCTAGCGACGCAGCGCCCATCAGTTGATGTTATTACCGGATTAATCAAAGCCAATATCCCGACTCGAATGGCGTTTACCGTGTCGACAAAAACCGATTCTCGAACCATTCTAGATCAGGGCGGAGCAGAGTCGCTGCTCGGCATGGGTGATATGCTCTATTTGCCTCCAGGACAGAGTCATACCGTTCGTGTGCACGGGGCATTTGCTTCCGATGATGATGTACACGCGGTTGTAAAAAACTGGAAAGCTCGTGGTAAGCCACAGTACATTGATGCCATATTACATGATGACCAAGGCTCTGAGAGCTTGTTACCTGGCGAAGCGGCAGAAGGGGCTGAAGAGTTAGATCAGCTATTTGATCAAGTGGCAGCTTTTGTTGCTGAATCTCGTCGAGGTTCGGTATCAGGGGTGCAACGTCGCTTTAAGATAGGCTATAACCGCGCCGCCCGTATTGTTGAACAATTAGAAGCGCATGGGATAGTAAGTGCTCCAGGGCACAACGGAAACCGAGAAGTATTGGCGCCACCGCCACCACCAAGAGATTAAATGATGAAGAGAGTAGTAGCATTGTTGGCGATGGTATCGTCGTCAGTCTGGGCAGATGCACAGCAAACATTGATTGAGCGTCTGAATCAAGTAAATGCCTTTAGTGCGAATTTTGTTCAGCATGTCATTAGCCCTGAAGGCGACATGCTGGTGGAGGGGCACGGTGAACTGGTGATCAAACGTCCGAGTTTATTTCACTTTCGCACCAATCAACCGGAAGAGAACCTGCTCGTCACAGATGGAGATGCACTGTGGTATTTTAATCCGTTTTTGGATGAGGTGATGATCCAAAATCTCGCTGATGTTACGGAGCATACACCGTTTGTGTTGCTAACCCGTAATCAGGCGTCAGACTGGCAGGATTATGAGGTATCTAGAAAAGGGGATCACTTTACCTTGACGCCTCACGCTAATACTAACCTTAACGGCAACTTTGAAATCGATGTGCTAGAGAACGGTAGAATTACCCGTTTCAGCTTGGTTGAACAAGATGGACAACGTACGGATTATCAACTTAACGACTTCAGCACTCAAGGGATCCCCTACGACAGCTTCTTTACTTTTATCCCGCCGAAAGGTGTGGATGTTGTTGACCAACGATAGGCGCTATGAATAACTTTTCACTCGATTTTGCGGATGATTTTCGCCCGCTGGCGGCGCGGATGCGACCACGCAATGTTAATGAATACATTGGGCAACAACATCTGCTTGGTGTTGGCAAGCCACTACGTCGCGCACTGGAAGCGGGTCAAGTACACTCCATGATCTTGTGGGGGCCGCCCGGTACTGGTAAAACCACGCTCGCTGAAGTGGCAGCGTTTTATGCGAATGCAGAAGTGGAACGAGTGAGTGCCGTCACCTCTGGGGTTAAAGATATCCGTGCCGCGATTGAGAAAGCCCGCGAAAATAAGTTGGCTGGTCGACGTACACTGCTATTTGTTGATGAGGTACATAGATTCAATAAAAGCCAGCAAGATGCTTTCTTGCCGCACATTGAAGATGGCACGGTGACTTTCATCGGCGCGACGACGGAAAATCCCTCTTTTGAATTAAACAACGCACTGCTATCTAGAGCGCGAGTATACAAGTTAAAATCGCTAACCAGTGATGAGATTCTTGCTGTTATTGAGCAGGCACTGAGTGATGCTGAGCGAGGCTTAAAAGAGAGTCAGTTGGTGCTGGATGACGAGATCCGAACGGCGTTAGCGGATCTGGTTAATGGTGATGCACGAATGGCCTTAAACTATCTCGAACTACTGGACGATATGGTAGAGGCTGATGAAAATGGTCTTAAACCTGTTGATATTGCCATGTTAGCCGAAGTCACGGGTGAACGTGTTGCACGCTTCGATAATAAGGGTGATTTATGGTATGACCTTATTTCAGCGGTACATAAGTCAATTCGAGGCTCTGATCCTGATGCCGCTTTATACTGGTTTGCGCGAATGCTTCATGCGGGTTGCGATCCCTTGTATGTTGTGCGTCGCTTGCTAGCCATCGCGTCAGAAGATATCGGCAATGCGGATCCAAGAGCGATGCAGGTCGCGGTGTCGGCGTGGGATTGTTTTACCCGTATCGGTGCCTATGAAGGTGAACGCGCGATTGCGCAAGCCATTGTCTATTTAGCGTGTGCCCCCAAGAGCAATGCTGTCTATGCTGCGTGGAAACAGGCCCAGATGGATGCAGTACAATTGCCCGATTATGAAGTGCCACATCACCTTCGCAACGCACCGACGAAGTTGATGAAAGAGATGGGCTATGGTCAAGAGTACCGTTATGCTCACGATGAGCCGGGCGCTTATGCGGCTGGAGAGAATTATTTTCCTCCAGAAATGCAACATACGCGCTACTATGCACCAACAAACCGTGGTTTAGAGATAAAATTGAGCGAAAAGCTGGATTATCTGCGTCAATTAGACCAAAAAAGCCCGATAAAGCGCTACCCTTAACCACATTTTTTTTGATATGGTTTAGCCATATAAGCCCCATTTTTAGGGCATAATGTCGAAAACCGATAAATTGTGCATTTTCGCATATTCAAGAGCATAGGATTAGCATGCTAGATTCAAAATTACTTCGTACTGAGCTGGACGAAACAGCGCAAAAACTGGCGCGTCGTGGTTTTAACCTCGATGTGGAAAAACTACGCGATTTAGAAGAGAAACGTAAATCGCTGCAGGTGCAAACCGAAGAGCTTCAGGCGCAACGCAACTCCCGCTCCAAGTCCATTGGTCAGGCAAAAGCGAAAGGCGATCATGAAGAAGCTGACAAGATCATGGCGGAAGTAGCGAATCTTGGTAGCGAACTTGATGAAGCGAAGAAAGCATTAGCGGCTCTACAAGATGAACTTAAAGCCGTTACCTTGACCGTTCCAAATGTTCCAGCGGAAGATGTTCCAGCAGGAAAAGATGAAGAAGACAATGTTGAAGTTACTGTATGGGGTGAACCAAAACAGTATGGCTTTGATGTCCGTGATCATGTCGATCTAGGTGAGATGGGTGATGGTCTAGATTTCAGTAGTGCTGTTAAATTGACCGGATCACGTTTTATCGTGATGAAAGGCCAGTTTGCGCGTCTGCACCGTGCATTAGCGCAATTCATGCTTGATTTGCATACTGAGCAACACGGTTACACTGAGATGTACGTTCCGTACCTTGTTAATGCCGATAGCTTAATGGGTACCGGTCAGTTACCGAAGTTTGGTGAAGATTTGTTCCATACCAAACCTGCGACGGAAGAAGGCCAAGGCCTATCTTTGATCCCAACCGCTGAAGTGCCTTTGACTAACATGGTACGTGATGTGATTGTTGACGAGGCTGATTTGCCGATCAAAATGACTGCACACACGCCATGCTTCCGTTCAGAAGCGGGTTCTTATGGCCGTGATACTCGTGGTCTTATCCGCATGCACCAATTTGATAAAGTTGAATTGGTTCAGATCACCAAACCAGAAGATTCAATGGCGGCGCTAGAAGAGCTAACCGGTCAGGCAGAGAAAGTTCTGCAACTGCTTGAGCTACCTTACCGTAAAGTGATCCTTTGTACTGGCGATATGGGCTTTGGTGCGATGAAGACCTATGATCTAGAAGTGTGGTTACCTGCTCAAGACACATACCGTGAAATCTCTTCATGCTCAAACTGTGGTGACTTCCAAGCACGTCGTATGCAAGCGCGTTTCCGCCGTAAGGGTGAGAAGAAGCCTGAGCTTCTACACACACTAAATGGGTCTGGTTTAGCGGTTGGTCGTACTATGGTTGCTGTGTTGGAAAACTACCAGCAAGAAGATGGCCGTATTGCAATACCAGAGGTACTAAAACCTTATATGGGTGGTTTAGACTTCATTGGCTAATATCGTTATATAGTATTCAAAAAGCCCTCCACTGGAGGGCTTTTTGGTTTATGAGAAAACAGAATCTGTGGTTAATTGATTTCAATCTCACTGTTTTCTCCCTGATCGGGTGTTACTTTAGGCACACTAATGTGTAGCACGCCATCTTTAAACTCTGCTTTAATATCTTGTTGTTGGATATTGTTACCCAAGAAGAAACTACGCATCATTTTTCCATTGTAGCGCTCTTTGTGAACAACCTTACCGTTCTCGGTTTTATCGATATTCTTACTGGTTGTAGCTTCGATAAACAGAGTACCATTGCTTATTCGCACCTTGAGATCTTTTTTGTCGACGCCAGGTAGATCTGCAGCAATCTGATATTGATTTTCTTGCTCGATAATATCTACCCGTGGTGAGAATGACTCCGTGCCGGCATTATATCTTATCGATGGAAATGCATGTTCGAACATACGATTGAAATCGGTCCAATAATCACGTGGTACTAAGCTCATAATCGCCCCCTTTGGTGTATTGATAGAGCCATTATTATTTTAGTTCAGCTATCTGTTCACTTTACAGTATGTGTTTCTCTTTTGATCAGAGTCAAAGGAGAGTCGTTGCGCTGCGTACTGAGATGTCCGCATTACCATTAGGTTCAGCAAAGGCATGCTGATTAAAAATGAAAAGCACAGAAACATAGGCCATAATGATGGTTAAAGTTAACACTTAAGTGCAAGCTATGAATAAAGTGGTTTTAAATTGGCTGGGAATGGCGATGGTGTTTTTATTGGCCACGGCTTACCTTTGGGTAACTTTTGAAGACCCAATGAAGGACCATTTGCATTTTGGTGACAAACACCTTCACCTGATTGAACCTGGCTCAAAAGATCGCGTAGACGACACTGAATTGATTGAACCAATTCCACCATTGTCGCTAACCGTAGAGCAGATGCCTGCGATTCAGTTGGGAAAACAACTTTTTATGGATCCCAACTTATCCTCAAATCAACAGGTAAGTTGTGAGTCGTGCCATCATATTTATAGTGATGGAGCTGAAGAATCAAAGGTGTCAGTTGGTGTGAATGGTGCCGGTGCTAGGAACTCACCGACAGTATTTAATGTTGCTTATAATACCCGCTTTTTTTGGGACGGAAGAGCCGCCAGTTTAAGTGAGCAGATTGATGGCCCCTTACATAACCCTTTGGAAATGAATACTAACTGGCAAGATGTCTTACTGTATGTGAATTCTGTTGAGAGCTATAGAGATCAATTTCAGTCTGCGTTTGATGGGCAAATGACGAAAGAAACGGTAAAAGCCGCGTTGGTGGCGTTTATGCGCGCGCTCGACACCCCCAACGCCCCGTTTGATCAATATTTGCGCGGCGATGAAAATGCGTTAAATCCAGCGGCAAAAGTTGGTTGGCAGAAGTTTAAATCTTTAGGATGCGTGGTATGTCATCAGGGACAAAATATTGGAGGAAACTTGTTTCAACGTTTTGGTCATTTAGATAATACCTATGCACAAAGTGACCAAGATTTAGGGCGTTACAATGTTACAGGCCAAGAGCAGGACCGGAGAGTATTTAGAGTTGCTAGTTTAAGAAATGTGGCGGAAACGGCACCTTATTTTCATGATGGGCGAGCTGAAACATTGGAAGAAGCGATTATGATAATGGCACAAGTTCAATTAGGTTATGAGCTAGAAGCCGATAGCATTATCGAAATCAGTGCTTTCTTGCGTGCACTATCCGCCCCCCCACCGCCAGTGCTAAAGGAGTTAGCTCAATGAAAATTAAGCTGACGCAAATGCAAACAGAGCGCTTACATTTTATATTAATTACACTGTGTGCGGTGTGGTTCACTTTTAGTTTTGCAATGAGTCATATTAGTGGCTCTTATCAAAAGGCTTATCTATTTTTATCACAAGATATCATACATAGTTTGGAGGAAATTAATGCTTTTGAATATGGTGAAAATAGAGTATTCGATCGCTTTTCAGCGGAACTTGTTCAACTTGAAGTTGAATCTAAGTTTTTATATGAAAATATAAAAAACAACTACTATGCTTATCTTCCATTTTTCAACCCTATATCAGAAAAAGCGGTCGAATTATCATATCAATATCGTACAGAAGTCATATTGTTGACTCAGCGTATTGAGCGTATGTTAAGCGAAAAAGTTTCTCTGCAGTACACCAATAAAACTATTCGAGGTCTTAGAGAAATATTATCCCTATCATCCCAATCGAGTTCAGAACAATTAATTGCCTATGACTTTCTTGAGAACCAGTTAGATAAAAAGTCGCTACAACAAGATCATAAAAATTACTTTACATTATTAGCAATTAAAGAATATATGCGACTGCAAGATAGGGTAGAAGATGCGATTAGGCATGAAAAAGTAGCACTATTAGATAGCGATATTCATCGTAAAATAAATAACAATAACGACTATTGGTTAGAGCGAAGGGCTTATGCGCAGGTTAATATTACACTGGCCTCTATCTTCTTGTTTCTAGTTTTGTCATCACACCTCTATTGGCACCAATGGGCACAACAATATAGAGAAAAGAAATTAAGTGCGAAGTTACTGGAGAAGGAACGCGAACGCTCACAGTTGGCTATGGTGGTTGAACATGCCAGTGATGCTATTATTATCACAGATAAATACGGTAAAACATCATGGGTTAATCGAGCATTTGAACAGCTATCTGGTTATACTCGGCAAGAGTTTGTAGGTAGAAAGCCGGGTCATTTGCTACGGGGAAAATTGACATCTTTAGATGAAGCGAAGCGTATCTCTGAACATATAAGCCAAGCAAAGGCTGTGACTGCAGAATTAGTAAACTACCGTAAGAACGGTCAACCTTATTGGGTTGAACTTGCGATTACGCCAGTATTTGATACCAATAATCAGTTAGAGCAGTTTATCGCTGTTGAGAGAGAAACCAGCCAAAGAAAGCGGTTAGAGCAACGTTTAGAAGATGCGGTTAGCAAAGCTGATGAGTCCAATCGAGCAAAGTCAACTTTTTTGGCCACTATGAGTCATGAATTAAGAACTCCTCTCAATGGTATATTGGGAATGGCACAAATTCTAGAATCGACTGATATGAATGTTGAACAGCACGAGCAGTTAAGTGTCTTGCTGGAGTCTGGATATCATTTACTCTCATTACTTAACGATATATTGGATATCTCAAAAATTGAGGAAGGAAAGCTTGAACTTGAGAATGAGGAGTTTGCGCTAGATGATATCTGTGCACCGATATTAAGCACTTACTCAGCGGTATGTCAGGAGAAAGGATTAACATTTGAGCTTGAGAATCAACTAGGAACAAGAAAGTCATATCGAGGCGATAAGTCACGGATCCGACAGGTTATATTTAACTTGCTGGGTAATGCTGTTAAATTTACAGAAAAAGGCGGAATTAAAACGACGTTCTATTCTGAGCCTGATTTGCAAATTGATAAAAGAGAGTTGTTACGGATAAAGGTCGAAGATACAGGTATAGGTATCCCTCACGATAGACTGAATACTATTTTTAACCCTTTTATTCAAGCTGAAGCTTCAACCACACGAAAGTTTGGCGGTACTGGGTTGGGCTTGGCTATTGTAAAAAAGCTGGCTCATTTAATGTCGGGTGATGTGTCTGTTTCTAGTAAAGTAGGAACAGGAAGCCAGTTTGAAATTTCTCTTTATCTTGAGCCGATTAATTCAAAAAGAAAGTCAGAGAAGGAAGGTATCTTCTTAGATAGTCGGGTGCTCGATGTTTCACTTAATATTTTGTTGGTTGAAGATAATAAAGTCAATGCGTTAGTAGCCAAAACTTTTTGTAGTAAGCAGGGCCATAATGTAGATGTCGCTGAAAATGGACAAATCGCCGTGGACAAAGTCAAAGGTGGGCAATATGACTTGATCATTATGGATAATCATATGCCTGTAATGGATGGCATTGAGGCGACAAGAATCATTCGACAGGAACTGAAGTCCAAGACCCTAATTTTTGGTTGTACGGCCGACGTATTTAAAGAAGCGCACGATAGCTTTGTTGCCGCAGGGGTGAATCATATACTGACTAAGCCGCTGCAAAAAGAGAGCTTTATTGATGCACTTTATCGTTATCGACAGCAATTAACGGCAAGTAAAACTGATAATGTCGTTCACCTTATTCGGCATGATATACAGCACTTAGGTAAAGCGGCGTGTACTGAAGCTGAAATCAGTTTGCAGACTCACCATGGTCATGGAACGGTAGTTAATCTCAATGATATTGAACAGTTTAAAGCGTTAGGTGAGCAACTGTTGTCAGCTTTGGTTGAAGCATACTCGAACAAAGATAAGGCGCAACTTAGCGCTTGTCTATTGAGATTAGAAACTGGCTGCCAGTGTTTGAACTTAAACTTGGTCGAGAGTAAACGAAGTCTTATTATGACATGCTTGAATAACAATCAATTGCCAGAGTTAGAGTTGATGCAGTCACTGATTAATTTGCTGGAAGTTAATGTTCATGAGGCGATAAGAATACTCGACACGACTTTAGAAGATGAATCAGAACAGGAAGAGTAAATCAGACCTTAATAAAAGACGCCCCGTATTTGTTATCAGCTCGGGGCGCACTTAATTTAGGTCTCCAGATTAGTCAAAGGCTAATTGGTAATTGGATGGAGGTGAACTTCTTCTTCTTTTTCGCCGGCAACTGGGTTGTTGTAAGTATCGATATCTAATTCGCCTTCGCTTTTTGCTACAATACAAGTCACGGCACTGTCGCCAGTAATATTAACCGCTGTACGAATCATATCGAGTAGGCGGTCAACACCCATGATGATCGCGATTCCCTCAACAGGAAGGCCGACCTGATTCAGTACCATTGCGAGCATGATAAGGCCAACGCCAGGTACACCTGCTGTACCTACGGATGCCAATGTCGCTGTCATGATAACAGTGAGATAGTCACCCATGGTCAGGTCGATATTAAACGCCTGAGCGATAAACATGGTGGCGACACCCTGCATAATCGCAGTACCATCCATGTTGATGGTCGCACCAAGAGGCACAGTGAAAGAAGCGATGCGATTGCTGGCTCCTAGGCGCTTGGTTGCAGTCTCCATTGTTACAGGCAGAGTGGCGTTAGATGATGCGGTTGAAAAGGCAAACATCACAGCGTCTTTCATTTTACGTAGGAAAATGCGTGGGTCTAGGCCGCCTAGTGTCTTTAGTAATAGTGGGTAGGTGATCAGTGCGTGAAGAAGCAGGGTACAGGTCAGGACTAAGAAGTACTCAAACAGATTAAAGATGGCGCTAAGCCCGAGTGTAGAGAACAGCTTTGCCATCAAGCAGAATACACCGAAAGGGGCGATATTCATTAGCAGAGCAACTAGCTTCATAATAACACTATTTAGATCAGCAAACAGGCTTGCAACACGCTTACCCGGTTCACCTGCCGCGGCGATAGCAATACCGAACAGAATGGCGAAAACGATAATTTGTAGTGTATTGCCTTCTGCCATCGCGTTGATTGGGTTGCGAGGGAACATGTTAATAATAACTTGTCCTAAAGCTGGAGCCTCGCGAGATTCAAAGGTGGTCGCTGCGGCTAGGTCTGCACCTGCGCCTGGCTGAAAGATGGAACCCATGGTTAAGGCGAGAGTAATTGCGATAGCCGTTGTCAGTAGATAAAAGGCGATGGTTTTACCACCGAGGCGACCCAGAGTCGAGATATCCTTTAGTGAACTAGTGCCACAGACGAGAGAGACAAAAATAAGTGGCACAACTAACATTTGTAGGCTGGATACGAAGATGGCACCACCAACGTTAAGTAAGCCGTCAACCAAGTAGTCTTGAACCCAAACGATGTTGCCAAAAACATGTTGGATAGCAAACCCAGTTAGGATACCTGCCACCATACCCAAAATGACTTTTTGGGTGAGTGATAATTTGTTGTTTTGCATATTCATGCGTTAACGCTCCTTATTATTATAGCTTCGACTACTTTCAAAGCGTGTTCAATAAAGCGGATTTTCGATTGGATTGCGAATTTATATGGGGTGTAATCAACTGAAGTGTGATGGCCGTCACTAAACTAGTTGGTTTTATGTACTACTGTTCGAGGGTTTATAACAATATCGTAACGCTGCTTAAGGTAAAAAGTAGCGATAAATATTAAATGTTAATCTTGTTTTAATTTACGTGGCTAATGATTACTAATTTGAAGAAAAAGAAAAGCCGACAATAATGTCGGCTTAAATTATTCATGAAATTGACTGCTTATGCTGTTTCTTTCAGTGTGTCTTCACGCAGCATATCAATACGTTGAATGTAATCAGCGTACTCTGCAGAGTTTTCTTTAGCATAATGGAAGTTACGGAAGTAACGTGTCATTGATGTAAAGTACTTACGTGCAGTCGCTTTGTCAGCAAAGTCATACGTAATGCGGATGATCTCAACAACCTTGTTAAAGGTAAACTGCTGGCGTTCCAAGCTCGCAGAAGCATCAACGTCATCAAATGCATCTTGCTGTAGGTATACCATGTCGAGGAACAGGGCTTTCTGATACGTAATATAGTCTTCTAGTGAAATACCTTCTTCACCCGTGACCTGCATCATCTGACCAATACTGTCACCATCGGCTAGCAGTTGCTTCATCTCTTTAACGGTAGGAACCCAGTCAGGACTTAAGTTCTCAGCGTACCAATCTTCTAGTTGGTCAAGATAACGAGACCATGAGATGAGTGGATCGATAGCAGGGTAGAAGCGCTTGTATGCACGCTCATACGACAGGCCTAGGAAGGTTTTAACCGTACCTAGCGTCGACTGTGTAACAGGTTCTTCAAAGTTACCACCAGCCGGTGATACAGAACCGATCATAGTCAGTGACCCATCAACACCGTTTTCGTTGTCGATAACACCACAACGCTCATAAACACCTTTAATTGCGGAGTCCATGTACGCAGGGAAACCTTCTTCACCTGGGATCTCTTCCAGACGGTTAGAGGTTTCACGCATTGCTTGTGCCCAACGTGACGTTGAGTCAGCAAGAAGCAGTACGTTATAACCCATCTGACGGTAGTACTCACCTAGCGTTAGACCGGTATAGATAGAGGCTTCACGTGCAGCAACTGGCATTGATGATGTATTACAAATGATAACCGTACGATCGATCAATGTGCCACCATGCTTAGGATCCGGTAGGTGTGGGAATTCTTCGATAGTTTCTACTACCTCACCCGCACGCTCACCACATGCTACAACAATAACGATGTCTGCATCACAGTAACGAGAGATACCATGCTGTAGTACCGTCTTACCCGAGCCGAATGGGCCAGGTACACAACCTGTACCACCACGCGCGATAGGGAAGAAAGTATCGATAGTACGTGTTGTTGTTACCAACGGCTCGTTAGGGAATTTACGTTCAGTCTTGCCGCCCATCTTCGCGAGTGTGTTAGCGATAGACTGACGAACTGGCCACTTTTGAACCATGGTGAGCTTGTGCTCTTTACCACGACTATCAGTTACGTGAGCGATAACGGTATCAACGGTGAACGTACCTTCTTGGATCCAAGTAACCTCAACTTCACCTTTAATATGGAAAGGAACCATAATTTGGTGAGTAAAGCGGCCTTCTTGTACCGTACCCATTGATTGACCAGCACGTAGCTTGTCGCCTTTTTTAGCGATAGCGTTGAATGCCCATGTTTCGGTTTTGTCCAATGCGTCTACTTGAACGCCACGCTTCAGGAATTTGCCGTGGATTTGAGCCAAACGCTCAAGCGGGTTTTGAAGGCCGTCGTAGATTTGAGCCAGGATACCTGGACCAAGATCGACACTTAGCATCTCACCCGTTTGGATAACACCATCACCAACGGCGACACCACGCGTATCTTCATAGACCTGAATGTCAGCAGAGTCACCACGAACACGTAGTACTTCTGCCATCAGTAGCTCGTCGAGCCCTTCAGTTTGTTTACGGCTTGGAAGTACATACAGTACTTCGTTTTTTACCAATGAACCATTATCTTCTGGGTTTAGACGAATGGTTAAGGTATCGCCAATAACTGCGGTTACGTGTGCAGTTGGCTTTGTATTCACTAAATCAGTGCTCATTTGAACAACCTGTTATTCGTTATTAATCCGGTAGCTCACTGGCAAAGCTGCCAAGTGCGTTTTCTACGAGCTGGTCGAACCGCTCAATTGCAATTTCGCTGTTGTATGTTGTCCAGCGAGAGACTAAGTTCCAGCGAAGTAAGTAGATAACTACTGCTTCAAAGCTAAAACGCTCTTTAGTGCTGATGCGGTCAAGTTGTTCCCACACGGCATTAAGTAGCTCTTTTTCTAGCTCTAGGCTTTGGTCGTTTTCCATGTATCGTGCTACGTCTGGTAGCCATGGAAAGGTAAATTGCAAATTGAAGTACGGAACATTCCAATTGCGACGGATAAATTCATAGCGAGTGCCGAAGCTCCAGCGCGGTGCAGACGGGGCTTTTTCCCCAGCCTTCTTGCGACGAAGGGCAGCAACTACTGTGCGCATATCCAAGCGCCAATCTATCAGGTCACGAAGAACCTGACTGTCCACACTGTCTCGAGTACGTGTGGCGAACTTGATTAGCTCTGCATCATCTGCGTCATCTTTTGCTTGGTCCCAGTGCATCAATTGTTCAATCGTGCCTAGGTACTTTCTTTCATCGAAAGTCAATCCGCTTAGTCGACGTTCCAGCTGATAACGCGATATAGGCGTTATTTTACTGTCAAACAATGAATCGATATGCGGCAGCGAAGTCAACAGACCATGATATGCTTTTTCAGACATATTCGCTCCTTGCTAAAGGAGAGGCAGGGCAAGCCTGCCTCTTCCGCTTATTTTACAATGCCTTCCAGTAGCGCACGGAAACGTGGCTGCAGGTGGTTAAGCATCATTTGAGTGACAGTTTCATCAGATAGTGCAATTTCGATGTCTTTGTCTTTTAGACGGAACATCAATGCGTGCTTGTTATCTTCGCTAACATTGAATGTTACGCCTTCACGTAACATTTCAGCCGCTTGTGCCACAGCAAAGTGCATCAATGTGCCTTCTTTCAGCTCTTCAGGAGAAGTGCTTAGTTCTGTAACACCAACAACTTTTGTTGGAAGAATAACGTCAACAGGCTCGCTTTCGTCAATGGCGTTACGGCCTGCCACTTCGATAATCATCTGTTGAAGCAGTTTTTCGTCAGTCAGTTGAGTACCAACAGTCGCTTGGATCTGCTTCGCAAACTCTTCTTGTAGGAAAGTTTTCAATTCAAGAACGGCATTTCGATTTGCCATTTCAAATGCTTGCTTACCTGCAGTTGAGATAAAGTCTGCTTCTTTACGTGCATTGCCTAGGATAAGGCCTGCTTTGTCACGAGCTTCAGAAACGATGGTTGATGCTTCTTCACGCGCTTCAGCGATGATATCTTCTGCGGCTTTTTTACCTGCATCTACGCCTTCTTGACGAAGAGTTTCAACCAGTTGCTTGATACCAGCAGACACAGGAGTTGAGTTTTGATTTTCTACAGTCATGGTCTATTCCTTAAGCGCCGATGCTAGCACCCATTACTAACGCGAATACGAAAGCAAATACAGAGAAGCCTTCTACGATAGCGGCTGGAGCGATAGACAGACCAAATACTTCAGGTTTGTTCTTAGATGCATTGATTGCAGCAGAGACTGCTTGACCCTGGTAGATAGCAGAGAATAGCAGAGCAAGACCAGTCATTAGACCGATACCGAATAGACCGCCAGCTGTTTCAGCATCAACACCGATTGCTGATAGTGAGAACATGATAACGATACCGTAGATAACCTGAGAAGAAGGCATCGCTGATAGACCGATGTATTTACCATAGCCTGACTCAACGTCTAGCATCGCGCCACACGCCGCTTGGCCTGCAACAGAACAGCCGATAGCTGAACCAATAGCACCTAGTGCAACCGGAGCGAATGCACCTAACCAACCTAGTGCGATAACAAATTGTTCCATTTTTTAATCCTCTTTCTTACGAAAAGCTTTGAATGGGTATCCTTCGTCGGACAAACCCCAGTTAACAAATTCAATTACATTCAGACGCATACCGTGAACCACGCCACTCATAATACAAAGAGCAAAGTTCAGTACATGGCCTAGTAGCAGAATCAGGCCTGCGAATAACACACCTGATACAGGTTGTGCTTCCACGACTTGACCAGCCAGTGAGTTAAATGTCATCGCCAGTGATGCACCTGACAAACCTAGCGCGAATAGACGCATGTAGCTTAGGATGTCACCGAATGCACTGGTGATGTTGTAGATCGCTTTAGCACCATCTAACGCACGCAATAGCATATCTTTACGGTTATTCACCGGACGATCACTACTGAATACGCAAACAAGGCCAGCACCACCAATCATTAGCAATATGCCCAAGAAGTTTCCAAGCCAAGCCCAGATAGTTCCTGTCATACCGAACCATAACAACATGCCACCAAACATGAGTGAGGCCCAACCAAGCGGTGCAAGTGCACGCAGGTTCGGACGGTTGATGTAGGCGGTCATTACGTTAGCAATGATTAAGTGCACAACCCCTATGAATACCGAAAGTTTCATCATGGCATCATAGTTGTTCATATCAATGATGTTAAAGAAGCCTAAGAAGCTACCTTCACTTGGTGATACCCCAAAGTAACTACCTGCAAGTACACCCCAAACGATACCCAGTCCTGACATAAACAGGCCCAAGTTCATTAGGCGTTTACCTTCATTTGAAGCCAATAACTTGTCTTTAAAGAACAAGATAATGAGCCCGAATAAGGCACAGTACATTGCATCATTCATAATCATTGCAAAGAACAATGAGAAGGAATAAAACACTAAGTTACCTGGATCCCAAGCACGGTAGTTTGGTGTTTGGAAGAAGCCCATTGCTTCTGATCCACCACCCGTTAAATCAGAGTTTTCCAACAATGTTGGTGGCTCGTCTTCAGCGTTTGGTTCTTCAAACACCACGGCAGAACCGTAGGCTTCAGCAACTTCGATCACGGTTTCTTCTGCATCGGCTGGCATCCAGCCTTGAATGAGGAAGAACGAACCTTCGTCCTGAACACCTGAAGAGGCGAGCAGAAGTTCGGCGTGATCTTGGCTTGCTGCGAGTGACTGGCTTAGTGGATAAATCCAGCGAGTCAAAGCTTCTCGTTCAGCGAGTAGGTCTTCTAAATGCTGTTCTGCAATGTCGAGGTATTCTTCGACTGTAGAAATGCTATGACTACCTACATGAGAACGGTCTACAGGCATAAGATCTTCATTCGGCTCTGACTCAGAAACAACGACAATATAGGCGTTCTTCTGATCGCGATGAATTTCTTGCCAAGGTTGTTCTACATCATTTAGTGCTGCCATTTTCTTGAGCGGCACCAAGTAGAACCAAAAACGCATACCGTTAAGGCTACTAAGCTCTGGAAGTTCGAACTCTCCCCAAGGGCGCAGTAACTGTAGGCGCTCTTTGAGTAAGTCTCGCTTATCTTGCTGTTGGCGAATGCTTCGCTTATTTTCAAGAATTTGCGCGACCAACTCTTCAATATCCACCAGTTCTTTGTCCGTAACTGGACGACGACGGCGTTCAACACGGCTTAACCATGCTAAAGCCTCACTGGCTTCTGTTGGTTGTTGCATCGCTAAGGCACGGTTTGCTTTGGCATTATCTTCACTAAGTGGAATCAAATGCATGCAACCCAGTGCTTGCAGAGCCATGAGAATTTCTTCACGACGAGACGCTTGTCCACCGAGGGTCAAACGTTTAAGACGTTTAATACTCATGCTTGGCCTCCCTGCGTTTTCGCTTGTTGTGCCAGCACTTTTTGTTTTGATAGTTTCGCATTCATAACTGCAGCACGATCCTGATCAGACAGATAGATACCAATCCGTTTGATGCTCTCTTTTGTTTCTGGGATCAGAACTTTAGAGAATAGGTTTACACGCTGACTAGTTACGCGAGTCGCGTCACTGATCAATTCATAGCGCTTTTCATAGACAGATAATTCGACACGAAGACGAACCATCTCTTTGAGTTGGCGCACAACACTGTCTACCCAATGTGGGCGAGCGAGATAACTGTACGGAGTAACTTCGATTGTAATATCTTCAACCAAAGGAACTCGGCACCCAACAATGTTTTGTGTTACGAGCTCAACGTTACTAACCTTAACAAGGTTGTTGACGTTAATCTCTTCACACGCGAGCATCGGAATTGCTTCTTCGACAATTTTGCGCAAATCTGCGACACGTTGTCTTGCATCTCCTAAAGCCAATTCGGCCTTTTTACGCTCAATCATTAATTGTTGGCGTTTCAGTTCTAACGCAGGCAGGTAGCGGTTATAAGTTTTTAAACTGCGCTTTTGTTTATTTAGCGAGCTTTTGTTTAATGCTACCTTAGCCATGGATTACTCCTCCGTCGCAGCAGCTGGTAGACCCAGTTGCTCAGGATTTGGCCAGTATTTTTCTAACAAGCTATCTTTGATCAGCGTTTCTTCTGGATCAAAACACTCTGCTAGTACTTTCCAACTGAAGTCCAAGGCATCTTCCAACGTCATGTCCACATCAAGGGTCATGAAGTTGTCACGGAAGTATTTACCGAATTTTAGGGTTTTCTTGTCGTAATCAGACAGTTCAAACGCCATCGCTTGTTTCTGTTGTGCTTCAACAGCATCAGAATAGAAACGGATCATAACGCTCATAATGGCACTGTGATCTTCACGTGTTTCTTTACCAATTACCATCTGCTTTAGACGAGATAGAGAACCGAATGGATCCAATACGCCATCGTGTAAGTAGAACTGGCCTTCAGTGATGTATCCGGTGTTATCCGGTACTGGGTGCGTAACGTCATTACCAGGCATGGTAGTAACGGCTAGCAAGGTAACAGAACCTGCGCCTTTGTAGTCACATGCTTTTTCGTAACGTTTGGCAAGTTGCGAATATAGGTCACCCATATAACCACGGTTTGCAGGGATTTTATCCATTGCAACACCAATTTCCTTCATCGCATCAGCGTAGGAGGTCATATCGGTAAGAAGTACAAGTACTTTCTTTCCTTCATCTACTGCAAAGTGCTCGGCAACAGATAGCGCCATGTCAGGGGCAAGAAGACGTTCTACCGTCGGATCAGATGCTTGGTTTACAAACATTACCGTACGTGAAGATACACCGGCTTCTTCGAACTGTGTTTTGAAGAAATGGTAATCATCATAGATAAGACCCATTCCGGCAAAAACCACCACATCCGCTTCTGCTTGGATTGCGATACGAGCAAGAAATTTATTGTACGGTTCACCAGCAACAGAGAAGATAGGGATCTTCTGTGATTCAACCAATGTGTTGAACACATCGATCATAGGGACGTTAGTACGTACCATACGTGAAGCTAATGTACGGCGAACAGGGTTAACAGAAGGACCGTCGATTTCCACTTTCGGATCAGCTTCTAGTTCAGGACCTTGGTCAATCGGATGACCCGCACCGTTAAAAATACGGCCGAGAACATTCGGTGAGTAGGTCACCTGCATAGGCTGGTCAAGGAAACAAACAGCTGCATTGGTCGAAAGACCTTTACACCCTGCGAACACTTGAAGTGATACTTCTTCGTTGTCAATTTTAATGATTTGAGCAAGAGAGTAGTTTTCACCATTTTGCTCAATCATTGCGAGGTCACCATATTTGGCTTTCGCATTGCTAGAAGTGAGATTGGGCACTTCAACCCGGATTAAATCACCAACGATACTAAGTATGTTGGTATAACGTAATAGACTCTGTGGCATCCCAATTCCTTGATAACTGCCTGAATAACGAGTTTTCGATTGATGTTCAATCGGTTCTGATTTTGGCGGTATTTATCATACACACCCCAATAGCACCCGACCAATCTAAAGCGACAATTTTCAAACTTTCTTCAGATTCTGTTAAGTTGCAATCATTTTTGATACTTACCGTTGAGGCATTGCAACATAAGAACCACAGAATGATTGCATTAGAGCTGAAAAAACGTCTTAGCACTGCGCGTTAGAAGACATCACTGAAACATTGTTAACTGTATGTTGTGGCCGTAAGGCTCACTAACGCTGTTAACGCGGGAATTAGATTACCGTGATTTGAAGACAATGACATAGCAGATATTTTTCACTTCATGTCTAAATGTAAGTTATTGTGTTGTTTGTGTTGTTGGTTTCGGTTCTAACGATATTTCATATCGGTAATTCCATATGCGTATGGTTTCTCTACTGTAAGTGTGATTAGGGTCTTTTTATGTTGTAAGATATTGAATATAAAGTCTTATTTAGTGGTATTTTGTGGTTGTTATATAAGCAGTGTGAAAATACCGTTAGCCAGTGCGTGATTGGGTTCACAAAAAAATCGTCAACCATGTATTATTTTCGAGTTCTTATTTTTAATAAATATGTAAACGAGAAAATGTTATGCGCATTGTGGGTATGTTATCGTGTTCGGTTTGCTTGTAACGAGGTATTGGTCAGGGCGTAACCGCCCTGTTTTTATGGGCTAAGAGTTACGTGGCGAAAATCCATCAATGTGATCAAGCATGGTGGTTAATTCATCAATGAGGGCGGTTTGATTGTTAGGGTCGCGCTTTATTCCAGAGGTATTGCCCCAAATCGGACCTGGCCAAGCAACATCGTTTTTATAGCGGGCGATGACATGCCAGTGCAATTGTGGGACTAAATTGCCTAGTGCACCAAGGTTGATTTTATTGGCGTGAAAATCATGTTCGAGGACTTCAGCAATATGCCCAGACTCCTTAATTAACTGTTGTTGGTCTTTTTCACTAAGGTGGTGTAGCTCGGTGATGTTAGGACGTTTGGGTACTAGGATGATCCAAGGGCCAATCGCCTCTTTTATCAGGCGTACCTGACACAGAGGTAGATTGCCGATTAAGCTCGTATCTGCCTCAAGTCGGGGATGTAGGATGAAATCCATGAAACAATTCCTTTATAGTTGTGTGTAAGTCACAGGGCAGTGATCAAATTGCCGTTGTGATTGGCGAACTTGATTATGCTTACCTTATCTTAGTAGTACAATATGCTGCCTAAGTGAGAGATATGATGCAATCAGAATATGAGCCAATCCTAGATTTTTGGTTTGGTGAAATGGATGGTGAAGTAACCCGCATTAACCGTAATAAGCTTTGGTTTGGTGGTGATGAAGAGAGTGATACTGTTATCACGGAAAAATTCCGAGAGTGGGTGAGTAGAGCAAGCCTTGGGCAGTTAAGTGATTGGTGCGAGACGCCACGCGGTACATTGGCTTTGATCATTTTATTGGATCAGTTTTCGCGCAATATATATCGAGGTCTTTCGGCAGCTTTTCGGCATGATCCCTTTGCGTTGGCTATTTGTAGAAAGGGGCTCTCAGTCAACTTTGATCAAGCCCTAATGCCGATAGAGCGTGTATTTTTCTATTTGCCTCTGCAGCATTCAGAGAGTCTAGATGATCAGGAAGAGAGTATTTTCCGTTTTGATCAATTGCGCAAGCAAGTTAGCCCCGATCACAAGCAGCTGTTTGAGGGATTCTATCAGTATGCGTTGCGTCATTATCATATTGTCCGTGATTTTGGGCGATTTCCCCACCGTAATGCGGCGTGTGGGCGGCTATCGACGTTGGCGGAGATGGATTGGCTTGCGGTGAGTGGAGAGCGATTTGGGCAATAGGGGATAAGACTGTTGCAAAGACCGTTATCGGCAGTGTAAAACGACAAAGCCTTCGCTTCTGCGAAGGCTTTGTACTTTCTTTGTACGCTAAATTACATACGTTCTAGCGTTTCAATGCCAAGCAGGTCTAAACCTTGCTTGATTGTTTTAGCGGTTAGTCGAGCGAGTTTTAGGCGGCTCTGTTTAATGTCATCTTCTGCATTAAGAATTGGACATGCTTCATAGAAGCTAGAGAAGTGACCAGCCAGTTCGAATAGGTAAGTACACATAATGTGTGGCTGACCTTCGCGCGCAACGGTCAGTACTGCTTCTTCAAACTGCAGGAGTTTAGACAGTAGAATTTGCTCTTTTTCATCACCGATAACGATTGGTGCCGTCAGTTCTGTTTCCGCAAGGCCCGAGCGTTTAAAGATTGAAGCGACACGCGTATATGCATACTGCATATATGGTGCGGTATTCCCTTCAAAGGCCAACATGTTGTCCCAGTCAAAGATATAGTCCGTTGTACGGTGCTTGGAGAGATCGGAATACTTCACCGCTGCCATTGCAACCGTTGATGCAATATTGGCTTTCTCTTCTTTATCTAGATCGGGGTTTTTCTCTTCGATTAGCTTGGCTGCGCGTTGTTCCGCTTCGTCTAGTAGGTCAACAAGGCGAACCGTGCCACCTGCACGGGTTTTGAATGGACGCCCGTCTTTACCTAGCATCATACCAAATGCATGGTGCTCTAGCGATGTCTCTTCAGCAATATAACCGGCTTTACGCACAATGGTCCATGCTTGCATTAGATGCTGATGTTGGCGAGAGTCGATAAAGTACAGCACGCGATCAGCGCCTAGTTTCTCATAGCGATATTTTGCGCAGGCAATATCGGTTGTCGTGTATAGAAAGCCACCATCGCGTTTTTGAATGATAACGCCCATCGCTTCGCCATCTTTATTCTTGTACTCGTCAAGAAAGACCACTTGTGCGCCGTCATCTTCAACCGCTAGCCCTTTGGCTTTTAAGTCAGCAACAATGGTAGGTAGCATGTCGTTGTACATCGACTCACCCATTACATCATTGGTGCTCAGCGACACGTTTAAGCGATCATAGTTGCGTTGATTCTGAAGCATGGTGACATCGACCAACTTCTTCCACATCTCAGCACAGTAGCTGTCGCCGCTTTGCAGCTTAACAACATAGTTACGGGCGCGCTCTGCAAACGCTTCATCTTCGTCGTACAGTTTTTTCGACTCACGATAGAACGCTTCTAGATCGGAAAGCTCCATTGAAACTTCACCAGACTCTTTTTGTACGCGCTCTAGGTTGGCAATTAGCATACCAAATTGGGTACCCCAGTCACCGATGTGGTTTGCTCGAACGACTTTGTGACCCAAGAACTCCAGTGTGCGTACCACCGCATCACCAATAATGGTTGAGCGTAAGTGGCCAACGTGCATCTCTTTAGCAACGTTCGGCGCTGAGTAGTCAACAACAATGGTTTGAGGCGCTTCATTGGCCACGCCAAGGCGAGCATCGCTTAGGGCGCTTTCAGCTTGTGAAGCTAACCATTCTTTTGACAAGAAGATATTAATGAAACCAGGGCCGGCGATTTCGGTTTTTTCAGCAATGTCGTCTAGATCCAAGTGCTCAAGCACTTTTTGCGCGAATTCACGAGGATTAGTACCGAGTTTTTTTGCAACACCCATCACGCCATTGGCTTGATAGTCACCAAATTGTGGTTTTGCTGATTGGCGAACCGCTGCAGGGCTGCCTTCTGGAGCGCCAGCAGCGACAAGTGCCTGCGCGACTTTATCATTAATAAGTGCTTGGATATTCAATGCGGTTTCCTCACTGCAAGGGAGTTTGCAGACAAAACGTGCGATGGCGTGCCAACGCATCGCGAAAATTCAAAAATAGCCGCTATGATAACTGAGATGCAGCTCACTTTTCTATGGGAAATTGGCTTGAAGTGGAACTTTTCTTTATTCAAGCCACGATTCGCTGTTTGATATGATGCCACTTTGTTGAAATGACGTCGTAGTGAGCTGTAATCGGAGTTTTGATGAGTTGTCATGGCGAAGAACAAGTTGCACCTTAGTGTTGTTGGGTGATGAGGGGAGTTAAGCCATAGGGCGAGACTTGTCACGTCAAGCTGATGCTCTTGTTAAAGAGGGTATTTGAAACTCAGAAGTGAGATGTGCAACAAATAGCAATAGCGAATAACGAGAACTGAACCATACTTTGCCAATCACGGGAAATAAAGGATAGGCTCATGAATAAGTATATAGCTGAATGCTTCGGTACTTTTTGGTTAGTGCTTGGTGGTTGTGGCAGTGCCGTGCTTGCGGCTGGGGTTGCCGATGTCGGTATTGGTTTGTTAGGCGTATCGCTTGCTTTCGGATTAACCGTGTTAACCATGGCGTATGCGATTGGTCATGTTTCGGGCTGCCATTTAAATCCTGCCGTTTCTATCGGCTTGTGGGTCGGTGGACGTTTTCCAGCAAGCCAATTGCTGCCGTATATTGTCGCTCAAGTTATCGGCGGCGTGGTGGCTGGTGGCGTGCTCTATGTGATCGCGACAGGGCAGGCTGGCTTCGATGTTGCTAGCTCTGGGTTTGCATCGAACGGGTATGGAGCACACTCCCCTGGTGGCTATTCACTTCTTGCTGCCTTGGTGACTGAAGTGGTGATGACGATGATGTTTTTGATTGTTATTTTAGGGGCGACGGACAGACGCGCACCACAAGGCTTCGCACCGATCGCAATTGGTTTATGTTTAACACTAATACACCTTATTTCTATTCCAGTGACCAATACCTCCGTTAATCCGGCGAGAAGTACGGGTGTCGCCTTATTTGTTGGTGATTGGGCGCTCTCGCAGTTATGGTTATTCTGGGTCGCGCCCATTGCAGGGGCTGCACTGGGTGCACTTGTTTATAAAGCGATGGCTGGAAGCGATGTAGAGTAATTGGGCATTGTTGTCTTAGCTAGCAATAACCCAACGCACTAAGGTTTTTTTCAGTTCATCGAACTGATATGGTTTACTTAGAATATCATTCACGCCTGCCTCGAAGCAGGCTTCTCTTTCTGTTCGGGTCGTACTGGCAGTAAGGGCGATGATGGGAAACTGGAACCCTTGCGAACGTAGAATTTTGGTGGCCGTGATCCCATCCATAATAGGCATACGGTTATCCATAAAGATAACATCAAAGTACTGTTCAGCGCAGGCCGATAGTGCTTCTTGACCGTTATTGGCGATTTCTGGCGTAATACCCAACTTGCTCATCATTAGATTAAATATCATTTGATTGGTTTTCATGTCTTCGACGACAAGTACGCGCAAATGGTCAAAGTGGGTGGGGTTATAATCAACGGGCTGTTTTTCGTTGTGTTTAATCACGCCTACGGCTAATTTCAATTTTACCGTAAATTCCGAGCCGACGCCTAAGGTGCTTTTTGCATCGATACCACCTTGCATTTGTTTGGCTAACTTCTCGCAAATCGCTAACCCTAACCCGGTCCCTTCATGCTCGCGGTTGCTGGAGTTGTCGACCTGACTAAACGGCTTAAATAGTCGGTGCATGTCTTCATCAGCGATCCCTTTGCCAGTATCTGTTACTGTAAAAATGAGGTAAGAATCTTGCCAGTCGATGCTGACTTTCACCGAGCCTGAAGTGGTAAATTTTATGGCATTACCGATAAGATTAACAAAAATCTGTTTTATTCTATCCTCGTCACCAATGATGGTTTCGGGGATGTTTTCTGTGCAGTGAATTGACAAATCCAGTCTATTTTCTGAGGCGCGAAAATAGAAGATACCTTGCAATTTGTCGCGTAGTTTATTCACGCTAAAAGGTGCATTGACCAATTGCAACATATTCGCATTTATTTTGCTGTAATCGAGTAAATCATTGATGACAGACCGCAATAGTTCACCGGAGTAATTAATGGTTTCGAGTAGGCGTTTTTGCTTACTATTTAAAGGTGTGCTATCGAGTAACTCTGCACCACCCAACAACCCATTCAACGGTGAGCGCAGCTCATGATTGATCATGGCTAAGAAGTCGTGGGTCGATCGTTCTGAAGCCTCTGCGCGTTCGCGGTCTCGGATAGCGTTATCCAAGGTTAGTTGCCGATGGATTGCCGCGGTGATCATGTCAGTGAGGATCTGAACCTGTTTTTTAATCGTGCTAAGAACCAGCCCTTTGGCATTTATTTCACAGCAAAAAGTACCAATCTTATGTTTGTCGCTATACAGGATGTAGGCGTAATAGTGTTTATCATGGTACCAGCGTTGACCAAGGCGTGTACCTTCGAGTATCTCTTGCGCTGGCGGCATGCGACCACCCGCTGAAAATTGTCCGTTTATAACACGCTCATCAAAGTGAAACAGTTCAAGTTGGCAACGTGGAATTGTCTCTTTGTAAATGAAACCATTAACGAAATTGGTAAAAATGGTCGGTGTTAAGTCGCTGTGTAAGAGCGCTTGGCTAGTCCGTAGTACAACGCTTTCTAAATGTGATTGCAGTGCGATGACGGCTGAGCTTTGATCAATGCGTAACTTTAATTGTTCAGCATGTTGCTGCAATAACTTTTGCGCATCGAATAACTCGCGACTTTTTTCTTCTAACAGCTGTTCAGCCGCTTTTCGTGCCGCTTTCTCTCTATTGAGGCGTTTGATGAGCAGTGCATGCAGTTTTTCATCCATTTGATGACACCAAAGCGAGCGAGAACTGGACGTGATCTTGTTGTCCATTGACGGCGTGCATTTCTACGGCAATCTTTTCGTTGAAGTGTTGTGCACACCCTTTGATGAGCCCTAGGCAGACATGGCCCATACAACGTGATGAGTAATAATGCATAATCATCGACGTTGGGGTGATATCGTTAAATTCAAAGCGTGGGGGGGTGGCATCGGGGTAGAGCTTAATGACTTCTTTATGGATAAAAGACTCAACTGTTTGTAAAAACTCAAACGTATTATCACCGAGGTTTTCTTGTTGCGGTAAGCTGTTCAGCAGGGCTTTAAAGGCAACGGTTCCAAACGCCTCTTGTAAATCTTCAATAGCGATCCCCGTTAATTTACTCAATTCAATAATCAGTTTAACCAGAGCGGTATGATCGTAGCTGCCAACAGCAGTATAAATACCGCTGTCTCCGGCGTTATCAAGCATTTCTTCATAAACTTCAAGTCCAAACTTTTCTTCAACTAGCTCTAAAAACTCAGTAAAGATCATACCTTTCATTATGCAATCCTTGTCATCGCTAACCCATTGAGTATTGGCAATAGAATACGATTGGTCAAAGTCAATTTTGTTCTGTATCTAGCTTGACAGCTTTAATAATAAACCGTGTTTCGAGAGTTGTTCCGTCATAAACCGTTACCTGCCCTTTAGTTAATTTTCTCGGGTTTGTGTGATTGGCGTAAATCTTGAATAAATCTTGAGTTAGTTTTGGATATACACCTTGAACATGCAAGGTGCGAGAACCCAGCGTAGGTAGCGTAACCTTAACAAGGGCGGGTAATGCATTAAACATGAGGATGCAATAATGCAGGTGACTGTTTTCTTAGATTCTTCGGGTTTCGGTGGTATTGAGTCGCATGTTTTGCAATTAGCAAAGATGCTGCATCAATATGGGAAACTCAAACAAGTGCTCTTTTGGCGGTATTACCCGAACCACCCACTCTATGAGGCGCTAAAAGAGCACCAGTTACCCTATGGCTTTTGCGATTCAAGCATTCGTCGGCTTTATCAGATAACACGTACCTTAGGTAAAGGGGATTGTGTGCACGCGCATGGTTACAAAGCCAGTCTATTGGTGAGATCGCTGGTGGTCAACTCGGTGTTTAAATGCATCACTACGTACCATGCAGGCGATCGTGGAAGAGGGAAGGTTTGGTTGTATGAAGCTTTAAATCGACTGAGTGGGCCGTTGTCACTAAACCTTGGTGTTAGTCAGCCTATTTGCGATGCGGTATTGGGGCCATGTCAGCGCATAAACAATTTTGTTGATATGGCCCCTTATCGCGGTATCGAACCTGTTCAGAAAACGGATAAACGGCTCAGATTTGCATTTGTAGGGCGCTTAAGTCATGAAAAAGGGCTGGATCGTTTTGTGCATTTATCTACGCAGTTTCAGCAGCATGAGTGGCATGTTTATGGGGACGGGCCACAAAGACATGCTTTGCATGACGCTCCCCATATTCACAATCATGGCCAGGTTTCATCGATGTTGGCACATTGGCAACACATTGATGTATTGATATTGCCCTCTCGGCAAGAGGGCTTGCCGATGGTGGCATTGGAAGCGATGGCCGCAAGGGTGGTGGTTTTAGCAACGAATGTTGGGCAATTGCCGCAGCTTCTTCCTGCATTTTCGGTTGTGAGTGAACAGCAGTGGCAAGAGATGTCGCAACGTATTAGCGATATGTCGGGATGGAGCCAGAGACAATGGCATGAGGTACAAGTGGAAAATCGGCAGCGTATATTTTCTTCTTACAGCACAGAGGCGTTATGGCCTTGCTATCGTCAGATCTATTTGCAAAATTAGTCTTTAGTAATGGCTCTTCCAATGGATAAGAGGCTTTTATCATCGTCGCAATGAGGCGATGCAAGGGAGAAAAGGTGTTGGTGGCGAAGCGCGATTGTTTTTGACCAGGACATTGTTTCTGAAAAAGGGATTGCTTCTGACCAAGACGAATCCATTAACTGATGACTCGATTCACATACCCCATCGCTAAAGCAGTGCAGTGTGTCTCCTTGAGCCAGAGAGAGCTCGACCAATTCAGCCGTGGCGTCAGCCTGCATGCCTGCCAAGCCACTAGAAGCGTCGAGTAATGCCACGCGGTTATTTTTGACATGCAGTAGTGGTGGCATCCCGGCATTGATTAATTGAATCGTGCCATCAGGGTGCAGTGAAAGCAGCGTAAAGCACATAAGGTGTGGGTGCTGTTGGCTGGTAACGTAGAGCTCTCGATTTATTGTTCGGTAGAGTGATTGGATGCTCCCATCACTATTTAACATGTAGCCATGCATAAAACCGAGCCATGCGGCACCATTTGCGCGCGCTAGTGGTCCATGCCCCATTTGATCGCCCAGTATGAATAACTTGATTCCTGATGGTAACGTATGTTGTAAACAGAAGTCCCCGCACGGCTTAGGATGGCAATCGTAATGTAATGTCCAATTGCCAGCCTGTTCTTGCTGCTGTTGCTGACCTAAATGTGGAGCAAGACCAGCAAGCAACTTATGTTCATAGAGTTGCTCCAACTGTTTATGCCTTAACAGGACTCGCGTTAGGGTTTCACACAACGAAGCTTTGCCAATAGGCTTGAGTAAATAGTCATCTATTGCCTGAGATGCGGCATGCTGACGCGTTTCAGGAAGGTCATCTCCCGTTATGAAAATAAGCGGAAGCAGCGCGTGCTTACCGATTTGACTGACTTGTTGACGAAACTCAAAGCCGTTCATATGTGGCATATGTAAATCAACTAACGCTAAATCACAGCTATTTTGCTCTAACCACGCTAACGCCTCTTGGGCTGTGCTAAAAGCGCTGACATCATAAGATGATTCTAGGTAGCTACGCAGTAATATTAATTGGCTAGGGCTATCATCGATAAGTAAAACTCGGGGAGCATTTTTAGTCGACAGTATTGGGATGGTGAAGGTGTTTGCACCAGGAGAAAAATGATATTGATAGCCGGGAGATAGGGTGGCGATCAACCCAAGCCCCATGCCTTTGGTCGTTATATCATCAGGCAACGTCGCTTCATCAAGTCGCCGTTGCATATCTGGCCACCCTTCACCATCATCTAGAATCTCAAACGTCAGTTGTTTTCCCTGCGCGTATAAATAGAGGGAAATGGTCGTTGAGCGCTGGCTGTGACGCAGTAAATTAGTGAGGTACTCAGTGGTGATGAGGGCGAGGGCTTCTATGGTTGCATGATGGAGGTCAAATAGTCTGCCATGTTGATGAATAGCTTCTCGCACATTTTTTAATATATTGAAGCTTAAGGTAAATGTACGATAAGTGAGTATTCTTTTCACCGTTGATACTCTCCTTGCAGTAAGGCGCTTTGATTAATTTTGCTAATAAGCCAGCGGCGAACTTGTGCGGGTAGCCAGCGAGTATGTTGGTTTAAAGAGCGAGAGATGTCGCTGGCTAATGTCGGGTAGTCACGATCATTAATTAAAGTGCCGAGTAGCGACGCATTGCCTTGTGTTAGTCGTTTAACGCTATGCAGTAGCTCCGCTTCATGTGTTTTACCTGCAGCGACGCAAAGCACCGTCCCGTCGCTGACGGCTGCGACACTGGCTGCAGGGAGGCTGCGCCAATTGGTGCTATTTACGTTACCGACATCACAGAAGATATAATCAAACTGATCGCGCCAATGAGTAATGGCGGATTGCAGCTTTTGTGGTTGTTTGAGTGCCAGTTGTGTGTGGGGCGAAGAAGGCGCAGGGAGCAAAGATAGCGTGGGGGATAAAGAAATGAGGTGACGGGTTATATTCTCGTTGTCGAGTTGCCAATTACTGCCCATTTGCGTATCTCTGTCGCGGCGAATATCAAGGTCGACAAGCAGTACTCGAGCATGCTCATCGCTAAAGCGTTCAGCTAACCAACGACATAGCGTCGATGTACCGCAACCAGCACTGGCCCCAGCCAGTGTAATGACATGGGCTTGGCTGTGGTAAAGCTGTTGTACCAGTACATCAAACTCTTGCGTTAGCCATGGCTTCATAAGGCTGCTCCCAAGACAATCAACGTAACCACAGATAAGACATCTCTTAGCCCTTGCCTAAATTGTGATGGAGCAGAGTCTTCTTTATTTGGTACGTAGACCGTATCACCGGCTCTGAGCATAGGTAAGGGGTTATCATCGGGGTCATTGATATAATCTCGAAGATTGAACGATTGCGATTCATCACCACAGCATGACGAGTTGACGATCATAATACGTTCAATAAAGGCGATATCGGTAGGCCCTCCTGCTTCAGCCAGCAGATCGAGTAATGACATGTCTTGATTAAAGGTATAGCGGCCAGGTGAGCGAACTTCGCCCATTAAGCGAACGACTTTATCTGCGGGTTTATCTAACCAATCAGCATCGAGTTTAGGGATATAAATAACGTCGCCTGGAACGACAGTGGGTAACAGGGATTCATCCCCAGTTTCAAAATAGAGAGCCAGATCGAATTGGCTCACATTGGTTGTTGGGCCGTTTCGGTGGCTAATGCGTAGCTCTCGCAAATTGGCATCGCCATTGGGACCATCGGCTGCAGAGAGTATATCTAAAATGCCCAGTTCGCGATTAAAGGCATACCTGCCTGGAGCGCCAACTTGACCAAAGACATAGATAGAATCTTCGGCAGCTTGTCGCGTCCAACTGGCTTTGTTGTCGGTGGGATCTTTGGGTAATTCATCAACTATAATGGTATCCCCCGCAAAGAGCATTGGGAGCAGGGTGAAGTCTCCACCTTCGTTTATGAAGCTTTCTAGATTGAAGCGCGTTAAGTTATTGTCGCCTTTCCCTTGATGCAAAATGCGAATGTTAGCGAGATTTGCGTCTTGTTTGGGGCCGCCAGCATGCGCGAGTACGTCAAGAAAGCCCATGCTGTTGTCCCACTCAAAGCGACCCGGGTTATATACCGCGCCGATCACTTTTATCGCTCGATCACCCGTCACTTTTAGCCATGATTTTTCATTCATATCGACCTTTTCAGGCACAAAAATAACGTCACCAGCCGTTAGTGTTGGCAGCGGGTAATTGCCAGGGTTAAGGCTGAACTGGACTAAATTGACTTTGAAACTGGTGCCATCATCTTTTAACACGCGAATCTGAGTTGTATCAGCAAAACGAGTGGGGCCGCCAGCATTGGCGAGGACATCAACGAACCCCGCTTCTTGCGCACTGTTCTCATATGCACCGGGTGCTTTGACTTCACCCATGATGTAGACGGTGCGCTGGGTGGTACTGATCTCTTCGACTTCGATTGGCGCAAAGATAATGCTGCCACGTTTGATGCTAGGTAGTTGCGTGCTTTCCCCCGAATCTAGGTAGGCTTTAAGATCGAACAGGGTAGGAACATCATCTGTGATCACCCTTAATTTGGTGACATCTGCGTAGCGTGTGACACCACCTGCGCGCATGATGGCATCGACAACAGTCATCTCTGGCTTAAAACTGAAAGTGCCGGGATTACGAAATTCTCCGAATAGGGTTAACCCCTCTTTTTGACTCGCGTCGCCAGCTTCTACAAGCGAGGCCGCATCAAAATTAATCTCAACGTTTCCAAGCTGAGGAGAAGCCGGAATAAACAGGGTATCACCAGCATCAAGATCAGGAAGAAACTGGAGATCGCCGCTATCAAGGTAGCGCTTATACTCCACTGGAAGCCGGATACCATCTCGAAGTAAGGTGATCTGATCGAGTTGAGCGCCTGGCTTTAGCCCTCCGGACGCTGTAATCGCCATTTGAATATTGGCATCAGGGGCAAGAGATACCACGCCAGGGGAATTGACGTACCCCAGCACTTTAACCCTAATTTCACTGCTTAATAGGCTGACATTTAGCTCGCTAAGATCACGATAAACGTTGGAGAGCTCGTTCTTGATGACCTGCTGGGCTGCATCGATTTCAAGCCCTGTAATGTTCACTGGGCCGACTTCCGGCAAGAGAAGGTCACCGTTGTCATTAATAACGAAAGGCTGCTGAAAAGCGGGTTCCCCTGGTAGCTGGATCGTGAGTACATCACCAGGAGAAAGCGGCTGCGCCAGCAGACTGCTAGAAAAAAGTAACAATATGCATAGCCATCTAATTATCATGCCCTCTCCTTAGGACTGCGGAGGTAGCCGCTAGTGGTTTAAATGCCAATGCCGAATAGCATGTATGGCTGGCTCTGGTACATCGCTCTCTTTTTGCATCGACAACTGAGCGATAACGGTACGTTCTGCCAATGCTTCTGTTCTGTTTGCCGTTGGGTTGGCGTGTCGCTTGCCACCACTGGTTGCAGCGAGCTGCTTTGGTTCAACGCCTTGGTTGATTAGAAACGCTTTAACATTGGTTGCGCGAGCTAACCCCAAGTCTTGGTTATAGTCGTCACTTGCTTTGGCATCCGTATAGCCGGTTAAAGTAATAAACCAGTCAGGGTGCTTTTTTATAATCGTCGCAGCGTTAACAAGTGCTTGTTGATAATCAGGTAAAAGGCGACTGCGATCTAAAGCAAACTGATTGTCGATGGATAGGTAGAGCAACAATTGTTGACGCTCTTGGGCAACCGTCGCTTGGGCAACGCATTGTGTGTGTGTTTCCAGCCAGCTTAGCTGGTGCTCAATCAGGTGAACCTGTTCATTGGCATCAATCAATGAGTGCTTAACATCTTTATCAAAACCGGATTCAGCTTCTTGTTTTGCCTTTAAGTATAGGCGCTCAAGTCTTTTTAGTTGACCAGGTAGACACTCACGAGCTCCTCGGTTGGCCAGCAGCGCGATTTCGATCCCCAAGTGCTCTACCTGATGAACCATGGCGACATCATCATGGTTGAGATGAGGGTATTGGCTGTTATCCCAAGACGCGCAACTGCTAAGGAACACGATAGGCAAAATGATGGCCGGTTTATGCATACTAAATCTCCGCACTGCTAATGAGAGGGATTGCTTTGTCGATACGTAACATGTGAAACAGTTGTCGAGGTTGCCCATTCACATTTAGTAAGCGTAGCGTTTTTCCTCTGCTTTTCAGCCTTTTGTATAGGAAAACAATGGCACCAATGCCACAAGAGTCAACAAAGCTGACGTTGGATAAATCGATAACAATGTCTTGCATGTCAGTTTGGCTAAGTGCCGTTAAGGTTGCTTCAAGCTCTTTTGCAGCATGAGCATCAAATTCATCTTGCAGTGCTAGTGCGATGGCAGTGGAAGCGTTCATCTTACTATCTCCGTCTTAGCAGTACTCGACGTTTGAGTACTGTTCTAATCTACATCTATATACAAACAAGATGCGTGCCACTATCACTGTCCTCGACCCGCAACCATGATATATACCGTTTTAGCAATAATGCGAAGATCCGTAGTAACCCACTGAATAGGTGAGCTTAACGCCGCAGAATAGGCATGATCCCAAAGCAGTTTATTTTTTACATCTTCGAGAGATTCATCGTAACCGTTATTGACTTGAGCTAACCCAGTTATACCGGGTTTCAATCCAGCAGTGCGTTCCGTATAGAAAGGCAATGCATTTTGCAAACGCTGGCAAAACTCGGGTCGCTCAGGTCTAGGTCCAATCAATGACATATCCCCAATTATCACATTGATAAATTGCGGTAACTCATCCAATCGAGTTTTACGTAAGAAGGCGCCAACTCGGGTGATCCTTGGATCGTTTTTACTGGCCCAAACCGCCCCTGTTTTTTGCTCTGCATATTGCCCCATAGAGCGAAATTTGATCATATAGAACAGCTCGACACGATCAGCGTGAACCTGACCGACCCGAAGTTGTTTGAAGAAGATGGGCCCAGGCGTTTCCAGCTTGATGGCTAACGCGATCAGCGGCCAAAGTGGTAGGGTGATGATGAACCCAAGTATACTCAGCAAAATATCGGTGCCACGTTTTAAGGTTCGTGTGATGCCGTTTTGATAATGATGAAGTTGAAAGGTCTGCCTCCACCCTTGAGAAAAATGTCCCCGCATGTATTTCCACATGCCGATTAAAGCCGAGTAGTACCCCATAACAAGGTAGTTAATCTTGTTCAAACTTGGATAAGAATCTCGGCATATTGGCAGGAGTGCGACGCTATAGCCGATTATTTGTAATAGCGCTACGCTGATAGCAAATAGATGGCCAGTTAACGCTAGCATGGCGGTTGAAAGGGCACAAAGAATGAGGATAAAAGGCATTAAGGTACGCAGTCCTTTACCTGATGCAAAGAGCCAAGCACTGGTTAAGCGCTGTGGACGAAGAAGAAAACGGCAGCGTAATAGTTGCTGCAAGTTGCCAGCCCCGATGCGCTCGCGACGTTTTAGCTCTTGCTCGTGTGATGTGGGAGCAATTTCTACACTATGAATATCTTGATTGAGAATGACCTGATAGCCTTGCTCAATAACTGACATAGGCAACATGAAATCATCATTAATGGTATCGCAGGGAAGCGGTGCAAAAAGTGCCGAACGCATAATATAAAATGCACCGCTACCGCCCATGACATTGCCAAGAGATGACTCTGAGAGTCTGATTTTATTCTGTAATTGCCAATATTTCTCTTCTCCCTCTTCGGGGTTAGCCAGTAAGTATTGGCTTGTAATAGCGCCCACGTTGGGTTTAGCAAAATTGGTGACCGCGAGTTTGAGTGCATCAATTGAGATGAGGGCAGAAACATCCGTAAAGGCAATAAATGGCGCGATTTGTTTCGCCGTAGAGGCTAACTGGTTTATTCGTTGTAGCTTTCCTACATTCTTATCGTCATTGATAATGGTATAGGCGACACCGTGCTCTTGAAAGCGTGCCGACCAGCGGTGCAAAATATCAGCAGAACCATCGCTAGAGCCATCGCACGCGATATAAACGTGAAGGTGCTCGCAAGGGTAGTCCAGCATCAGAATGTTGGCCAGTTTATCATCCAAGTAATCAGCTTCATTATAGGCGCTCATCACAAGGGCAATTGTCGGCCATGTGTCGGTCAGGTCATCGTCATCTATCGCATCACTCCCTATTTCGTTTTCTGCGTTGCTATGCTTAGCCATTTTTTGGCGGTGGGATAGCGCAATCATGATCGGCAAGTAGATGATGTGGTGGTAGACGATCAAAATGAGAGAAAGAAACAGTATAAACCAGAGAAATGTCATCGTTTTCTCCTTAATGAGAGAAGGCGAGCTGCTCGTATTGGCTCACCATGGTTTTGATATTGGCTTTGTCAGCGACGAAGCGATGATTGTTGGCGGCATTGTTTTTCTGCGCTGAACGAGAAAAGTAATGCAGTATGCTATTGGCTAACTGCTCACTGTTTTTGGGTTGCACTAATATGCCTGTCTCTGGATTGATCAACTCAGGTATCGCGCCAACCTTGGAGGCAATAACACTGCATCCGCAAGCTTGCGCCTCTAGCAGTGCAAGGGGTAAGCCCTCTTTTACAGAGGGCATACAAAACAGGTCAATGTCGCGATAAAACTGTCGCATGTCATCAACACGCCCGAGCCATAGGATGCGTTCACTTACGCCCGCATCAACCGCCATCTGCTGCCATTGTGTTCTCTTTGGTCCATCACCAGCGACCATGACTTTATATTGTGCTGGCAAAAGCGGCAGGGCATCGATCAACGTATCGAGTGATTTTTCAGCCACAAGACGACCAGCACAACCGATGAGTATGGTCTCTTCGTTAAGATCAATATCGCGCTTGGCTCGAAACGCATCGCCAGGGCAGAAATAGTGCGTATCGATACCATTTAGGATCGTATGTGGCTTGGCACTGCCAAGCTTACGTTGAATATCTTGGCCTACTTGTTCAGCATCTGCGACTAATTCGGTGGGCATCAGCAAGAGTAAGCGTGTTAGCCAGCGCTGTTTGAGTTGGTCAAGGTGCCAGGCGTCATGCTCTGTATGAACATGTTTTATCGGCCGATTGAGGCGTGCGAGTTTGCTATATAACAGTGGGCCAAGGTGGTGAGAGTGAATGGCTGTGGCGTCCAATTTGTCGAGTAAGTGGCGTAATCGGTAAACGGTTTTCCAACGAAATTTGGCCGGTTTATTTAGAAAATGCAGTTGATCACTATAGGCTGCCAAAATTGGCCATTGTTTGATGGCATCTGCTTTGTCGCCTTCCAGAGAGATGATGTGCACAGGAACCGACGCATGCTTTAATATGTTTAAGCTCAACATTTCGATGCCCCCGGGGCGCAGGTGCTGCACAACTTGTACTAAGCAGGGTGAAGTACGGGTTGTGTGTCGTGTTGGGGTGTAAGGTTGTTGCATGATTAAAGCCCTCCATCGGTCAGTCGCGGAATGCGTGCAATCGTGGGGATATGGGTTAACTGTTCCACTTGTGTGGTGGAATAGATACGCGTGTCAATTAAGCGCATAAATGTGGCGAGAGATAACCCAAGCCCAGCACCGCCTATTCCGCCAAGAATAAAACTAAACCACCATGGCCAGTTTGTGGGTTGGACGGGGGTATAAGGGATATCAATGACTTTTAATTTATCGCTCTCTTCAAAGCGACCGAGTTGTCCCGTCACTTGGGCCATCTCATATCGCTCGAGTAGGCGGTTATAGATCTTCTCTTTAACCTCAAAATTTCTTTCCAGTGCTTTTAGCTCTTTTTCTAGCACGGCGGTACGTTCACGCTGGCGGGTCAACAGCTCAATTTGATTTTGCAATGCAGTTTGACGTTGTTCTAGTGACTCAATGCGAGTTTCAGCTTGTTGGAACTGTTCTAACTGGCTAATCAATAACGTGTGATTGTTTGAGTCTTGCTCGCTGTTGGCGCTGGCCGCGATAGTCCAAAGTTGGTTTAGTTCCGACTCGGACAAATTTTGCTGTTGTTTAATGAGCTTATTTGATTCTTCGCGCAGGGTGTTGACGCGGCGTAATACCGCTTTAACTTTTGAGTGATTATCAGTGTAGCGAGCACGAAGAATCGTCAGCTGTGCTTCCGCCTTTATTCGCTCTTCTTCAAGCAGCGCCATAATAGGGTTTGATTTTATTAGGCGGATTTTGAGGGCTTCGCGGGATGTTTTTGCTTGCATTAAATCCAGCTCAGTTTCTCGACGTTGCGCGCGCAGATCCGAGACATTCATGTTTTGATTGCTTTGCAATTGGGGTAAATAGTCGATGTTGCGTTGTTTGAAATCAGACAGGGTCTGCTCTGCTAACGCGAGTTCTTTTTCTGTTTCCAGTAGCTGCTGGCGAAGAAATTGCTCAGAGTTGGTTACTGATGTTTTTCCTGGGGCTTGTAAACGTTCAAGAAATTGCGCGGTGACTAGCCTTAGGATATCGGTCATTTGTTCAGGTTTGTCCCAGTTGAGACTGATTTTGATTAAATCTGACCCCGCGAGTGAGAGCTTTAAGTTTTGTGATAACTTAACGCGCATCGCTTGTCGAGAGGACTCTGTTGGACTTGGGTTTAATTGTAGTGACTCTACCACTTCAGAAAGAATATAACGGCTATGGATCATCACTCTTAATGCTTCCATTCTCTCTTCAAGGTTATAGGAGATAGAGAGATCCTCTAAAAAGGGGTTCATCAATGCTGTTTCTTGAACCAGAATGGTGGTATGTGAATAGTAATTTTTTGGCTGCGTTCCATTAATAAACGTGGCAATAAAAGGGAGAAGGGCAACTGGCAAAACAATCAGATAACGGTACTGCCATGCTGCTTGAAGCAATGGATACAGCTGCGCGAAGAAACGATGACGCATCTTACTGCCCTACAAACTGAATCGTATCAGTGGGTTGTTTGGGGCGAAAGTTCGCTGATAATTTCACCTTGTTTCGTGCCGCTATCTGTTCAATGGTACGAACACGGGTTTGACTAATGATTAACGCCTGAAATGCGATGTCATGCTTCGCCGGCGCAATATTTGCGGTCACCTGTTTGTTAGCAGAAAATAGTTTATCCAGCTCCGCTTCCTGTTTGACGGTGAGAGTGGTTTGTTCAGCACTGTAATACAGGGTTAAACGATTTGTCGGCACTGATTGCGTGACGCTACAACCCGTTAGCACAATGAAAATGGTGGCAATGATCAGATTTTTCATAGGCAGTTCCTTCGCTTAGCTTTAAGTGTAATAGGGAACTCGCAAGTTTGATGCCTAATTGACGCATAATCCTGACAAGTATGCATGCTTTGTTTTTAATCTATTGTTTATTAAAGATAAAGTGTGCAGCGCTTTCTGTTCCCAGCTCTCATTGATCATTAAGTTTTGTGCGGTTGTCTTATATTGCAATCGAAATTGGTTGTTTAGATGGCAGAATGCATCAAGGGCCTCAAGCCAGTCTGATGTCGTCTTGGCAATGGAAATATGGCTAGGGTATGCATGCGCGGCAGGAAAATCACTACTGATGACAGGGCAGCCAGAGGCCAAATACTCTCTTAGCTTCAGCGGGTTGCAGGCTTTAATTTGTTGGTTGTCGACAAAGGGGAGCATGGCTGCATCCCAATGTTGCACATATTGGGGTAAAGCGTGGTGGGCCACCGCAGGTTGCAAAATGATATTCGGCTCTGCAGCTAAAAGGGAAACATCACTGTCATGGCGGCCGATTAAGTAAAAATCAATATTAGGCCGTGAACGGGCGAGGTGACAGAGTAGCTTTTGATCTAACCAGTCGTTAACGCTGCCATAGAATCCCACTTTAAATCGAGAGTCACTGGCGCTGTAAGGATTTGTTTGTGGCGTTGAGAATAGGTCTAAATCCACACCGTGGCTGAGCAGGTGCCGCTTTGATTCAGGAAACTTGCTTAGCAACGCTTGGCTAGCACAGAAAATAAGATCGCTGCGAGTAATAAGTTGTTGCTCTTTTTCGGCGACACGCTGGTGGTCAACACCCGCCAGCGCAGAGAACTCATCACCGCAGTAGTACACAACAAGATCAGGGTTTAAGTCATCTAAGTAGTCGACTGCACTTGGTAGTGATGCCCAGATGATTCTTTTGCCCGACTTAGCCGGAAGGTGGCGTTGTAATAACCGACTATTCAATTGTTTTAGCAAGGGATGGACAGCTAATGGCCAAACCAATGGCGATATGGTGTTAAATGGCGCTGAGTTATGGCAAACAGTGCCGTCACGTGGTTGTCGATGCCATGCTTGTTTCACCTTTTCCCGCAGTCGATGCCAGTCTCGCTGCGAAAATGATGGCGATCGTAAGCCAATTGAATTGATCCAATGAACCTCAAATTGATGGTGCAATTGCTGAATGAGGTGTTGGGTACTTGACGGGTGACGGCCCCAATCCTCACCAAAGACAATGAGCTGATCCATGTTAGTACTCCAGTTGTTTGATCACGATGGCAGGGTTTCCGCCAATGAGTACGTTAGCTGGCATAGAGCGAGTAACGACACTGCCAGCAGCAACAATGCTGTTTTCGCCAATAGACACTCCCCCCATTAATGTGGCCCCCGTACCAACCCAAACGTTGCGTTCAAGGTGAACGTCGCCCACTTGGTTTTCATCATCGGGATCGCCATTTGCGCGGCGTGCAGGGTCTATGGGGTGACCAGGGTAGCCAGCAATAAAGACTTTCCCAGCAAGGCGCACGTTATCATCAAGAATCACCTTGTTGCCAACAGCAATGGTGGTTTGCCAACTGATCCCCACGTTGTTGCCGATAATCAGTTGCGGATTGGTGCTACTGCTGCGCCCACTGAAGGTGGTGATACCAGAGATTCGGCACCCTTCACCGAGTTGAATCTGTAACTTGCCACAGAGGAGTGGCATACCGCTGTAGAGATAAAGTTGTTTAGGTTTCGCCTTGATTTGGCTTAGAAACAAAGGAGTGTAGTAGCCGCGCTGCAGCGCAGCATGAAATAGAGCGCTAATCTGTTTGTGGAGATGATATAAGCATGCATGCAGGTAGGGAATCGATGGGCACGATATGCTTCTTAAACGATGATACCAGTGGCGCACACTAGATAGCTGTTGATGACTGAGGTGTTTCTTCATCGTTTCTGCCAACATGTTCTTCTCCTCGAGTTAATCGGTGTAAGGCGATGAGCAGCCCAATTAAGATATAGAGTGGCCAAGTGAACCCTTGAGTTAGAAAAGTACCACTGACACAAAAGGCAATGATGCCAAGCCAGAGGCCTTCCGCAAAAGGCTGCATGTCACTGCCTTTTAATTGCCCCAATAGCTGGTAGCTCAGTTTAAATACACTGGCTAACAGAAGCAGAAATAGTGCCAATCCAGCAAACCCGATCTCAGCGAGGATTTGAAACCATGTGCTGTGAACGGCGTGGTTTTTTCCATCCCAATGTGGTGAGTAAAAATAGTAATTGGAATAGAAGTTTTTCAGTCCAACCCCGGTGAAAGGGTTGCTGACTGCCATACGAAAGGCAGCAACCCAAGCATAAAGGCGCCCCATCGCGGATGCATCGACCCCAGTTTCTGCTGCTCCCCCCGAACTGCGATCGCCAATGCCTGCGGCAATAACCAGTGCGGCAAGGCTGGTTAAGCCAATCATACCCGGTAAAAATAATGAGCGGCTTCGAATGAGGGTAAGGACAAACACGGTAGCACTAATTCCCAGCAGTCCACCGCGGCTTTGGGTGGCGAGTACCCCCATGACGAGGAGGATAAAGCAGCATGCGGCAAAGGTACGATGTAATTTGGGGCCATAAAAACTGTAAGCCAGCGCGAAAGAGACAGGGAACTGCAGCACCAATGCAAGATCGTTGGGGTCGCCTAACATTGAACCGATAGAGCGTCCAATGGTCACGCGCGTGCCTTCAACGAGTCCGATACCCTGCGCTTGATTGTAAAGTGCGATGGAGGCAATAAGTGCGCCGCAAATTAATAACCAAAATGAGAATTTTTTTAATTGGTTTAAGTGACTTGGCAGCCAACCTATCGCCAGCACCATAATAAATATTTTGATGTAGGTCCCATTGAAGCTGGCAAAGGCGATACCTCGATTTGTGGCCATAAAGCAGGATAACAGCACCCAAAGGGAAAAGAGTGTTAACAAGCTATGGATGGGTAGCCATACGAGGCGGCTTCGGGACATCCATAGCTGCCAGCCCAGTCCAGCTAAGCTGGCAAGAGCAAGCAGTTGGGGCAGCTTGAATGGCATGAGGACCGGAATGGCTTCATGCAGGCGATAATATGAGAAGAGAATAAACCATAAGCAGACGACAAAGGCATGACGAATCACAACGGGAAGCAGGAACAACACCGCTAAACTGAAAGCCAGTGTGCCCAGCTGTAGCTGTAGCAGCCCAACAAAGAGAACAGCAAGTAGGGCGATATAAATGTGGCGTTGTTTGTCGCTCATTCACTCTCCCTTGGTACATACAGAAGACACCATTGACGATAAGCCATTAAGCACATTGCCAGCAATAGAATTACCATGGTGGGTAGGCAATAACGTAGTGGCACATGCATGACTTGTTCGGCATAACTACTCCCAGAGATGGCGAGCAAAAGGATAATGAAGTAGCGGCTTTGTTCCCATGAATAAGGAAGATAGAGCTTGCGTTGGCTGCAGATAAAAAAGGCGGTAAAACGAAAAAGTTGGACAAGTGCCCCTGCCAATAAGGCACCCGTTAACCCGGCCCACGGAATTAGCGTGAATAGGGCCACAAGGGCAACCACTGCACTGGCTGCTGAGATAAGTAGAACTTGGTGGGCACTATTTTGATAATAGCAGCCGATATTGAGCTGAGTGCTGGCGTACTTCATCAAGAGAATCCAAGCGACAAATGGAAGTAACTCACTGGCTTGATGATAGGCGTCGGGTAGCCAGATACGCAAAAATGGACAGCCAAATGTGATAAGTAAGGCACAAACAATAGCGGCAAGGTGACAACCGAATAAGCTGGTGTCAGCGGTCTGTTGTTGCTGTTGTTTGGTGGTCAGTTGGTTGTAACGCCGAGGAAACCACCACATCCCAAATGGCTCTAGAAGCATAATACCAGCGAGCGCCCATTGCATCGCAATGGAGTACACGGCCAACTCTTCGGCGCTAATGCTAAAACCAATGACCCAGCGTTCAGCGCCAAAGGCGACAAAACCGAGTACCCCAGATAAGGCAATATTTGTTCCGTAGCGCAGATGATTTATATCAACAGGCCAAACTAAGCGATGACCTTTCCCCCATAAGAGAACACATTGTATGAGCTGCGCAATCAACCCTGCCAACATGAGGCCATCAACGCCATAATGCGGGGTAAGGATTACGATGCCTGCCGCTTGTATGAAAGCAAACGTAAGCTGGATGAGCATAAAGCGCATCGCGCGATCTTCAATACGTAATTGAGCGAGCTTTAGCGCACACGTGCTAGAAAGTGCGAGACTGGCAATTAAGCAGCGCACTGAGAAGGTACTAAGCTCCCCGGGCAACAGGGTGATAATCATCTGAGGATAAAGTAGCACGGGTATGGCGATGCCAGCACTGATGATAATTGAGATCGTCCATGCACTGGCAAAGAGATCGTCAAAGCGGTGTTGATGCTCACGATTGAAGCGGTAAAGGACATCCACCATCCCCATCAACATAAGCAGTGAAAGCAGATTGGCTGCCGTTATAAGAATGGCGTAGTGACCGAATTCGGTTGGCGTTAGCCAGCGGGTGATCAACGGCTGCAAAGCCAGTGCAAGCAACTTCGCCATCACTAAACCTATCGCATAAGCGGCAATAGGCGAAATTCGAGGAAAGGTTAGTACGCTCAGCTGGTTCATAGTCGCTCCACCACACTAGATAGGCGGCCTGCATGGATATCGGCATTGTAGTGCGTCATGACATGCTGATACGCATATTGGCGTTGCTCGTTAAGGTGTTGAACCGCGTGATTGAGAACATCGAGCATAGCACTTGAGAGCGCCTCAGGATTACGCATAGGTACGCGCACGCCTGCTTGTTCGTCGACGATTTCATTACAGCCGGGAAGGTTAGAGGTTATTACTGGAAGCCCTAACGCCATCGCTTCTTTAACGACGAGGGGGCCAGTATCACGGTCGCCGTCCTTAGCAATGCAAAAGGGGACGACTAAGGCGCGATAGTGCTCGGCGTGACGCCGTAACCAAGTGGATGGCTGCGCACCCAGTAACCGGACCCGTTTTTGCATCTCGCACTGGTTGATCCAACGTTCAACTTGCTGTCGAAGTGGGCCATCACCGACAATGTCTAATCGGCTGTTGGTTGGAAGCTGTTGGAATGCGGTTAAGAGTGTATTGAGGTCTTTCTTCTCAACTAAACGACCGATAAATAGAAACGTCGCATCGGGTTTCCATGCTGCATTCAGCGTTGGGTAGTCAGCTGTTTCAATGCCGCAAGCCACATAGTGAACAGGGCGTTGTGTCATTTTTTGTAGATGATGGCGCATATTATTGGTTACTGCACAGCTGAAATCGACGTGTTGTAACTTGGTGGCCAAATCTTGGGGTGAGGCGTAAATATCTGCGCCATGGCCGACGAACGAAACGCTGATATTGAGAATACGTGCGGCAACAATGGCCGTGGCGGCACTGTGCCATGCAAAATGCGCATGCAAATGCTCACATCGTTCTCGTTTTGCCATTTCCGCTAAAATAAGCCCCTGTTTAAGTAAAGAGAGGTAAGAAAAGCCAGTTTGTTGGCAAAGAAACGAGTGACAGCGTATAAGGGCAGGTAACGCGAGTACCGCACGCGGCGTGAGCTGTTTAGGAATGTACTGACAACATTCAGCAAGCATGGTATCAGCAGGCTGACAGTGCTCGGTTTTAGTAAACGCAAACGGCTGAACTTGGTGCCCTTTGCGCATCATGGCGCGCATTTCTACTCCGACGAACGTTTCGGATAGAACCGGGAATGAAGGGATCACGTAGCCAATTTTTTTCATAGTGTACCCTGCTAGATATTGTTAATGGTGATAGAGGTGTGTTGAGAGGTAATGCAAGGAAAGCACCAATAATTGAAGATAATGAAAATTACGTGTCGGCGGGGTCTATTTTCGAACCATAGAGTTGGCACGTTACTGGCATCGGTGGTGATAACGTTCCTATTGGAGATAAGAAAATGAATCAATGCCGTGTGACTGTCGTTATTCCGACGTATAACTGCTTCAAAACGTTAATTGCTGCGATAGAGACAGTACGTGCCCAGAAAATGCCATTGGAGATCATTGTGGTCGATGATGGGTCCACCGATGGATCTGGTGAGTGGTTGCAACAGCAAACTGATATCACGCTATTAAGCACTGCTCGTTTAGGGGTTTCTAAGGCGAGAAACGCGGCGATAAGCCAAGCCAAGGGTGAGTTGATTGCCTTTTTGGATGCCGATGACTATTGGCATCCGGATAAATTGCGTTTTCAGCTTGCGTTGCACGATGCAAATCCACAGATGGTTTTAAGCTTCACCGACTACCACTTTATTGTTGATGATCAAGCTACGCAGCGTAATGGATTCCGATTCTGGCCGCGCTTCGTATCTGCATTGCAGCCACAGGCATCAGAAACTGGCCAGTGTTTTGATAATTTTGTTGCCCACGTATATTGTGAAAATATGGTAGGGACCAGTACTGTGATAGCGCGACGCGATGCCTTATTGGCCGTCGGCGGTTTTGATGCATCGTTACGCTCAGCTTCAGATTGGGACTTATGGTTAAAATTGGCGCAGTGTGGAGATGTGGGCGTGGTGAACCGTCCGTTGGGTCAATACACTTTTGGGCGAACAGGGGCTATATCAACCAATCACGGGCGACGTGCCAACGCGATGAAGACGATCTTAGATCGCCACGTTCGTTCCGTCTGGCGCCAGCCAGTGGCGATGTTGATTGGCTACCAGCGTTGGTTTTCTGCCAAGGCTGATGCAAAACGTGCAGAACATGCCTATGGTCGCGCCATGCTAACCGAAGGTATTGGCTTTTTATTACGTCCTCGCTGGTTACTGGCAAAGCGGATATCTAACGATACGATAAAATGGTTATCAGCCTAGATTATTGGTGGTGTCTGTTCTGAGTATTTGTGAAAATGGTGCTCATTACGAATAATGACAGGATAGGAATATGACGCCAGAGAGCCTGATCGCAGAGTTGGACGTGTTTTATCAGCAGCTACGCGAGTTGAGCGCGGATATTGGTATAGAGACTGAAGCGCTGGTGGCTGATCACGTGGCGCTGCGTGTCAACAGTGACGCGCAAGCTGATGCCCTGTTTCCCCAGTGGCTAAAGCGGGGAACAAAAGTCTCCTCTGCCAAGATCAATGGGCGATCGATTTGGATTATACAATTGGATCAGCCGTTGTGTATTGGGCATTGGTCTATTCCTTGTATAGAGCTGCCTTATCCGGGAGATAAATACTACCCTCGAGAGGGCTGGGAGCACATTGAGCTGATTGTTCCAGGCGAAGCGCACAGCGAAGCCGCGTTGATCGCCGCTCTTACGGCGCAATACCCACAAGCTTGTTTTCATTCTGCTCAGTTGGCGGAAAAAGGGATTACGCTATCATCGAGTTCACCCAAAGGGGAAGGTGAGCGTTTGGCCAACCCGACGGTGGCGTTTAAACGCAACGGTGTGTGCATTAAGTTTCATTCACACAGCATATTAGATATAGTGGCAAGCGAATGCGCTAAGCAGTAATTTGGAGAAAGGATGAAAACGTATATTGTGGCATTATGCTGTTTAGTTTTAACGGCTTGTAGTTCTCAACAGATGAATAAAGTTGGGCTCAGTGGAAGCACCGTTAATGCCTACCCACAGCAAATGTCGGATAGCGAGCTTTGCGAAATACAGATTTATGGTCGGTCTACCACACAGACGCGGGTCGCGGTGGCGGCAGAATACTCACGCCGAGGTTTGAATGGTCGTTATTGTGAAAGATTATATACATCCAATGCATTGACCAAATTGTACGATCGTTTCGTCGCCAGCGAGACAAAAGAGGCGCAGCCGAGTTTATTGCCAGAATAGTTCGTCACTATCAACGGAGAATTTAATAAGAAGCGCACCATTGGGTGCGCTTCTTTGGTTCGGATGTACGCTTGAGCTCAACAGGCTCTTGTGTTACGGCTTAGAGTATAACGGTACGATTACCGTTAACGAAAACACGGTCATCAAGTACCAAACTGAGTGCTTTACTTAATACTGACTTTTCTACGTCTCGTCCTGCGTGAGCGAGGTCCTCGGCAGTGAAGTTATGATCGACTGGGATCACCTGCTGATGAATGATTGGCCCTTCATCCAAATCGTTAGTGACAAAGTGCGCGGTGGCACCAATGATCTTAACGCCACGATCGTATGCTTGCTGATAAGGCTTGGCGCCGATAAAGGCTGGCAGGAAACTGTGGTGAATATTAATGATTTTCTCATTGTATTCAGCGACAAAGCTCTCGGTTAGCACCCGCATATATTTAGCCAGCACTACATAATCAGGACAATATTGATTAATCAACGTGATGATTTTTTGTTCATGCTCCTCACGCGAAAGTCCTTCATGACTGACGGTGTGGTAAGGAATATCAAACTTCTCAGTTAAGTGTTCCAGCACATCGTAGTTACCAATTACGGCAGCAATTTCGACATCAAGTCGGCCTTCGTAGGCTTTCATTAAAATATCACCCAAACAGTGCGCTTCTTTTGTTACAAGAATCACAATCCGCTTGCGCCCTGAGCTGACAAGTTTGTGGTGGCTATCACTGGGTAGCGCACCATCAAGATCAGCGAGGAATGTGCTGTCGTTAAAGTAACCTTCGAGCTCGGTACGCATGAAAAAGCGTTGGTTGGTGTTATCCACAAACTCATTATTGTGAACGATATTCAGCTGATGTTTGTAACAGATGTTGGTGATTTTAGCGATGAGTCCTTTTGCGTCACTGGAATCCGTGACTAAGGTTTTCCGTTCCATGATTTCCCTATCCCTTAATTTACTGCTTATTTATCACTTTTTACCCTGTATTGTGCACTGGGTCAAAATATGTTTTGGTTTGGTAGCATGTGATACAAATAAAATCAGCAGTTCACAGACGTAAGGCGGCAAGGCATAATGGCATTTTTTACTGTATAGACATCCACTAATGACTGATCGTTACTTTGCCCCTCAGGGCGTACTGGCAGAAGCGATTGACGGTTTTACGCCACGAGAGCCCCAACGTGTGATGGCAAAAGCGGTCGCAGCAGCGGTAGAGAACCAGACTCAACTAGTGGTTGAAGCGGGAACTGGAACGGGAAAAACGTATGCCTACTTGGTGCCTGCATTAACCTGCGGCAAAAAGGTTATTATTAGCACGGGCTCTAAAGCACTGCAGGAACAACTGTATCATCGAGACTTGCCTTTGATGGCAAAAGCGCTCGAATTTACTGGCGTGACGGCCCTGCTGAAAGGGCGCAGTAATTACTTGTGTCCAGAGCGATTGAGTCGCCAGATTGATGAAGGACATGCAGGAGAAGGAAACGACTTCGCTGAATTGATCGCTATTCGGCAATGGGCCAGTGCGACAAAATCGGGTGATCTTGCTGAGTGTAATGCGCTAAAAGAAGACAGCGCAATCATCCCAATGATTACCTCTACCAACGATAACTGCTTAGGTAAAGAGTGCCCTTTTTTTGATGAGTGCTATGTAGTAAAGGCGCGTCGACGTGCAATGGACGCTGATCTGGTGGTGGTTAATCATCACCTCTTTATGGCAGATCTTGCGATTAAAGAAACAGGCTTTGGCGAGCTAATCCCTGAAGCGGATGTGTTTATTTTTGATGAGGCGCATCAAATTCCAGACATTGCCAGCCAGTATTTTGGTCAGAGCCTGACCAGTCGCCAGCTACAAGAACTCAGTAAAGATATTACCATTGCATATCGCACAGAAGTGCGCGATATGCGGCAGTTAGAAAAAACGGCGGATCGGTTAAGTCAAGCAGCGATGGAAATGCGCCTGATTCTTGGTGATACAGGTTTTCGTGGCAACTGGCGTGATGCGTTGCAGTCTCCCTCCGTCGTACGTGAGTTGGAGCGCTTAAAGGATGCCATAAACCTCACTTATGACGTGATTAAATTGGCATTAGGACGCAGTCAGTTGCTCGACAGTGCGTTTGAACGCGCCACATTACTTAAATCGCGCCTTGAACGGGTGTGTGATACGTCAATAACGGGTTACTCGTATTGGTACGATACGACACCGCGTCATTTTGGTTTGCACATTACGCCTTTGTCAGTAGCAGAAAAGTTTCACCAGCAAATTGAAGAGCAGGGCGGGGCTTGGATCTTTACATCCGCAACGTTGGCGGTGAATGATGACTTTGGTCATTTCTCGAACCGTTTAGGGTTAACGCCCGCCGAGCAGTTCTCGCTGCCTAGCCCGTTTAATTATCAAGAGCAAGCGTTGCTCTGTGTGCCACGTTTTTTGCCCGAACCGAATAGTTTCGGGCTGGCAGATAAATTAGTTGCCATGCTAACACCAATTATTCGTGCCAATAATGGTCGTTGCTTCTTTCTTTGTACATCTCATCAAATGGTCAAGGCGCTAGCGGCGGGGCTGCGTGAAGAACTAACTTTGCCAGTGTTGGCACAGGGCGAAATGCCGAAGCAGCAATTGTTGTCAGACTATCTTGACGCTGGGAATGCGGTGTTGGTAGCGACGGGGGCTTTTTGGGAAGGGGTAGATGTTAGAGGGCAAGCACTAAGCTGTGTTATCATTGATAAGTTGCCGTTTACAGCACCGGACGACCCTTTATTAAAAGCGCGAATTGAAGATTGTCGATTACAGGGAGGAGAACCGTTTACTCAGGTTCAGATCCCTGATGCCGTGATCACTTTAAAACAAGGTGTCGGGCGTTTGATTCGTGATAATCAAGATAAAGGTGCATTGATTATTTGTGATAATCGTTTGGTGACTCGACAATATGGTGCGATATTTATTCGTAGTTTACCGAATATTCCTCGAACACGTTCGTTAGAGGATGTTCAACAGTTTTTGACTAACGACAGTTAGTTTATATTCCGAGCATTCAGAGGTTTGAATGACAATTAAAATCTTGGCCGTTGATACAGCCACTGAAAACTGTTCTGTTGCCTTACGTGTAGGCAATGATGTTATTCACCGCAGCGCCATTGCGCCACGTGAGCACACCACCAAAATTCTACCTATGGTTGATGAGGTACTTGCTGAAGGCGGCATGACACTGTCGCAGCTCGATGCGTTGGCTTTCGGTCGTGGACCGGGTAGCTTCACGGGGGTGCGTATTGGGATTGGGATAGCGCAAGGGCTAGCCTTTGGCGCTGATCTGCCGATGGTAGGTGTATCAACACTAGAAGCAATGGCGCAAGCATGTTATCGACAACATGGTGCTGAGCAAGTGCTAACAGCGATTGATGCCCGCATGGGGGAGCTCTACTGGGCTCAATATCAACGCAATGGTGGTATTTGGCACTGTTGTGGAGAAGAGCAAGTTATCGCCCCTGAGGAGCTTCAGATTAATCAACAAGACGGAGTTTGGTTGTCTGCGGGCACGGGCTGGGATGCGTATCCGACATTGGCTGAGCAGCTAGGCATGAATATAACACCGAGTGGCATTTTGTTCCCTGATGCTCAAGATATGGTGATGCTGGTCGATATGCAACAACAAGTCTCTGCAGAAGAAGCAGAGCCGGTTTATTTGCGTGATAAAGTGACTTGGAAGAAACTACCAGGTCGGGAATAGTATACCGCTAGCCGCTTGTCATTAAGGTGATAGAGCGGCCGTTTATTATTTTTAAGGTCTTGTTATGGTATCCGTTCACGGGCTACACAGTCAGGTTATCCCTTCGGGAAAGGTCTCTTCTACTCGACGAAAATCGTCCGATACCAAACGCGTTGCGAGCAAGACGCCCTCAACGAAAACCCCAATAGCAAATGCTGTCTCTGATAGTGTTCGATCTGCTTCGCATATTGAAAAAGCGGTCACTGAGCATGCGCGATTACAGTATGACCAACCTGATCGTAAACACCGCCAAGCAATGGCGTCTTATCATGACATTTATCATCAACGTCGCCGCGAAGAACTGTCCGAGATGTTTAGAGTCGATATTTATGTTTGAGCATAATGTTGTCGCAATATAACTAACCAAGATAGGTGTGCAGGTGATAAAGAAGATTAAAGTTCGCGTTATTATGATGCTGGTTCTTTTTTGGGTTGTTGGGTGCACGTCCGTCCCTTCACAGTTTGAGATTGCTGACGACGTTGCTTTGCTGACGACACTAGAGGATGTCCGTAATGCGAAAGAACAAGGGCAAATCGCACGCTTGGCAGGATTGGTTGCTCGAGTTGAGAATTTGGCGGAACGTACTCGGGTTGAAATTGTGGCATTACCAATGACGGCATCAGGTCGACCGTTGATATCTGCAAAGCCTCAGGCACGTTTTGTTGCCTACATTGATGGCTACATTGAGTCTCTTGAATATACGCAAGGCAAACCGATAACCGTGCAGGGTGAAGTGCAAACATCTGAGAGTGGTCAAGTGGGGGAATTTGAGATGACGTTTCCCGTTCTACATGCTCTTGAACATCAATTGTGGGACATTAATCAGCGTGTTCGAGTGGATGATTTTGGCTCTACAATCGGTTGCTCACCGAGGTCGTCTTTATGTCATGGCTTTCATCCGCGCTTTGGCCATATAGAGACTTATCTTACTCCATCAAAATGATAGAACGAAACGTTTTACTTCGTACCGGGCTTCAGATGGCCTATCTTTGTTCTGATAAGGTGGATCCTGAAAAACCGAACATAGTCTTCGTGCATGGCTGGCAAGACAATGCTGCTAGCTTTTTTAATATAGTGCCTTTACTCAAACAGAGTTGTAATCTTTGGGTTGTAGATTTGAACGGCCATGGTTACTCGTCGCACAAAGGTAGCGAGAGTTACTACTATTTTTATGACTATGTTGACGATTTGGCATCATTTCTCGATGAAATTCAACTTCATTCACTTCATCTGGTCGGACATTCTCTTGGTGGCTTGATCTCTGCTTGCTATGCAGCAGCATTTCCCGCTAAAGTGCAATCGATCTGCCTAATAGAGGCGTTGGTTCCTCTATATGAAACGGCTGAAGCGACTGTTCAGCGTCTTAGATATGGCATATTAAGCCGAGATAAGCAGCGCAATAAAAACAGAAGAATGATGCGCAGTCATGAACAAGCGATACAGTTACGTCAGCGGGTTACCCCAATCAAGGAGACGCTATTGCGACCAATGATTGAGCGCGGTACTGAGGTGACAAGAAGCGGGGTTCGATGGCGACATGATCCTAAGCTTCAAACGGACTCGCTGTTTCGCTTAACTCAGGAGCAATCCAAGGCGATTGTTACCGCAGTCGAGTGTTCTGTGACTATGATTCTTGGAACAGATGGCTTTTCATCGTTAAAAGATCCCAATATTCAGGCATGGTATCGCAATTTAACACTTCACTCAGTTAAAGGCGGACATCATTGCCATTTAGAAAATCCCAAATCAGTCGCTGAACTGATAAAGGGTCAAATTCAAAAAGTGAACACGTGCTAGAAAAACGATCAGTTAAAGATGATTAGATCCACTTCTACTAAGATTAAAACACGTGTTTGAAAATAAAATATAGCTTTTATTACATAGGAGAGCGCTAGTGGATAAGGTTTGGCTAAACCGCTACCCAACAGATGTACCTGCGGAAATCAACCCAGATATGTACCCAACATTGGTTGATATGTTTGAGAAGTCAGTACATAAATATGCTGATCAAACTGCCTATGTCAATATGGGGCAGGTGATGACGTTCCGTAAACTGGAAGAGCGAAGCCGTGCTTTTGCTGCTTATCTGCAAAATGAGCTTAAGTTGAAGCAAGGTGACCGTGTCGCCATTATGATGCCTAACTTACTGCAATATCCAATAGCACTATTTGGCATTCTGCGCGCTGGTTTAATTGCGGTTAACGTTAACCCGTTATATACCCCTCGTGAGCTCGAGCACCAGTTGAATGACTCAGGTGCGAAGGCGATTGTGATCGTATCCAACTTTGCTCACACGCTAGAGAAGATTGTAAAGAATACAGAAGTGAAACACGTTGTTCTAACCCGTTTGGGCGATCAACTGTCACATCCTAAGTCGACAGTAGTTAACTTTGTCGTTAAGTACATTAAGAAAATGGTACCTAAATACCACCTTCCAGACGCGGTATCGATGCGTACAGCTCTGCGTAAAGGGCGCCGTTTACAGTACGTTAAGCCGTTTATAAACCCAGAAGATACAGCGTTTTTGCAGTACACAGGCGGAACCACGGGTGTTGCAAAAGGCGCAGTGCTTTCTCACCGAAACATGGTGGCCAATGTGATGCAGGCTAAAGCGATGTATTTACCTGTATTGACCGAAGGGCGTGAAGCAATTGTTACGGCACTACCGCTATACCATGTGTTCGCTTTAACGGTGAATGGTCTGTTAATGCTGGAAATGGGCGGACAGAACCTATTAATTACCAACCCTCGCGATATTCCAACGTTTGTGAAAGAGCTAAAGGCATTCCCGTTCACGGCGATTACTGGTGTGAACACTTTATTTAACGCGCTGCTGAATAACGAAGATTTTTATGAGCTGGACTTCTCTCGTCTGAACTTAACAGTGGGTGGTGGCATGGCTGTTCAGCGTTCTGTCGCTGAAAAATGGAAGAGTGCAACTGGACGCTACTTATTGGAAGGCTATGGCCTGACTGAGTGTTCTCCGTTAGTTGCGGCTTACCCACATGATGTGGCTGACTATAATGGCTCTATTGGTGTCCCCGTGCCTTCTACTGAGGTGCGTATCGTTGACGACGAAGGTAACGTGGTCGATGGGGACAAGGAGGGTGAATTGCAGGTTCGTGGCCCTCAGGTCATGAAAGGCTACTGGCAGCGACCTGAAGCCACTAAAGAGATCCTCACTGATGACGGTTGGGTGGCGACTGGTGACATTGTTCGCTTTGATGAAGAGGGCTTCTTGCATATTGTCGATCGTAAAAAAGACATGATTTTAGTGTCTGGGTTTAATGTGTACCCGAATGAGATCGAAGATGTTGTTGCACTAAATGACAAAGTGCTAGAAGTAGCTGCGATTGGACAGCCGCATGAAGTATCAGGTGAAGTGGTTAAGATTTGTGTTGTTAAGAAAGATGCAAGCTTAACTCGCGAGGAGTTGCTGATACATTGCCGCGAACATCTAACGGGTTATAAGGTACCAAAAATCGTGGAATTCCATGAGGATCTACCTAAAACTAACGTAGGCAAAATTTTACGCCGAGAGCTTCGCGAAACACAGGTTAGCGAACAGCAGTAAAATGTACGCGAAAATGAGTGATTTAGGTTACAATTGACAGTAACCATTAATGCCGACGTTATGTCGGCATTTTATTATCTGTATATGCCTGAGGGGTATTTGTGAAATTTGAGATAGTCAGTAATCCATCCCGTTTAGCAATTGTGTGCCAGCAAGCCAGCGAAAAGAAAGCGGTCATGCTCGATACCGAATTTGTCAGAACACGAACGCTTTATCCACAACTTGGACTGATTCAGCTTTATGATGGTGACAATCTCGTACTCATTGACCCGATTAAATGTGACGACCTTAGTACGTTATGGCATTTACTCAAAGATCCCTCTGTGACTAAGGTTCTTCATGCTTGTGGTGAGGACTTAGAGGTTTTCCAACACGTTGCCGGTTTTATGCCAGCGCCGCTGTTAGATACGCAAGTGATGGCAGCTTTTCTTGGGCACGGTGTTTCCATGGGATTTGGCAGCATGGTGAAAGAGTACTTGAAGATTGAGCTTGAGAAGGGTGAAGCGAGAACCAATTGGTTAGCGCGACCTTTAACGGATAAGCAGCTAGATTACGCTGCCGCTGATGTATTCTATTTATTGCCACTGTATGAAACCCTCTTAGGAAAAATAGAAGATGCGGGTTGGCAGGATGCGATGTGGCAAGAGTGTGTTAGCGTTGCTGCGAAGCGCGGTAAAACCCCCAATCCAGAGACCGCCTATCGGGACATAAAAAATGCCTGGCAGCTAACCCCTCGACAACTAGCAGTATTAAAGTCTGCGGCTGCATGGCGGCTGGAAGAAGCACGTAAGCGAGATTTGGCACTTAACTTTATTGTTAAAGAGGCAAATTTGTGGAAGTTGGCGCGTTATACCATTAAGTCGAAAGGTTTTATGGCGAATCAAGGCTTTGAAAGAATGGAAATTCAACGCCATGGTAATCGTTTAGTTCAGATGGTGATGGAAGCAGAAAAATTGCGCGAATCTGAACTACCAGCACCAATTTCTCGCGTGGTCGATTTTCATGGCTATAAGCAGCAAGTTAAGCAAATAAAGGCGGTTGTATCAGATGTCGAAACTGAAACTGGCTTGGCACAAGAGTTCTTAGCGTCTAAGAAACAGATTAACCAAGTGATAAGTTGGTATCGGAAGCATGACAAGGCAGCAGATAAACGCCCGGATATGTTATCAACCTGGCGACGCCCTCTGTTTGAAAGCCGTATAGATGCGATCCTCAATGATGAGGATTTAGCATAACGGCTAACGCGCCAATATTGTGCGGAAACAGCATACATAAAAAACACCTGCATCAGCAGGTGTTTTTTTATTTGTCTTCCGGTAACGTCACGTTGAGTTCAAGCACGGAAAGATCACTCTCTTTCTGATCTAAGTGTACCGAGACTTGCTCTGGCTGAACATTAACATAGCGCTGAATCACTTCTAAGATATCTTTCTTTAGGTCAGGCAGATAGCTTGGAGATGCATTGTTGGCAGAACGTCGCTCAGCGACGATAATCTGCAACCGCTCTTTAGCGATATTGGCGCTTTTTTCTTTTTTAGGGCGGAAAAACTCCAGTAATGGCATTTGTTTATCCTCCAAACAGTCGCTTCAAAAAGCTCTTTTTCTCTTGCTCTAGAAAGCGAAACTCACGTGTTTCACCTAATAGACGGGCGATAGCATCATCATAGGCTAAACCAGCGATTGATGCTTGGTCATGAATGACGGGCTCACCTCGGTTGGATGCGTTTAATACTGATTGGCACTCGGGAATAACACCAAGAAGAGGAATATGTAAAATCTCCTCAACATCGTCCACGCTCAGCATATCACCCAGTGTTACACGCTCAGGATTATAACGTGTTAATAAAAGATGTTGCTTTACAGGCTCTAGCGCTTGTTCTGCACGCAGAGACTTAGAGTCAAGAATGCCAAGAATGCGGTCTGAGTCTCTAACCGAAGAGACTTCTGGGTTAGTGGTCACAATGGCTTCATCAGCAAAGTACAGCGCCATCATTGCACCAGCTTCAATGCCTGCAGGTGAGTCACAAATAATGAAATCAAATTCCATCGCCTTTAATTCATCCAAAACACGCTTTACGCCGTCTTTGGTAAGGGCATCTTTGTCACGAGTCTGCGACGCAGGAAGAACATAGAGGTTGTCTACGCGCTTATCTTTGATTAGTGCTTGATTTAGCGTGGACTCACCGTTAATTACGTTAACAAAGTCATATACGACGCGTCGTTCACAGCCCATGATAAGGTCGAGATTACGTAAGCCTATATCGAAATCAATGACGGCTGTTTTCTTCCCGTTGAGCGCAAGTCCAGATGCAATGGCTGCGCTTGACGTTGTTTTTCCTACCCCGCCTTTACCCGAGGTTATCACGATAATTCGTGTCATCGTTGTTAATCCTTATGAAAAGTTATTTGGCTAGAGGTGTGATATTGAGGTTTGTCCCTTGAAGCATGATCATCACCTCTTGAGAGTAAAGCTCGTTATCTATTTTGTCACTTAACCAATAACTACCTGAAATAGAAATAAGTTCTGCTTGTAGGCTACGGCAAAATATTTTTGCTTCTTGCTGCCCACTTGCTCCAGCAATTGCGCGACCACGCAATTTGCCATAAATATGGATACTGCCATCAGCAATAACTTCAGCGCCTGCACTAACATGATTCAGAATAACGAGGTCAGCATTTTTTGCATAAATCTGCTGGCCTGAACGTACAGGGTGGGTGATAACTTTTGCTGGTTGTAGTGGCGTATTATTCGGCGTTGATTTTTGAGCCGGTGTCATTAAAGCGAGTTCAGCCTGCTTGGCTTCACCTTTCTTAGATGGCGGGCAGCCGCAGACGCCAACCGGGATCATGCCAGCTTTAATAATCGCGCGTTTTAGACTCACTAGGCAGAGGTCATTTTCACACTGAGAGATATCAATCACAACAGGCGCAGAGGCAAAAAAAGCCGGTGCTTGTTTGACCTTCTCTGACAAATAGTCGCCAATGGCTTCTTGATCACTGCTAAACAGACGAAGTACAGACAAGGTGAAACTACTTCCCTTTAATTCGGCTATTTTATTCATACCCTTTATAACCTTATCCTTTATAGCAGCAAGCTTTAATGAAACTAAGTCACATGTTATATATGTTGGGTGATGACGGCAAGCTATCCGAGTGCTAATTGACGAATATCCTCAAAAAATTTGTATCAATAATGCGCATCGCTCAGGTTCTGTCACAAATGTCGCCATTAACGTGCAATCTTAATGGTGGATGACTAGCAGCTTATTATTATGACGACTATCATCAACAAATACTCCAAGGGTGACCCATGTACTGTGCTGTATATAAAAGTGACAAAAAAGCTGAAACTTATCTGTTTATTGAGAAAAAAGATGACTTTTCTCCCGTTCCTGAAACTTTGCTGACAATGTTTGGGCATCCTAAGTTAGTGATGGTGTTAGATTTAGACAAGAGAATGACGTTGGCTAGGTTATCAACAGCAGAGATTAAAAAACACTTACTAAATCAAGGGTATTACTTACAGTTACCACCGCCAGCAGTCAATATGTTAGATGAGCATAAGCAGAATAAGAAGAAATACGAATAGGATAACGGTGATTTGGAATGTTTAAAAAAGTACTGATAGGAATATGCTTAACAAGTGCAGCATTTGGCGCTTTTGCTCGCGTTCCGTTTGAACAATATGTCGAACAACTAAAAACTCAGGCACAAGAGAAAGGATTTTCGGAAGCAACAATTGAACGTGCATTTTTAAATGTAAAGCTCTATGAGTCAGCGATTAGTGCGGATAAAAATCAGCCGGAGCGTCGTGTGACGCTAGATGAATATTTGCACAGAGCATTGCCAAAGTGGAAAGTAGATCAAGCACGAAAGCTATATCGCCAGCATCATAGTGACCTGCTGCGTATTAGTCAGTACTACGGCGTTCCTGCGGAAATAATTGTTGCGTTATGGGGTGTAGAGAGTAACTTTGGAAAATTCTCAGGCAACTATGATGTTATTTCTAGTCTATCGACGATGGCATATGAAGGGCGGCGCGAAGCATTCTTTCAAGCTCAGTTGTTTGATGCGCTGACTATTTTAGACATGGGGGTGATAGAGCGAGACAATATGAAAGGGTCATGGGCTGGCGCAATGGGTCAAAGTCAGTTTATGCCAAGCTCTTATTTGGCCTATGCGGCTGATGGTAATGGTGATGGAAAAGCGGATATTTGGAATAATGCGCCAGATGTTTTTGCTTCTGCCGCGAATTACTTATCTCAAGTAGGGTGGCAAACGGGTTATCGCTGGGGAAGAAAGGTGACATTACCACCTCAATTTGATTTGGAGCTTGTTAGCAGCCAGTATGACCAAAACAAAGCGTTACCAGAGTGGAAATCGTTAGGGGTAATAGATGGTAGCGGAACCCCATTGCCTGATGCCGATATAAAGGCATGGCTGATAGAGCCGCAAGAGGGTGACTTTTATCTTGTCTACGAGAACTACCAAGCTTTATTGCACTGGAATCGTTCTCATCATTTTGTTTTTTCTGTTTTGGGCTTGGCTGAAAGAATAAAATAGAAGATAAGGATAAATGAAAAAGGCCCCGAGAGGGGCCTTTTGGCTCTGCAATTCATAATGCTTAGATTAGGAAATCGTCTAGAGATTTACCTTCATCCATTGCGATTTTGATGACAGAAGGAGTTCGACCTTGGCCGGTCCATGTTTTCTCGTCACCATTTTCGTCGACGTACTTATATTTTGCTGGACGAGCGGCGCGCTTTTGTTTCGGCGCTTTGCCTAGCATTGCAACAAGCTCTTCTGGATCAATTCCATCTTTGATCAGCATTTCACGATATTGTGCTAGCTTTTCTTCGCGCTCTTTTTCTTGAGCACGAACTTCAGCTTCAGATTCTTCACGTTCGTTGACAACGGCAGTTAATTTTTCTAGCGCCTCTTGAAGTTGCTCCAGTGATAATTCACGAGATAGAGCTCGAAGGCTGCGTAAGTTCAAAAGTACTTTGAATGCTTCTGACATGGTTAATTCCTATTTTTATTGGCATCAGGATGTCGAATTATTGTCTGATTAATAATAATACGAAAAGAAGTGTTTGCAAAGTGATGCTACGTAAATTTACGTAATTAATATAGGGAAGGAATCAAAATACGTCTCATATCCTGCCCTTAAGACGAGTAATATTCCTTTTCATCCATTTTAGCTGCGGTAAACATATCAAATTGCGCACTTGGGTTAGTTAAAAAATATGGTGAGATGAACCAAGGGCATTCTTTCACGGCCAGGACATGAATGTAATATACGCGCTATTTTGAGCATTGGTTAGATATAAGAAATCGGTGTTAGCGTGTGACAGTAAATTTAAATATGGAATAAGGGTGTGTGCAACATAACTCGTAATGGGCTCTGCGTGTAAATGCTGGTTTTGGTGAATGTATCGCCACCATCTATCGCAAAAGCTGATATTTGTAGGATTTTTAATCATATTGTGTCGAAAAAATAGTGATTTGGTGGTTGCAATGTCCGTTTGGTTACGTAAAATGAACACATCCTTAACTAAGGGTAGAGGCGCACCGCCTATCAGTAAGATACTTTAGGGTGACACCAGTGAGAGTATGTGGAAGGAGTCGGTGCCGAAGTCAGTGGAGTTGTCAGACCACTGGCTGGGGGAATATCAAAGAGGTATTTCACTGCCATAGTCTATTTTAATATTAACTATGGAGCGCTACTGTTGGGTAAAGGGGATCTCATCTTATCCTCTCTCTCTTTGTCACTTCTTGTGTGCAGTAGATCTCCAAGCATATGGTTGCAGTAGAGATCATGGAATTTATCGATTATTCACATTCATCATTGTCCTTGTTACCCCCGCTGGTAGCGTTAGGCTTAGCTATTTTAACTCGCCGAGTACTTGTTTCACTTGGTGTTGGTATTCTGCTCGGTGCGCTTCTTTTGCACGGCTTTTCACTTTCTGGCACCGGCGCATACGTTTTTACTACCTTTAGTAGTGTTGTTTTCGATTCAGGTAATTTACAAATTGTTGCTTTCTTGGTGCTATTGGGTATGGCAACGGCGCTGCTAACGTTATCTGGCGGAACCGCGGCGTTTGCTCTTTGGGCTCAGAAGCGTATACGCACCAAGCGAGATGCTAAATTGTTAACCGCTTCACTCGGTGTCCTCATTTTCATTGATGACTATTTTAACAGCTTGGCTGTTGGATCAATTGCGCGTCCAGTGACAGACCGTTACTACGTATCGCGTGCAAAATTGGCTTATTTATTGGATTCAACCGCAGCTCCTATGTGTGTGTTGATGCCAGCATCAAGCTGGGGCGCGTACATTATTACGGTAATTGGTGGCATTTTAGTTAGCCATGGTATTACTGAATATAGTGCGATGAAGGCTTTCATGACGCTTATTCCAATGAACTTCTATGCTGTGTTTGCTCTATTATTGGTGTTTGTTGTTGCTTGGTTCCAAGTGGATATTGGCCCGATGCGTCGCCATGAGCAAGAAGCAGTACGGGGTAAAGGCTTTAAAGAGAACGATGCGGCTAGCAGCGATCTAAATGAAGATCTAGGTATTAGTGAGAGTAAAGGTGGACGTGTTAGTGACCTATTGCTCCCGATTCTTACTCTTATTGGTGCGACGATTTTCTTCTTCCTATATACCGGTGCACAAGCATTGGCAGCTGATGGCCTAAGCTTCTCCTTATTGGGTGCGTTAGAAGAGACCGATGTTAATATTTCACTGTTTTATGGCGGCCTAGTTGGTCTGTTTGCTGCACTATATCCAGTTGTACGCCAGAAGTTACCTGTTGCGGATATTGGTCGTACGTTATGGGTCGGTGCAAAATCAATGTTTGGTGCGATTTTAATCCTATTCTTTGCATGGAGCATTGGTGGCGTAATCGGTGATATGGCAACGGGACAGTACTTATCGACGATGGTCGAGGGTAATATTAGCCCAAGCTTGCTTCCTGTGATTCTATTCTTGCTGGCTGGTGTGATGGCATTCTCAACAGGAACCTCTTGGGGTACCTTTGGCATTATGTTACCGATTGCAGGTGATATGGCAGCAGCGACAGAAATAAGCCTAATGCTTCCTATGTTAAGTGCGGTATTAGCCGGTGCGGTATTTGGTGACCACTGTTCGCCTATCTCTGACACGACAATTTTGTCTTCAACCGGGGCGCGTTGTAACCATATTGACCATGTACAAACGCAATTGCCTTATGCGCTTGCAGCGGCACTGATTGCGAGTGTTGGTTTCCTTATTTTGGGTATCACATCATCGCTCTTGACGGCATTTATTGTGGCATTCATGATGTTCATTATTGTTAGTGCAGGTCTGATTTGGTTGTCTCGCAAACCGACCACTAAGCCACAACAAGTGTAGTGTCAAAAAATCCAACAAAGCCCGCGAATTGCGGGCTTTGTTGTTTTTATTTCTATGTATTTTCCGGTAGCATTCGCACAGAGAACTAAGGAGTATCGAATGGCTCAGATGTATTTTTATTATTCGGCAATGAATGCGGGAAAATCCACCACTCTATTGCAGTCGTCTTTCAATTATCAAGAACGCGGAATGACGCCAATGATCCTGACGGCAGCGATTGATGATCGTGAAGGGGTGGGTAAAGTGAGTTCGCGTATTGGCCTTGCTGCCGATGCGGAGCTTTATGCACCGGGTGATGATTTGTTTGAGCGCTTAACGCATCTTCATGAACAGCAATCGCTTGATTGTATCCTCGTTGATGAGTGCCAGTTTTTAACCAAAGAGCAGGTCTATCAGTTAACCGAAGTCGTCGATAAGTTAAGAATCCCTGTATTGTGTTACGGCTTGCGTACTGATTTTCGTGGTGAGCTATTTGAAGGAAGTCGGCATTTATTGGCGTGGGCAGACAAGCTGGTTGAGTTGAAAACAATTTGTCACTGCGGACGTAAAGCCAATATGGTTATTCGAACCGATGAGCAGGGTAATGCCATTGCGGATGGTGATCAGGTAGAGATTGGTGGCAACGAACGTTACGTGTCAGTCTGCCGCTTACATTATAAACAAGCATTAAATAAATAAGTAAAATTCGTCTCTAATGTAAAGACAGTCATTTAACGAAAAGCGGGAGTTATCCCGCTTTTTTGTGTTATTTGCTGGCTATTGCGTATGTCGCTCTTGCAAGCGCTGTGTTATTTCAGCGAGGGACAACCCTTGGTCTTGCAGTAAAACAAGTAAGTGGTAGATCAGATCTGCTGATTCATTAACGAGTTCTGCTTTGTCGCCTGATGTTGCAGCCAATGCCACCTCAACCCCTTCCTCACCGACTTTTTGCGAAATGCGTTTTGTACCTCGAGCATATAGGCTTGCAGTATAAGAGCTATCTGGCGCAGCGCTTTTTCTTGCGGCTAAAAGTTGCTCTAATTGGTGCAAGAAAACCAACGATGGAGGGGATGTTTCGTCCGCATCAAAGCACGTTGTCGTACCTAAGTGGCAAGTGGGTCCGATAGGGTCAACTTGCACTAAGAGGGTGTCTTGGTCGCAATCTAAGCTGATATGCTTCAGGGTTAGCACGTTGCCGGAGGTTTCGCCCTTTGTCCACAAACGCTGTTTTGTACGCGAGAAAAACGTCACTTGTTGCGTTTCAATGGTGGTGCTTAGCGCGGCTTTATCCATATAGCCAAGCATTAATACTTGCCCACTGCGATTATCTTGAATAATGGCAGGAATTAAGCCGTCAACTTTGTCCCAGTTAATGCGATTGAGTAAACTCATATACGGACCTCAACATCTTGTTCTTTTAGGTACTGTTTTAATTTGCCGATATTGATGATCTGTTTGTGGAAGACCGAAGCGGCGAGCGCGCCATCAACAGAAGCGTGGTTAAAGGCATCAGCAAAGTGCGACATCTCACCAGCGCCACCAGAGGCGATAAGTGGAACTCGACAAACTTGGCGAACCATATTTAGTTGGTCTAAGTCGTAGCCATTTCTGACCCCGTCTTGATTCATCATATTGAGGACAATTTCTCCCGCGCCTCGACGTTGCACTTCTTCAACCCAGTCACATGTCTCCCACTGAGTCGCTTGGGTACGCTTTTCGTCACCAGTAAATTGGTACACCTGATATTTGCCAGTTATCGCATCAAAGTATGAATCAATACCGACCACAATACATTGCACGCCAAATTTGTCGGCTAAGCGGGTAATTAAGGTTGGGTCGGCAAGGGCTGGCGAGTTTATTGATACTTTATCTGCACCAAATTGCAAAATGCGCGCGGCATCGTCTGCGGATTTTATGCCGCCCGCAACACAGAAAGGAATGTCAATGACCTCAGCGACTCGAGCTACCCAGCTTTTGTCGACGACTCGGCCGTCACTTGAGGCGGTAATATCATAAAAAACCAGCTCATCTGCCCCTTCTGCGGCGTAGCGAGCGGCAAGTGGAACGATATCGCCAATAATTTCATGGTTACGGAATTGAACCCCTTTAACCACTTGACCATCACGAACATCAAGACAGGGAATGATACGTTTTGCTAACATCGGGAATCTCCTACTCAGTCAGCCCAGCAAGCGAACGCTTGCTCTGCGGTAAACTTCTCATCGAGCAGGGCACGACCAACGATAACACCAGCGACCCCACTGCCTTTTAATGCGGCAATGTCGTTGAGTGAACCAATACCACCGGATGACTGAAACAATACTTGTGGGTATTGAGCGCAAAGATCGCGGTATAAGTCGACATTTGAGCCGCTCAAGGTGCCGTCGCGCGAAATATCGGTGCACAGTACATGCCGTAATCCAACGGTAAGGTAATCATCGAGTAGTGATTCAATTGAAACACCAGAGTCTTTTTGCCAGCCAGCGATGGCGACATTACGGTTGCCTTGCTCATCAATATTGACATCGAGTGCCAATACGATGTGCTCTGCACCATATTGTTGTATCCAGCCTTTCACTAAATCAGGGTGTTTTACTGCGGTTGAGCCAATAACGACGCGCTCTGCACCTGCATTTAATAGGTTTTTTACATCGTCTTCGGTACGGACACCGCCGCCGATCTGGATGTTGGCAGGGGTGCTAGCCAATAGGCTTGCGATCAAATCGAGTTGACGCGCTGTGGTATCTTTTGCCCCTGTTAGGTCAACTAAGTGCAACCAATTTGCGCCAGCCTGATGATAACGGGCAAATTGTTCTGCCGGGTTAACGGGGTATTCAGTGACTTGTCCGTAGTCACCTTGATAGAGACGAACCACTTGGCCGTCAATTAAATCTAATGCGGGGATAATCATCGACGTTCCTTATCACATCTCTAAAAAGTTTTTGATCAGTTGAGCGCCAGCTTTACTTGAGCGCTCGGGGTGAAATTGCACCCCAAAGTAGTTACCGCTTTGCAGTGCCGCAGTAAATGGCTGACCGTATTGGCACGCCGCAATGGTATGCTCAGCATCTGGGGGCATGGCATAACTGTGGACAAAATAGAAGTAACTGCCAGCAGGGATGCCTTTAAATAGTGGGTGATCGGCTTTGGGGGTGATGGTATTCCAACCCATATGTGGAAGTGGTAACCCGTCAGCCACCATTTTATTTATGGGAGCATCACATAACCCAAGGCAGTCAACGGTGTTATTGCCTTGAACGCCATCTTCTTGCGACTCTCGGCAAAGTAACTGCATACCAAGGCAGATCCCTAGTAACGGTTGAGTGACCTGTTTCACTAGTTCGATAAGACCGCGCTCTTCGAGGTTCTTCATTGCCTCACTGGCCGTGCCGACGCCGGGTAAAAAGAGTTTATCGGCCTTAAGGACTACTTTGGGGTCTTTGCTGACGTCGACTTGATAGCCGAGTCGCTCAACAGCAAAACGGACCGAAGAGACATTGGCGCATCCTGTATCAATGATGACAACGTTTGTCATTATAAGACCCCCTTGCTACTAGGTAGCTCGTTCCCTTCAACACGGATTGCTTGGCGAAGAGTGCGACCAAAGGCTTTAAATAGACTTTCAACGATATGGTGATCGTTTTCGCCGGTTGATGAAAGGTGTAACGTACAAGCCAGTGTATCGGTCAGTGAACGGAAAAAGTGCTCGACCATTTCTGTTGACAGATCACCAACCTGTTCGCGGCTGAACTGTGCATCGAACTTGAGGTAAGGGCGCCCAGATAAATCTAAAGCACATTGCGCTAAACACTCATCCATCGGCAAGCTAAATCCAAATCGACCAATACCACGCTTATTGCCTAATGCGCGTTTTAACGCTTCACCCAAAGCCAGCGCTGTGTCTTCGACGCTATGGTGATCATCAATATGAAGGTCGCCTGCGACAGAGCAGCGTAATTGGAATCCACCATGCGTTGCGATTTGATCGAGCATATGGTCGAAAAAGCCCAGCCCGGTCTCGATCGAATTACCGCCCGATTGATCTAAATTTACAGCAATGCAGATGTCGGTTTCTTTGGTGGTTCGTGTAACTTCAGCTATGCGCGGTGTTGTGGTGAGATCAGCAACGATTTGCGGCCAGCTCATATCGTTGGGGTGATACTGAATACCTTTTATCGCCATATTTTCTGCAAGTTGTAGATCCGTTATCCGATCACCAATCACCGCAGAAGTTTCAAAATCTACTTGTCCTTGCTGTAAATACGCTTTTACAAGCCCTAGCTTGGGCTTGCGGCAGGTACAATTATCATGGTCAAAATGAGGACAAATGAGTACATCATCAAAGCGTACCCCTTGCGAGGCAAAGATGTCCATCATCATGTTGTGAGGGGCATCGAAATCTGCTTGTGGGTAGCTGTCGGTACCTAATCCATCTTGGTTGGTTACCATAACAAGCTTGTAACCAGCATCTTGCAAGCTAAGTAGTGCAGGGATGACGTAAGGCTCTAGTTTCAGCTTATCGAGTCGATCAACTTGAAAATCTATTGGTGGTTCAACAATTAGCGTGCCATCGCGGTCAATAAAGAGAATTTTATCTTTACTCACAGTAACTATCCTTGTGTGGTGTGTCTTGTTGCTCGAGTTCTTGACGGATAAAAGCGAGTGTTTTCTCACATTCATCACGGTTGCCAATGCTAATTCGGATGCAGTCGTTAATGGCGGTACGGCGTAGAATAATGCCGTTATCCCACAACGTGGTGAACAGCGCCTCGGCATCAGGAAGCTTGACCAACAGGTAGTTGCCATAACCATCAAAAACCGTAACGTCGCGCAACATGCTTAATCCCGCCTGCAAATAGGCTCGGTTCGCACTGAGATCGAGGACTTGATATTTGGTTCGTGCTAAACCAGCAGGGGATAAGGCTTGAACGGCAATATCTGCTACAGGTACAGGCACAGGGTACGGAGCGATGATTTTCAATAGCAGTGAGATAACTTCAGGGTTAGCCAAGGTAAAGCCGCAGCGCAGCCCTGCTAAGGCGAATGCTTTCGACATCGTACGCAAAATGACGAGATTAGGGTGCGTATTAAGTAGATCGATAACCGATGCGTCGATACAGAAATCGATATAGGCTTCATCGACAACCACGAGGGCTTTGTCAGCCGTCAGATTGAGTAATGTTTCGATGTCACTGCGATCGAGCAGGTTTCCGGTTGGGTTGTTGGGGCTGCAGACAAAGACCAGTTTTACATCATCTAAATTACGTTCAATGGCGTCGAGATCTAGTTGCCATTGGGCCGAGAGTGGAACAGCCACCGTCCCCACATCAAATGTTTGTGCACTGATACTGTACATTCCGTAGGTGGGTGGGCAATAAAGAATTTTATCCTTATTAGGTTCACAGAATGTGCGAATTAATAATTCAATACCCTCATCAGCGCCACGAGAGGTCAGCACATACTGACTATCAATACCTGCATAATTGGCATAGGCAGAGATTAATGGTACAGGTTGGCACTCGCTATAGCGATTGAGGCGATCGCATTCAATGCTGTACTCGTTAACGAATGGTGACTCGTTAGCGTTGAGCCATATATCGCCACTACCGCCTAAACGGCGAGCCGACATATAGGGCGTCATTTCTCGAACGGTTTTACGGGCTAGATCTGTAACACTCATTGGCAATCCTTTAGTTTTTCCACGCGCAGCGTGACGGCACGTTTGTGGGCATCCAGCCCTTCAGCGTCCGCTATAGTCTCAACGATTGGTGCAATTGACAATAGGCCATCACGACTGAGCTCCTGAATTGTCATCCGTTTCGAAAAGTCAGCGAGTCCTAAACTGGAGTAGGTACGGGTATAGCCGTAAGTTGGCAGTACATGATTAGTGCCTGAGGCGTAATCACCAACCGACTCTGGTGACCAAGCACCGAGGAAGATTGAACCTGCATTATCGAGCAGCGGCAGCAATTCTCGTGGGTGTTCAGTCTGTACGATTAAGTGTTCAGGGCCATATCGATTTGAAATCGCAATACATTGCTCTAGAGAATCTGCGACAATGAGCAGGCTTGACCCTAATGCCTGACGGGCAATATCAGCCCGACTCAGTGTCGCCAATTGACGTTGAATAGCATCGGCAACGCGATCAGCTAAACTTGGCTCTGGCGTGACCAATACCACTTGAGAATCTGGCCCATGCTCGGCTTGGCTTAGTAGATCTGCGGCGATAAAGTCAGGATCAGCTTGACCGTCTGCAATAACGAGCACTTCTGAAGGCCCTGCGGGCATATCAATAGCTGCACCGAGAAAATCGTTGCTGACTTGGCGCTTTGCCTCTGTCACAAAGGCGTTGCCAGGGCCAAAAATTTTGTCGACTTTCTTAATGCTCTCTGTGCCATAAGCCATCGCAGCGACAGCCTGTGCGCCACCTATGTTGTAGATTTCATCGATTTCACATAACGCAGCGACATATAAAATTTCATCTGCGATTGGTGGGGGAGAACTCAGTACGACGCGCTGACATCCGGCAATCTGTGCGGGTACACCCAGCATGAGCACCGTGGAGGGAAGTGGTGCACTTCCGCCGGGAATGTAAAGCCCAACGGCTCCAATGGGGCGAGAAACCTGCTCGCAAACCACCCCTGGCTGTGTTTCAACGACAACCGGCTGTGGGATTTGTGCTTCATGAAAGGTGTAGATATTTTTGTAGGCTGCTTGAAGCGCTAGCTTCATGTCGTCACTGAGTCGTGCGCAGGCATCCGCTACCTCTTGGTCTGAGACGCGAATAGAATTAGGGCGCACGCCATCAAACTTTTCGGTGAATCTTTGTACTGCAGCATCACCATTGGTTTTGATTTCAGCAATAACACTGTCGACTGCAGCAGTAATATCATCGCCAGCAGTGATGGCTGGACGCTGTAATAGACCCGCTTGCTGTTGCAAACTGAGTGACTGCCATACAACTGTTTTCATGGCTTACTCCATCATCTTTTCAATTGGTAAGACTAAGATTGAGCTGGCACCCAGTTCTTTGAGCTGTTCCATGGTTTCCCAGAAAAGGTTTTCGGCACTGACTAAGTGTACGGCGACTTTTGTGCTGTCTTCCGACAATGGCATCACGGTTGGGTCTTCTGCGCCCGGCAGTAACAATTTGATTTGCTCTAAGCGCTCGGTTGGCGCATGTAGCATAATATACTTTGACTCTTTGGCTTGAATTACCCCTTGCATACGGGTAAGGAGCTTATTTATAAGGGCTTGTTTATCTGCGTTAAACTCACCCACACGTTGAATAAGAACAGCTTTGGATCGCAAGATAACTTCTGCTTCTTTTAAGCCATTCGCCTCCAACGTTGCGCCGGTTGAGACTAAGTCGCAGATAGCATCCGCTAAGCCCGCGCGCGGCGCTACTTCAACTGATCCTGTTAACATGCAAGAACTAAACTCTACGCCTTGTGCTTCCATATAGCGCTTTACAAGTTGAGGATAGGTTGTCGCAATGCGTTTACCACGAAGATCTGCCGGACCTGTGTACTCTTCATCTTTATCAATCGCAATGGAGAGACGGCATCCACCAAAGTCGAGGCGACGTAATTTAATGAATTCGGCGCTTTCCCCTTGCGCTAAACGTTCTAGGGCCACTTCTTCCAGTTCATTTTCACCGATCACCCCTAAATCCACTACACCGTCCATGATTAAACCAGGAATATCATCATCACGTACGAGCAATAGGTCGATAGGCATGTTCTCTGCGTGAACGATAAGGCGTTCGCCGACCATATTAATTTTAACGCCACAACGCTTTAGTAGCTCTTGGCACTCTTTAGCTAGACGTCCCTTCTTTTGAATTGCAATGCGTAGTCTCTGATTTGGCATCGTTACATATTCCTTTACTGTTAATTCTGCTCTGAAATAAAAAAACCCTCGGAAGTATCTCTTCCGAGGGTCTGTAGATTCGTTTTGCTTAGACCGTGGAAGAGGGTTTTAAGTCTTCCTGCGGATAGCGTGCATCCTCCCGAAAGACTAGTCAGGATGGTGATGATGGTGATGAATGACCGACATAATGCACATAAATACTCTCAATAACTTACATATTTGCTGAATCTCTATAACTTGCTTCACACTATCGAAGCTAAATTAAGATTGCAACCCTATTTTTTGAAATGGTGTAAATTTGTTGGTTTCTCTTTGTTTGTTAATTGGTGATTTCTTTGGTAATTAAACGGTTGTGAAGAAATTTTTGCCGTTTTGGACCGATGGCATAGTCACCTATTCGATGCGTTTGGCTGCTAGTAGAAGGATAGCGTATTTGTGTGTCGGTCAGGGACTTGCGCCCCTTTGGGCGCATTGGCGAGTGTTAGCCAGAGCTTATTTAGCACAGCACTTTTTGTACTTCTTACCACTGAGGCAAGGGCAGGGGTCGTTACGCCCAATAGCCATTGACTGGCGCGGTTGGGCTGGATATTGACCATCAACATAGAACCATTGGTCCGCTTCTTTTAAGAAACGTGAATGCTCTTCAAGGAAATGCAGCTGGTTGTTTTCAATGTAAGTCGCGACAAAGTGGACAAATCCTTCGTTACTCTCTGCAGTTGGCGCCTCAATAATTTGTAGCGCGACCCACTGGCTCGCTACAGAGTCGGCAATAGCGTCGGCGAACTGCTCTGCGTGGCAACTTGGATGATAGGTTGAGACGACATAATTAGCATTATTAACGACATGCGCAGTATAACGTGAGCGCATTAGCTGCTCGGGACATTCCGCTTTGCGCGGATTTTGGATAATAGGTTGGCAACAGGCTGAATAGTCAAGCCCACTACCGCAAGGACACAGTGTCATAGTGCGTTACTCGTTGCAGTAAAATTCTTGGCCCATTGTAGAGAATTCACATAGGCTTCTGCAATCTTCTGTTCTTCTAATCTATAGTGGTTACAGATCAGTTTAATAATTTTCCAGTTGGCATGATCGTAGGCTTTAGTGAGCGAAATAATTCCGCCAAGTGGCCCGCGGTTGTCGGTCAATGCATGTTTAACTTGATCGCGCAATGGGAGTTGACTGACCAATTGTTCAATGGGATGACTAAGCATACATTCAAGCAGTGAAAAAAGTCCGGTAATAAAGGCTTCGGAGCAATTTTGTTTAAGCTGTGGCGCAATCAGTTCACAAAAACGGGCCCGTTGAATAGACAGAGAAAACAATGGGCTATTTTCATCACTGGCAACGTAAGCAGTTGCAATTAAAAAGATAAATCGTTTTAAATTGTCTTCGCCGAGAAAGACCAACGCCTGCTTAAATGACGTGATCGGTTTACTTTGGTACGTTGTCATAATATTGACAAAACGCAGTAATTTGTAGCTGATCGAAACGTCACAACTAATAATTTGCTCTACTTCATCAAAGTCGACACTTGGCTTCATCATAGCTTGAAACAGCTGCATGGCGATCATCGCAGAGGGTGATAAAGCCGGGTGTGTGCTAATTTTTGGCTTCGCAAAAAAATAGCCTTGAAAGTAATCGAACCCGGCGGCATGTGCTTGTTCAAATTGCTCTAAGGTTTCAACTTTTTCTGCGAGGTATTTAATGGGCAAGAGCCTGTTCTTCTCCATAAATACTTTCGCTTCTGCGAGAGGTGTTAAGAGCAAGTCGAACTTAATGATATGAATATAAGGTAAGAAACGCTGCCAGTCTTCATGTCCACTAAAGTCATCTAATGCCAGCGTATAGCCTTTGTGAAAAAGCGTTTGTATGGCATCGAAGAGTGCATCGTTTGGGGTGCATTTCTCCAGTATTTCAATAACAAAATCATCTTTAGGAAACAGGGTTGGCGTTAGCGCCAATAGGTTTTGCTGTGGAAAATTGATGAACGCGACATGTTGTTGATCGTCTTGTGTAGAACGTTGTAACGTGCACATACGATCAGCAAGAATACGCGACGTTGCGTACTCATCACTGACATCAGGGAAAGCATTGTTTAACCCATCTCTAAATAACAGCTCATGGCCAATGATCTGTTGTTCTCTATCCAATATAGGATGTCTTGCTACGAAAGATACTCTCATTTCTGTGATATATCACAGGCTATACCTGTGCTTCTAGAAATCATATAGATAGCAAACGACCTTTTGCGGAGAAAACTAATTTATAAACGACATAAAATTAAAAAATAAGAGGAAAGGGAAATTTTTTGCATGAAGCATTGATTAAGAATGATAACTTGATCACAATACTCGCCTTTTCACTATTGGGCTGATGTATCTAATGTCGATGTTGCATATTTTGCAGGCAGGGTTGCTTGTTGGTGGGGCTGTGTTTGTCGTGATGTTGCTGTCTGCGTGGCGAAAGCAACGCGCGGATGAGGCAGACACAAGTGTATGGAAAATAGCAGCAATCGGCGGTTTCGCCAATTTTTGTGATGCTCTGGGCGTAGGGAGCTTCGCGATTAAGACTGCAGGTTACAAGCAGTTTAACCTTATCGATGACAAGTTATTGCCTGGAACTTTGAATGCGCAAGCGACGATGGCGACAGTGGCTCAATCACTACTTTTCTTGACTGCTGTCAATGTAGATACCATCACGTTGCTAAGTTTGATTGCTTCAGCCTGTTTGGGGGCTACAGTGGGGGCACGCTTCGTGGCGAACATGGACCGCCAGATGATCCGCCTTATTATGGCCGGCGCATTACTCATTGTCGCGGGCTTGATGTTCGCAGGGCGTTTGGAGCTGTTTCCTCTGGGTGGCGACGCGCTAGGACTAACAGGTTGGAAGTTAGCGGTGGGTATTGCTGGTAATTTTATCTTTGGTGCATTAATGACGGTAGGTATTGGCTTGTATGCACCCTGCATGACAATGATCTATTTGCTTGGTATGCACCCCTTGGCAGCGTTCCCTATTATGATGTGCTCGTGTGCATTTTTGTGCTTTTTCTCGGCGGGCAGCTTTATTCGCCGTGGTGCATTAAATACCCGCGCTTCTTTGGCCGTGGTTATTAGTGGTCCAATCGCCGTATTGTTAGCAGTGTTTATTGTTAAGTCGATGGATATGAATACGCTGGCTTGGCTAGTGGCTTTTGTGGTGCTGTATACCTCATTAACCATGTTCCGCTCTTGGCAGGGCGATCGTATCACTGCAGAAACAGTAAGCGTTTAATTTTGACATGAAGTGTGTAGGTATCGACAGCGCAAGATCGAGAGATGTTGCGCTGTACAGTGTGAGAGCTTATTCACTGATGCAGATAAAGGCGTTGTTATGAAAAGTGACGAGTCAGCAGTTCACACTGCCCGTCTCGGTTGCAACGCAATATCGATCCTTGATCGTACCAGTCTCCAAGTACAATGCGCTCTCCGGCCGAATGCTGATGGGTGTTCGGTTGGTGAGTATGACCGTGGATGATTCGAGTGACATTGTGGCGTGTAAACTGCTGTTCAGTGTCAGCGAGCGCCACGTTCAGTACCTTTCCTGACTTTTGCTGGTTTGATTGGGCGCTTTGTGAGCGAATTTTCTGGCCGATATTAACTCGCCATTTCAACGGTAAGGCCAAGAATAGGGTTTGTAGCCAGCGCATATGCACACGCTTACGAAACTTTTGATACTCTTTATCGTCGGTACACAAGGTATCACCATGCAGCAACAGCGTTGGTTGTCCGTAAAGGTCGATAACAGTATGTTCATCTAGCAATTGTACGCCAGTTTCGCGGCTGAACTGATGCCCGATTAAAAAATCACGGTTGCCATGGATGAAAAAGCATGGGATTCCGACGCTAGTTAGGCGCCGAAGGGCGGACCGAATGGTCTTCAAAAATGGGTTAGATTCATCATCACCAATCCACATTTCAAACAGATCTCCAAGAATGTAGAGCGCATCAGGGCGTTCGTTTTCGAGTTCGTGGAGAAAGTTTAAAAAGCAGTCGGTAATATCTTGGCGGTTTTCGCTAAGATGAAGGTCTGAGATAAAATAGGTGGTCATAGTAAGAAGCAGGCAGGGAAGGCCCTACCTGCAATGTCTCTTAATCTTCGATGGTGACGTTATTGATCAGTACTTCTTCGACTGGAACGTCTTGGTGTACATAACCCCAGTTGCCAGTCGCAACGCTTTTGATCTTGTTTACCACGTCCATGCCTTCAACAACCTCAGCAAAAACACAGTAACCCCAACCTTGTGCATTTTCTGCTTTAAAGTTTAGGAAGTCGTTGTCATTTACGTTAATAAAGAACTGTGAGCTAGCAGAATGCGGTTCCATGGTACGCGCCATTGCTAGGGTACCTACTTTGTTGGTTAAACCGTTGTTCGCTTCATTTTTGATCGGCGCGCGGGTCTCTTTTTCTGTCATGCCAGACGCCATGCCGCCGCCTTGGATCATAAAACCATCAATAACACGGTGGAATAGCGTGCCATTGTAGAACCCATCACGGCAGTATTGCAGGAAGTTTGCACATGTTTCTGGTGCTTTTTCACTGTTAAGTTGAATTTTGATATCGCCAAATGTGGTGTGCAACGTGACCATAGAGTTTTCCTTTAAAGATGTCATTTACAGTTATCTGTATCAGGTAAATAGTAACCTGTGTTCTGCCAGAATCCAATTAGACAGGCAATTTCATTCACCGAAATTTGCCTAGATGAGCAAAACACCATCAGCTACTAAAAATTCCGTGAGTCTAACGGTGGTTTTTCTTGCGATTCCATAGCAGAACAGGTGTAATGTGGGCTTCATTGTCGTCCCATTAAACATAGAGCCGTGTAAGAACATGTTGAAAATCTATAACACACTGACCCGTCAAAAAGAGGAATTTAAGCCAATCCAAGCCAATAAGGTTGGAATGTATGTGTGTGGGGTGACGATTTATGATCTTTGTCATATTGGTCACGGTCGTACTTTTGTCTCTTTTGATGTGGTTGCACGCTACCTGCGTTACAGTGGCTATGATCTTACGTTTGTGCGTAATATTACCGATATCGACGATAAAATCATTAAGCGTGCCAACGAGAATGGCGAGAGCTGTGACGCATTAACTAACCGCTTGATTGGTGAAATGCATGCCGATTTTGATGCGTTGAATTTGAAGCGCCCCGATATTGAACCTCGAGCAACAGATTACATTGCTGAAATTATCGCGCTGTGTGAACGCTTGATTGAACGTGGCTTTGCCTATGTTGCCGATAACGGTGATGTGATGTTCGAGGTCAGCAAGTTTGAAGATTATGGTCGGTTGTCTAAACAAGACTTAGAGCAACTTCAAGCCGGTGCACGCGTAGATATTGAAACAGCTAAGCGCAGCCCATTAGACTTTGTGTTGTGGAAGATGTCGAAGCCTGGAGAACCCACGTGGGAATCACCGTGGGGTGCGGGACGACCTGGTTGGCATATTGAGTGTTCAGCGATGAACTCAGCCATTCTTGGTGATCATTTTGATATCCATGGTGGTGGGTCTGATCTTCAATTCCCGCACCATGAAAATGAGATTGCCCAATCTTGCTGTGCAACCGGCTCTCAGTATGTGAATACTTGGATGCACAGTGGCATGGTGATGATTGATCGCGAAAAGATGTCAAAATCACTGGGTAATTTCTTTACCATTCGTGATGTTCTTAAGCATTATGACGCAGAAACGGTGCGCTACTTCTTGATGTCTGGTCACTACCGTAGTCAACTTAATTACAGTGAAGACAACTTGAACCAAGCTCGCTCAGCCTTAGAACGTCTATATACCGCACTACGTGGTTTAGACATGGCTGAAGCGCAAGGTGGGGAAGCGTTTGTGGCGCGATTTAAAGAGGCTATGGATGACGACTTTAATACACCAGAAGCTTATTCAGTACTGTTTGATATGGCGCGTGAAGTGAATCGCCTTAAGGCCGATGATGTTGCCGCTGCGTCCGCGTTAGCAGCGCGTCTGCGTGAATTGGGTGGCGTGCTGGGGCTTCTTGAGCAAGACCCTGCTGCCTTTTTGCAAGGCGATGCAGCTGCAGGTGATGATGTGGCAGAAATTGAAGCGTTAATCCAGCAGCGCTTAGATGCAAGAGCGAGTAAAGACTGGGCCGCTGCCGATGCCGCGCGTGATAAACTAACAGAAATGGGAATTGTGTTAGAAGACGGTGCCCAAGGTACTACATGGCGCCGTAAGTAAACGCGTATTACTTAAGTCTTAAAGGCAAAAACCCATGGTTTGTTTGACCATGGGTTTTTTTATGCGCGGTAATCGCGAATAGCGGCTTTAAAGCCCACAACTACTTGCGTTAATCACTTGTTCGGCGATAGGGCGAGCTCGTACGTCACGGATAGTAAATGCGTAGTGTACGCCTTTATCCAGTACCGCTTTGATGTCAGGGTTTTGACAGTAATCCTTCACGCTGTTACTTAAAAATTGGCTTGGTGTTATTGGACTGCCTCCACCATAGAGTATATCGACCAACACGGTAGTTGATTTTGCATGGGCACGCATAAATTTATACTCACCCACATCGATTGGCATGATGCTATTTAGGTGGTTAGCTCGTAGGTCAGCAAGGGCTATAACTTCTTCGTTCGGGTTGCTGGCGCAGCCAATAAGAAGACTAGAGACAGTAAGAGAGAGTAGAAATTTTTTCATGTTAAGGTAGAACTTTTTTAAATGGTTTAACAATGACTTTGGCATAAACGCCTGCGTCAATATAAGGGTCACTGTCAGCCCAAGCTTGTGCTGCTTGCAGTGATTCAAACTCAGCGATAACCGTTGAGCCAGTAAATCCTGCTTGGCCTGGTTCTTCACTGTCGATGGCTGGGTTAGGCCCAGCCACAAGAAGACGTCCTTCCGTTTTTAATGCTTCCAAGCGGGCTAAATGTTTGTCTCGCACGCTAAGGCGTTTTTCTAAGCTATTGTCGACATCCTGTGAAAAAATAACGTACCACATGATTTCATCCTTATCTTCAGTGTAAGTTTGTTGTTTAGCGCTTTATGGCTCGTGGACGGCCTTCATTGCTAATTGCTACATAATTAAAGGTAGCTTCGCATACTTGGTAGCGTTCGCCAATACCTTCTTCTTTAACAGGTTTAACCCATACTTCCAGCTTGATACTCATGGATGAATTGCCAATGCGTGCACACTCTCCATAACAGCAGACCACATCGCCGACTTTTACAGGGGCCTTGAAGTGAATACCATCAACTGACACGGTGGCTATACGCCCCCCAGAAATTTCTTTTGCAAGAATCCCTCCCGCAAGATCGAGTTGAGACATAATCCAACCACCAAAAATGTCACCATTAGCATTGGTGTCAGCGGGCATAGCCAATGTTCGTAGTAGAAGTTGACCGTGTGGAACCTGTGAATTCATCGTATTTTAACCTTTAGGTATATCGCTATCTTGGGATTCATCGTCTTTAGGCATGTGCCGATACAAAAAGACACCGCTTCCGAGAGTAAATAATAGTGTAAGCCCTAATAACCCAAACACTTTAAAATTTACCCATGTGGCCAGCGAAAAAGTATATGAGACATATAGATTAAGCAGGGCGCAAAAAAGAAAGAACCCAGCCCACGCGAGATTTAATCGTAACCATGCCTTTTCTGCAAGGGAGATCTCTTTATGAAGCATGGCTTTAATGAGCGGTTTTTTCAACCAGTGTGAAACAACAAGTCCGCCAGAGAAAATGAGATAAAGGATGGTGACTTTCCACTTAATAAAACTGTCATCCTTAAATAAGATGGTCATGCCACCAAAGACAATCACTAATACCAAGGTTAAAAGTTGGGACTTTTCGAGGCGATGATTGAGGAACCATAGGATTATCATTTGTAGTCCCGTGGTGACAATTAATGCTCCTGTCGCAATATAGATATCAAACCACTGAAAAAGAACAAAAAAAACGATTAGCGGAATAAAGTCTATTAGCTGTTTCATTGGCGCTCCCTGCGGACGATGGTCGGATTTCTAATTATATTAGAGGCGCTTAGAGAGGATAAATCAAGCTTTGAGGGAATGGTGTGGTGTTAATTCGGGCAAAACGCAGCAGCGTTAGACGCTGCTGCTATTATGATTATGCTTGTTGTGCGTCTTGCGCAGCAACCTCATCTTTGGCGACGATGTTTTCAACGATGACGGCACATGCAGCATCACCGGTGATGTTTAGTGCAGTACGGATCATGTCAAAAATACGGTCTAGAGCAAACAGTAGTGGCAGACCTTCAATTGGAATACCTGCGGATAGCAGTACAGCAACCACTAAGAAAGAAGGACCCGGTACACCCGCTTGACCAACAGCACCAAGAGTCGATGTTAGAACAATCGCCACGTAGGCACTCATGCTCAAATCAATCTGGAACATCTGTGCGAAGAATACGGCAACCAGACCGTAGTAAATCGCATTACCACTCATATTGATTGTTGCACCGAGCGGTAGAACAAATGATGAGGTTGTTTTGCTGATACCAAGGTCTTCTTCACACGTTTTCATTGTTACAGGTAACGTCGACATTGAAGAGGCAGTCGATAGCGCAACAGCTTGTGGTTTCTTCATCGCAGATAGGAATTTGCGCGGTGAAACATTGCCTAGTGCCTTCACGATAGCAGGGTAGAATAGGAAACCGAAGATAGCGATTGCTAAGATGTATACCCAAACTAGGTTAAAGATGATGCTTAGGGCGCTAAAACCAAATGTACCAACGGCTTCTGCCATCAGACCGAAGACACCGAGAGGAGCGATCTTCATGACTTGATTGATCATCCATACCATTGCATCAACGATGCCATTGATACCATTTAGGACAGGGTCACGACGAGCAGGAGCAACTTTAGACAGGGCCAATCCAAAGAATAGGCAGTAAACAAGAATTTGTAGGATATTTGCGCTGTTAAGTGCTTCAAATACGTTGCCAGGGATCATACCAACAATGGTTTCCCAGAACGTTGGTAGGGCGCCCTGCTCGGCGGTAACCGAACCGAACATACCTTCAACACTGGTTAGGTCAACGCCCACTCCAGGTTTGAAAATGTTTCCCATTGCAATCGCTAGGGCAACGGCTGCAGCAGACGTTAGCGCGAAAAATCCCAGTGTCGTTAGGCCAATTTTCCCGGCTGATTGACTATTACCTAAGCCAGCAGCACCAGAAATGATAGCGACAGCGACCAGCGGCACAACCAACATTTTGATCAGATTGATAAAGATGTGTCCAAGTGGGGCAAACATCTCAGCGGATGGACCCATCATTGCACCGACAATGGTACCAATAACCATAGCGATCACGACTTGAACGCCAATGTTATTCATTAAACCTTCTTTTTTTAACACAGTTACTACCTCTTATATCCATGTGTTACAAGCTAGTGAATTAATCTGCTGCTATTCGATCTGGCAAGATTAAATTTCGAGAGGATTGTGGCAGCGTTGGTGTGATGATGCAAACAAGAAAATGAGAAAGTTGTTACTGAGTCACGCTTGAGGTGTTATTTATTGAGGTTGATCACGAAAGAATAGCGTTAAGGAATTCTTTTCAATCTAAACATAGCCTGAATGAATGTTGCTAACGGGTAATTAAGCCAGACAAATATGCCTCATTTGTCTGGCTGTGTGGTTTAATGTTGCGTCGCGGCTTTCATTTTTGTTACGAAAGCGTGCAATGAGGTTAGTAATGCTTCTGGTTTATCGACGTTACTTTCGATTATTTTAACAACCGCCGAACCTGATATGACACCCGCTGCGCCAGAGGCAATCGCGGTGCGTACCTGCTCGGGCTCCGCAATACCAAAACCAAGAATGGCTGGCGGTGCATTGTATTGGTTTAGGCTGGTGAGCAAATGATCGATCGGCATGCCGGCCGCTGTTTCTGCGCCAGTTACCCCAGCGCGCGACAGTAAGTAGGTATAGCCGCCGCTTGCTTCAGCGACCCGTTTCAATGTCGCCTTATTGGCATTGGGCGGAGCGATAAAGATAGGATGCACACCATATTTTTGTGCGCTATTACGAAAATCGGCAGAATGTTCAACGGGGACATCCGCTACCAATACAGAGTCCACCCCCGCCTCGGCACACGCGCTGTAGAAGTTATCAAGTCCATTGGCAAATACTAAGTTGGCGTAGATCAGTAACCCTATTGGAATATGTGGGTGTTTGCGACGAATTTGCTCAATGAGTTCAAAGCAGATCGGTGGCGTGGTGCCTGCATTGATTGCACGTATGTTTGCCCCTTGAATGGTTGGGCCATCGGCAAGAGGGTCCGAAAATGGAAAACCTAGCTCTAGCGCATCCGCGCCAGCATCAATCAAGGTGTCGATAATTTGCAGTGAGAGTTCAGGGTTAGGATCACCGATGGTAACGAAAGGAACAAACGCACCTTGATTTTTGGTCGTTAGTTCTGAAAACAGGCTTTGATAGCGATCCATTATTGCGCTCCTTTTTGTTCTAATATGTCGTGGACGGTGAAAATATCTTTGTCACCGCGTCCTGAAAGGTTAACCACCAGCAGTTGTTCTTTTTCTGGTTCGGCATGAATTATCTTTAGTGCATATGCTAATGCGTGTGCAGACTCTAAGGCTGGAATAATGCCTTCGTAACGCGCAAGATCTTGAAAAGCATCCAGTGCCTCATCATCGGTGATGGCACCGTACTCAGCGCGGCCAATCGCATTGAGGTGTGCGTGTTGCGGTCCGACCGAAGGGAAATCCAATCCTGCTGATATGGAGTAAGACTCTTCCACTTGGCCGTGCTCATCTTGCATCAGTGGTGCTTTCATGCCAAAGAAGATCCCAAGTTTTCCGTGTTTGAGCGGTGCACCATGCATATCAGTATCAAGTCCTTTACCTGCGGGCTCAACACCAATAAGTTGCACACTTTTTTCGTCGATAAAGTCTGCAAACATACCGATGGCGTTGGAACCACCGCCGACACAAGCGATAACAGCGTCGGGTAGTCGGCCTTCTCGCTCCAGTATCTGTACTTTGGTTTCTTCACCAATCATGCGTTGAAATTCACGTACAATGGTGGGGAATGGATGAGGGCCTGCTGCGGTACCTAGCAGGTAGTGAGCCGTGTCGTAGTTGGCTGACCAATCACGCATTGCTTCATTACATGCATCTTTCAGTGTGGCGCTACCTGCGTGAACAGGAATGACTTCTGCGCCCATTAGCTTCATACGGAAGACATTTGGACTTTGGCGCTCAACGTCTTTGGCGCCCATATAGACGCGGCATTTAAGATCTAGCAACGCGCAGGCTAAAGCGGTTGCCACCCCATGCTGCCCAGCACCGGTTTCAGCGATGATTTCTTTTTTGCCCATTCGTTTAGCTAGCAGTGCTTGGCCGAGGACTTGGTTGGTTTTGTGTGCACCGCCATGTAATAGGTCTTCACGCTTTAAGTACAGCTTGGTCTTCGTCCCTTTGGTGAGATTGCGACACAGCGTTAATGCAGTAGGTCGTCCAGCATACTCTTTGAGTAATGACGTAAATTCAGCTTGAAAGTCAGGGTCTTCTTGAGCATCAATGAAAGCCTGTTCCAACTGCTCTAAGGCAGGAACAAGGATCTGTGGTACATATTGTCCACCAAAGTCGCCAAAAAACGCGTTTAGTTTGGTCATGTTCTATTCCTTAAAATTGTTTGATGGCAGCAAACGTGGCCGCAAGTTTATCGTTGTCTTTTATACCAGGGGCGCTTTCTACGGCGGAATTAATATCTAAACCGATTGCACCAAGTTGCGCTGCTTGCTTAGCGTTTTCTGGTCCTATGCCACCGGCAAGCATGACATGTTGAAAGTCTTCAATGAGGTGCCAGTCGAAACTTTGCCCTGTGCCTCCAGTTTGCGTACCGATACGGCTATCTAGTAGGTGTCTATCGACGTGATTTAGACGTTGCGGCTCTTGTTGGTCAACACCATAGGCTTTCCATATTTCGCAATTGCTAGCAAGCTGCTGACGTAATAATTGAATATACGCCTCATCTTCATCACCATGCAGTTGAACCGCAGTAAGTTTTAATTGTTTGGCTGTCTCTGCAACGTTGTTAAGTGGTTGGTTTTGGAAAACGCCAACATAACGCAAAGGGGCGGCGGCCATAACCGATTTGGCTTGCGCTGTGGTGATACAGCGTGGTGAGGCAGGCGCAAAAATCAGCCCACCAAAGACCGCGCCAGCTTGATAAGCAGCCAAACTATCCTGTGCTCGTGTTAGACCACAGACTTTGTTTTCACCAAGTAATACGCGACGTACAGCGAGCTCGAGATTATCGTCAGCCATGAGAGAGCTGCCAATCAGAAAACCGTTGGCATATTGACGTAGCTCTTTAATTTGCTGGTGCGTATATATTCCTGATTCGGAGATAATAATCGTGCCTTCGGGCAAACGAGGTGCAAGTGCCTTTGTTCTTGCTAAATCGATGCTGAGGTCACGTAGGTTACGATTGTTAATACCAACAACTTCCGCGCCAAGTTGAATCGCTCGCTCTAACTCCTCTTCAGTACTGACCTCAGTTAAAATCCCCATAGAGAGAGACTTGGCAACCTTGGCTAACTGTTGATAGTCCTCGTCATCCAATACTGACAGCATCAACAAGATGGCATCGGCTTGGTAGTGGCGCGCAAGGTAAACTTGATAAGGGTCAACCATGAAGTCTTTGCACAGTATTGGCTGAGTAACTTGGCGGCGAACTTGCGGTAAAAAATCAAAATTGCCCTGAAAGTACTTTTCGTCCGTGAGTACCGAAATTGCATTGGCATGGTGGCGGTAAACACTGGCAATATAATCTAAATCGAAATCTTCGCGGATCAGCCCTTTCGACGGAGAGGCTTTTTTGCACTCTAAGATGAAGGCACTGTTTGGTGAGCTTAGCGCCTTAAGAAAGTCGCGATCACTGGGTGTCAGGGTTTCAAAAAAGCTATCTAGTGGTTGTTGCGTTTTGCGGGCAGCAATCCATTTGCGTTTGTCTGCGACAATTTTTGCTAATACCGTTTCCATACTTATCCTTTCGCAGCCAGTTTATTGACCAATGAATATGCCTCACCCGATGCCATAATAGCCAGCGCTTTTTGTGTATTGGCTTTAAGGTCTTCATGACCAAACAAGCGCATTAGCATCGCAACATTTACAGCGACCGCCGATTGTTGTGCCATCGTCCCTTTTCCTGTCAGGATTTGCTCGATGATACGGCGGTTCTCTTCGGGCTCACCACCTTTAATCGCGTTAAGTGGGTAGGTCTCTACCCCAAAATCGGCGGGAGTAAGGGTATATTCATGGATCTGACCATCAATAATCTCGGCGACTGTTGTCTCGCCATGAATAGCCACTTCATCTAAACCGCTGCCGTGCACAATTGCCGCTCGCTTCATTCCCATGGCTGCCATTGTTTCAGCAATCGGGCGAACCAGGGCTGCGTCATACACTCCCATCAATTCAATATTTGGACGGGCAGGGTTAATCAATGGACCTAATACATTGAAGATGGTGCGCGTTTTTAGTGCTTGACGAACTGGCATCGCATGACGAACGCCACCATGGTATTGCGGTGCAAACAGGAAGCAAACGCCAAATTCATCTAAGGCTTCACGGGCGGTATCGGCTGGCATGGCTAAGTTGATGCCTAGCTTATCGAGTAGGTCTGACGAGCCAGATTTGCTCGATACACCTCGATTGCCGTGCTTGGCGACTTTCAATCCACACGCTGCTGCTACAAACGCGGCAGTGGTCGAGATGTTGATGGTATGGTGTCCATCTCCTCCCGTACCTACGATGTCGGCAAAATCATAATCTGGTGATGGGAAAGGGGCGGCATTATCTAGCAAAGCTTTCGCTGCACCGGCGATCTCACTGGGCGCTTCGCCTTTGACTTTGAGAGCGGTGAGTACCGAGGCCAATAGCAGTGGGTCGACGTCACCTTTGATGACAGCGTCAAATAATGCTCGGCTTTCCGATTCTGTCAGCGTTTTTTGTTGATAGAGTTTGTCCGTTAGTTGATATAGATCCATGATGTTACCTGTTATTAATCGCTGATTTTAATGTCGGAAGGTGCAGGGCTGTTGACCCAGTTAAGGGTATTAACGAGCAGTTGTGCGCCTTGCGTGGTTAAGATTGATTCTGGGTGGAATTGAAAACCGCAAACGCGATCTTGCTCGTGGGTAATCGCCATCGTTAGTCCTTCGCTGGAAGCGGTGACTTGCAAGCAGTCAGGAATATTTTTAGCCACTAGTGAATGGTAGCGAGCAATGGGCAGTGGATTAGGTAAAGAGCCGAAGACCTCATGCTTATTGTGTGTCATTAAAGAGGACTTACCATGCATGATTTCACCAGCGTTCACAATGGTGCCGCCGTATGCCTCAACTAAGGCCTGATGGCCGAGACAGATCCCGATCATCGGAATCTTGCCTTTAACGCGTTGAATAAGCTCCGGCATACAGCCTGCGTCTGCTGGCGCACCAGGGCCTGGAGAGAGAACCAAAACCGGATTCGTGAGTTCGTTTAAGGCTTGTTCAATTTTCGCTGCGCTGAGACTATTGCGATAAATAGTGACCGGATACCCTAAGGTGCGAAATTGGTCAACTAAGTTATAAGTAAAGGAGTCAAAATTGTCGAGTAACACAATATTCATTATTTTGTCTCCTGATGAGCAGATTGGATTGCTTTTAAGACCGCTTGCGCTTTCGCCCGTGTTTCGTCTGCTTCCGCTTGAGGGTCTGAGTCAAACACAACCCCCGCGCCAGCTTGGACGGTGGCCATGTTGTCTTCGACATACGCAGAGCGGATAACGATGCAGGTATCCATGTCGCCTTGGCCATTCAAATAGCCCACCGCACCGCCGTAGCTACCACGCCGAGCTTGTTCGACATCGCGAATCAGTTGCATGGCGCGAATTTTCGGGGCTCCAGTCAACGTGCCCATATTCATACAGGCTTGATAGGCGTGCAGTGCATCGAGTTCATCACGCAATTGACCGACGACACGAGAGACGAGGTGCATAACGTGGCTATAGCGATCAACTTTTAGCAGGTCAGCAACATAGCGCGTACCCGGTTGACTGATACGGGCCACGTCGTTACGAGCAAGGTCAACCAACATCATATGTTCGGCATTTTCCTTTACATCGTTGCGCAGCTCCAGCTCGATTCGCCCATCTAAATCGAAATTGATGCTACCATCTTGGTTCTTGCCACGTGGTCGAGTGCCAGCGATGGGGTAAATTTCAATTTGGTTTGATGCTTGGCTGTATTTCAGGGCACTTTCCGGCGACGCACCGAACAGGGTAAAGTCTTTGTCATGCATGTAGAACATGTAAGGACTTGGGTTGCCCTCTTTTAGTGCTTGATAGGCAGCCAGTGGTGCTGGACAAGGCAGCGTAAAGCGACGTGAGGGGACAACCTGAAAGATATCCCCATTGATGACATAGTTTTTTAACGCACTAACAGTATTGCAGAAAGTCGCATCATCAATGTTGACGTTGGGTTCCTGGGTTTCGATTGTGGGTGCTGCCGGAATACTCAACGGCTGCAAACAAGACTCTTTAACTTGCTGTAGGCGACGGCTTAGTTCGTAATAGCTCGCCGTGTAGTGCTCTCCACCAAACAGTGTTGCCTGGAGCTTTCCTTTACGACGTTGGTGGTCGATGATCAATAGCGTTTCGGCAAGATAAAATAGGTAATCAGGGCAACGGTTTGTTGACTCAACATCGGGGAGAGGTTCAAACCCTGCAACAAGATCATAAGCAAATAGGCCGCCTAAAAATAGGGCATTTTCAGGATGCGCTTCCAAGTTGAAGCTGCGCTGGACAAGGCGCAATGCATCGAAGGGAGAGCGCTGTTGTAAGCGGCTATCTTCATCGACATCACTGTTCGGTTGTGGACAGGTTAATATTAGCTCGTTGTGTTTTAGCGTTGCACTGATCTCACTAGGGATACAACTGTGCAAATGCGTCAGCACATTACTGCCATTTTCTGAGAGCGCGGTAAAAGTCACTTCGTTGCCCATGCAGCGGATACGAACAGCAGCATCAATTAGCATCAGGCTTTTCAGATCTTGTTTAGAGTCAATCTCAGCCGATTCTAAAAGCAGGTGATACGGGCTTTGACCACAAACGGAATGGTACAGTTGTGTAGGCTCCGCGACATAGGGTACATCGAGATTAAGTAGCTCTAATTCTCCCAATGCTAAAGATGTTTTCATAACGTTTTACCTGCTGCTTCAACAAAGGGACGTAGCTCTTGCATTAATTGCTCGAACATGGGCTCAGTCAGCGCTTGGTGGCCATCGGACAATGCTTCACAAGGGTTGAGATGTGCTTCGACAATAATGCCGTCTGCCCCGACAGCGGCGGCAGCGCGAGACAGTGGGATCACCAGTTCCCTAACACCAGTGCCATGACTAGGGTCAACGATAACAGGCAGGTGACTCTTCTGTTTTAGGTAGGCGACAGCATTAAGGTCGAGTGTATTTCGGGTGGCAGTTTCATAGGTGCGTATCCCGCGTTCGCATAAGATAATATTTGGGTTGCCTGCATCGTAAATGTACTCCGCTGCGAGCAACAACTCCTCAATGGTGGCGGACAGACCGCGTTTTAGCAACACCGGTTTACCGCTTTCGCCGACGGCTTTTAATAGCGCGTAGTTTTGCATATTTCGCGCGCCAATTTGTAAACAGTCTACGTAGTCATGCATGGTGTTAACTTGGCTCACTTCCATGACCTCTGACACTGTTGGTATGTTTAGCTGCTGATTCGCTTGTTGCAATAGTGCTAGCCCCTCAACGCCGAGACCCTGAAAGTCATAAGGGCTGGTGCGAGGTTTAAAAGCCCCTCCTCGTAATGCGATAGCGCCATGCTGCTTGACCATTTTTGCAACAGAAAGTAATTGCTCTTGAGATTCGACAGAACATGGGCCAGCAATCACAGCAAAACTATTGCCGCCAATGGCCGCATTGCCAAAACGAACGACGGTATCGTGCGCCTGAACTTCTCGGCTCACCATTTTATATTTGCTTAAGATTGGTTTGAGCTGTTCAACACAAGGGAATGCATCAAGATGCAATTTTTGCAGGATGCGTTCATCACCTAGGGCGCCTAAAACAATGCGCTCAATGCCGGGCATGTACAGGGGCTTTAAACCGGCTTGTTCAATACGGGACAGGATCTGTTTCGCTTCAATTTCGGTTGCTTCTGGTTTTAGTACGATAATCATATTATTTCCTGTCTCTTGTTGCGTAAATCTCTGATAAAAATAAAAAGCCCGCTAAAAAGCGGGCATGAGGCTCTGTCGTTACAGCAGTCCCTATACCCGATGATCTAAGCGCCACCACCAAGAAGTTGTTTGGATAATGAGAATTTGTTGTAACATGATTAGTACCTTTTAAACAATGGGCATTGGCCTTTAACTGTGTACTAGTAAACTAGTTCGGTAGGTTGATGTCAAGCGATAAATTATGATTTTTGATTTGCATAGCCATACAACAGCATCAGATGGGCGTTTATCACCTGCTGAGCTTGTTCACCGGGCGGTAGAGAAACGGGTTGCGGTGTTAGCCATTACTGACCATGATAGTGTGGCAGGGTTGGCAGAAGCGCATCATGCCGTTAAATCGGCGAAACTACCGCTGACGGTGATTAACGGTATTGAGATATCAACCGTATGGGAAAATAAGGATATTCATATTGTTGGATTGAATATCGACCCTGAGCATGCTGCGATCACGACCTTGGTCGCAGCGCAACGCCATCGGCGTGATGAGCGCGCCGAATTAATGGGTCATCGACTTGAGAAGCAGCGCGTTCCAGGCGCGTTAGAAGGAGCAAGGGCATTAGCGGGTGAAGGGAATACGCTAACGCGATCTCACTTTGCACAATGGTTGGTTGCCAACGGCTATGCTAAATCGGTACAACAAGTTTTTAAACAATACCTTACTAGGAATAATCCAGGCTATGTGCCACCTAATTGGGGGCCGATAGAGGAAGCGGTCAGCGCAATACATGCAGCAGGAGGGCAAGCTGTACTTGCTCATCCAGGGCGTTATGGGTTGACCGCAAAATGGATTAGACGATTAATCATTTACTTTAAACAAGTCGGGGGAGACGCGTTAGAGGTCACGCTACCTCAGCAGTCGCCACAAGATCGCCGTAATTTGGCTGATTGGTCCATTGAGTATGAATTATTGGCATCGCAAGGGTCTGATTTTCACTACCCAGCCCCGTTTACAGAATTAGGGCGAAACCTGTTTGCCCCTGCCGGTGTGACACCGATTTGGGAAGGTTGGGCACTAGAATCTCCACGTACCGAGAGTGCGCAGGATTAAGGAGAAACAATGAGTCAGTTTTTTTATGTTCACCCAGAAAACCCACAGACGCGATTAATCAACCAAGCCGTTGCGATTATTCGTAATGGTGGCGTCGTTATTTATCCCACTGATTCTGGTTATGCTTTGGGTTGCTTGCTTGAAAATAAAGGCGCGATGGAGCGTATCTGTCGTATTCGACGTTTAGGTGATAGTCACAACTTCACCTTGCTGTGCCGTGATTTATCTGAGCTATCTTTTTATGCTCGGGTGGATAATACGGCTTTTCGTTTGCTAAAAAATAATACGCCCGGAGCGTATACGTTTATTTTTAAAGCGACCAAAGAGGTGCCACGACGTTTAATGAACCCTAAGCGGAAAACCATTGGTATTCGTGTACCAAATAATCAAATTGCACTGGATTTGCTCGAGGCGTTGGGTGAACCTTTGATGTCGACAACGTTGATTTTACCGGGGAAAGAGACAGCAGAATCTGACCCTGATGAGATTCGTGATCAGTTAGAACATGCGGTTGATTTAATTATGCATGGTGGGTATTTAGGTGAAGCGCCAACCACCGTGATTGACTTGACCGATGATCAACCTGTGATTGCTCGGGTTGGCGCGGGAGAAACGGCGCCGTTTGAATAGCCAGAGATCCTCTAATCGCGGTGACTAATGCTGGTGTTACCACGGTGTTTGGCGTAAAATCTCAGCCCCCTTTGAGACAGGCTCAAAGGTTGGTGGGGGTTTCGACGCCTGTGAAGGCGACAAAAGGTTTATCAGATGAACGAAAAAATTCAAAAAGTGCTGGCTCGTGCGGGTCATGGGTCTCGTCGTGAAATTGAAGCGATGATTCAACAAGGCCGCATCAGTGTTGACGGCAAGATAGTAAAGCTAGGCGATCGTTTGGAATCAAGCGACGTAAAACTACGTATTGATGGTCATGTAATTGATCTTCCTTCACCAGCCGAAGACGTTTGTCGTGTCCTTGTTTATAACAAACCAGAAGGTGAGTTGTGTACTCGAAACGACCCTGAAGGGCGCCGCACTGTATTTGATCGTCTACCTCGACTGCAAGGTGGGCGTTGGGTTTCAGTTGGGCGTTTGGATGCTAATACCTCTGGTTTGCTACTGTTCACAACAGATGGCGAGTTGGCAAACCGTTTAATGCACCCAAGCCGTACCGTAGAACGTGAATATTTAGTTCGTGTCTTTGGTGAAGTTAACGAGCAGATGGTTCGCAACTTGGTGAAAGGTGTGAAGCTAGAAGATGGTATGGCCCGTTTTGAAGATGTGGTTTATGCCGGTGGTGAAGGTAATCACCATACATTTTATGTTGTTATTAACGAAGGCCGAAATCGTGAAGTTCGCCGCTTGTGGGATTCACAAGGTGTGACGGTTAGCCGATTAAAGCGTGTTCGTTATGGTGATATTTTCTTAACCAAAGATCTACCGCGAGGCGGTTGGATGGAGTTAGACCTTCCAGAAGTGAACAAGCTGCGAACTGCTGTTGAGCTTCCAGCGGAAAAAAATACAATGCTGACCGTTGAGAAGAAAAAACGTAAGCCGCGCGTACAAAAGATTCGTCGCGCCGTACGTCGTCACGAAGAGCGTGCTGAAGAAGAGCGTGGTGGACGTCGTCAGCGTCGAGGTGGTAAGCCAAGTGGAAAACCAACCACGACGAATAGCCGTACTAAAACACCACGTCCGAGTAGTAAGGTACGTACGCGTAAGTAATTAGATAAAAATACATCGCATATAAAAAAGCAGCTTAGGCTGCTTTTTTTATTGCGGTCTATTTTCTCGATGTATCAATCGAGTCGTTACTTAGGTTGAGCATCGATGCACTCGCCGTTGATATCGCAGCGGGATGACATTAGGTGAAGATATAGCGGCATGAGTTCAGCTGCTGTTTTTAACGTCATTGGATCTTCAGCTGGGTAAGCAGCAGCACGCATCTTTGTGCGTGTTGCACCGGGATTAATGGCATTTACCCGCACAGAGGTATTGCTGTATTCATCAGCAATGACTTGCATCATCCCTTCCGTCGCAAATTTAGAAATACTGTAACTTCCCCAGTAAGCCCGTCCGATATGACCAACGGTTGAACTGGTAAACACAAGACGACCTGCCGGTGCTGCTTTTAATAGAGGAAGTAAGGCCTGCGTCATTAAAAACTCTGCCTTTACATTAACTTGCATTATCTCATCGTACATGCCTTCATCGAGCTGGTGGAATGGTGCTAGTGTGCCTAATAACCCTGCACTATGTAATACACCATCTAAACGGCCAAACTGCTCTTGAATCGTTTCCGCCATATCAAGGTAGTGTTGTTTTGTGGCACCGTGTAAATCCAGTGGAATAATGGCGGCTTGGCGGCCTGTTGTTTGTTCGATTTCATCATAAACGGCCTCCAGTTTTGCCACTGTGCGACCCAGTAAAATGACATTGGCGCCATGTTGTGCAAAGCTTAATGCCGCCTGTCGACCAATACCATCACCTGCGCCGGTGACAAGGATAACGTTATCGTTTAATTCATCCTGAGCAATAGTGTAATTCACACATCCTTCCTTTTTTGTTGTTGTATAGTGGGTCAATGACTGCAATGACAAAGTGTTTTCATATACTTTACAGAGAATTATTCTAAGCAGCTGGCAACTTGGTTACAATGTACCTATCACACTATAACGAAAAAGGATTCAGACTTGGAATTTCTGTTTGATTATGGCCTGTTTTTGGCCAAAGTAGCCACAGTGGTGGTTGCCATTGTGACATTGCTTATTGTGGCAAAAAGTGTCAAGGGTGCCCAGCATGAAGCGGGGGAAATTGAAGTCACGGATTTAAATAAAAAGCACCGTGAAACCATTGAACAGTTAGAGCACCATCTTTTTGATAAAGCGATGCTAAAGGCGCGAGACAAAGAAGAGAAAAAACGCGATAAGAAAAAACAAAAAGCACAGGAAGCAGAAGCCAAGCAAGCGAGCAAGAGTGGCGATATCCGACCTTCTCGTAAGCCGCGTACCTTTGTTCTGTCATTTACTGGCAGTATTGACGCTAAAGAAGTCGCCGCGCTTCGTGAAGAGGTGACAGCAATATTAGCGGTCGCTGTCGCTGGAGACGAAGTTTTATTGCGCTTAGAAACATGGTGCATGGTTATGGTTTGGCCTCTTCTCAACTGGATCGCTTAAAGAGTGCAGGTATTCGCTTAACGATTGCGGTCGATAAAGTGGCTGCCAGTGGGGGATATATGATGGCATGCGTCGCAGATACGATTGTTGCTGCGCCGTTTGCGATTATTGGCTCTATTGGCGTGATTGCGCAGATCCCTAATTTCAATAAGTTATTAAAGAAAAATAATATTGATTTTGAGCAGATGACAGCGGGTGAATTTAAGCGAACATTGACGATGTTCGGCGAAAATACCGATAAAGCGCGTGAAAAGTTCCAAACAGAGTTAGAAGAAACACACGGTTTATTCAAGGACTTTATCGCTGATCATCGTCCTAAACTGGATTTAGCACAGGTTGCAACTGGAGAACATTGGTTTGGTCAGCAAGCGCTTGGTCTTGGCTTGATCGATAAAATTGCAACCAGTGATGATTTGGTCATGCAGGCGTGTAAAGAGCGTGATGTTTTAGCGGTGAAGTATGTACAACGTAAAAAGCTGGCAGAAAAATTAGCGGGTGCCACAGGCGAAGCTGCCGACAATTTATTGTTGAAGTGGATTGGCCGTGGGCAAAAACCAATTGTTTAGAGGGACAGGCATGATCAATAGTCAGAAATGGGCATTACTGTCAACACAAGGCCGTATGCCACGCAAAGCTTATTGGATTTATAGTATTCCAGTGATGCTGGTCTTTATGCCAACCTTTTTTTACCTGCAGCAACCCGGTGGGTCGCTTATCGGTGATGGGTTATCATTCGTGGTAATGCTATTTGTATGGTGGGCATCAATTGCACTAAATATTAAGCGCTTACATGACAGAAATAAATCAGGTTTATGGGTTTTACTGACCTTTGTGCCGGTTATCGGTCCAGTGTTTGTTTTTGTTGAATTAGGCTGCTTAAAAGGTACGGTTGGACCAAACCGCTTTGGTTCAGATCCATTAGGTGGAACCTCTCCGGCATCAAAGCCGCCTAAATCGCCTTCTGATGACGATAGCTACACGATGGAAGGTTAAGCCACTCTTAGGTCTAGAAGGCGCCCAAGGCTCTTCTAGACCCTTTAACTTCGAGTTGCTAGCTATTTAGCATCATCGAGTGTGAATTTTGGTGATAGTTGATGGGCCAGTAGTTTGAACAGGTTAAAAACCATTGTGGTGTTTGGTGTAGGCAACCCATTGTCATCCAAGAAGTAATTTCCTTTAAATACCAAAACATCGGCCTTCTCTTCAACAGCATCAGCGCGCATGCCTTCAATATAACTGTCGTGATCTTGAATGATTTGGTTGGCAATCATCAATAATTCGTTGCGACTAATAGCCTGTTTATCGCTCATAATCGTGCATACCTTCTGTGATTGGGGTTATTGTAAAAATGCGGTGGAGTTAATCAAATATTTCATCAATTATTACAAAATTTGTGATCAGTCACAAAAACTTCTTCATCGACATAGGCAGCGCTGGATTTTATTGCTAAAGATGACGCTTCGTACTGTTTTGTAGTCGAGAGATTGCGAAATCGGGTATTGTAACCTTACATTAACAACTGAGGTTAAGGCGACCAATCACGATGCAAGGATGATAAAATAGGTTGACCTCAAGAAATTCTCGCCCAATATATAAAAAGGTTTGAATCGCTGTTGTTAGAAGCAAAAGTTTATAGCGCGTTTATCGCATGAGGACGTTTAGAGTAAAATGGGTAAATCTCTGGTCATCGTGGAGTCCCCTGCCAAGGCTAAAACAATCAATAAGTACCTTGGTAAAGACTTCATCGTTAAATCAAGTGTAGGTCACGTCCGTGATTTACCAACGGGGGCGCGTAGCAATGGAAAGAAAGCCGCGCCTATCTCGACAAAAGGCTTAAGTGCGGAAGAAAAAGCGCGAATTAAGAAAGAGAAAGATAAAAAATCACTCATCAACAAAATGGGTGTGGACCCGTATAACGACTGGGAAGCACAGTATGAAGTCTTGCCTGGTAAAGAAAAAGTTGTTGCGGAGCTGCAAAAACTAGCAGAAAACGCAGACACTGTTTATCTCGCAACCGATTTGGACCGCGAAGGAGAAGCCATTGCGTGGCACCTTCGTGAGATCATCGGTGGGGATGAATCGCGCTATAAACGTGTTGTGTTTAATGAAATTACTAAAAATGCTATTCAACAGGCCTTTGAAACGCCGGGTGATCTGAATATCAATGGCGTTAACGCGCAACAAGCGCGACGTTTTCTTGATCGCGTTGTGGGTTTCATGGTGTCGCCACTGTTGTGGAAGAAAGTCGCACGTGGCTTATCTGCGGGCCGTGTACAGTCGGTTGCGGTGAAGCTGTTGGTTGAGCGCGAGCGCGAAATTAAAGCGTTTGTTCCCGAAGAATTTTGGGATATTCATGCTGATACTACGACGGCTTCTGCTGAAGCGCTGCGTTTAGCGGTGACAAAGCAAGACGGTAAGGCGTTTCGACCTGTTAATGAAACAGAAGCGATGGCTGCGAATGGGTTGTTGGAGAAGGCAGACTATAACGTGGTTGAGCGTGAATCTCGCCCTACGTCGTCAAAGCAACCAACGCCTTTTATCACCTCGACACTACAACAAGCGGCCAGTACGCGCTTAGGCTACGGTGTGAAGCGCACCATGGGTCTCGCACAGCGTTTGTATGAAGCGGGTTATATTACTTATATGCGTACCGACTCGACCAACTTGAGCAAAGAAGCGGTCGAAGCTGTACGTGATTATATTCAAAGCAACCACGGCGATGCTTACTTACCGTCAAAGCCACATGTATACGGTAGCAAAGAGAACGCACAAGAAGCGCACGAAGCGATTCGTCCTTCTGATGTGATGGTTAAGCCAGAAGATCTCGTTGGTATGGATGCTGATGCAGTGAAGCTGTATGACCTAATTTGGCGTCAGTTTGTTGCTTGTCAGATGACTCCAGCCAAGTACGACTCTAGTACGCTGACCGTCGCTGCCGGAACCTTCACCCTAAAAGCGAAGGGACGTGTGCTCAAGTTTGCCGGTTGGACAGCAGTACAGCGTCCAATGGGCAAGAATGAAGATGTTATTTTACCTGACTTGGCTGTCGGTGATGTGCTAACACTTCAAACACTGGATCCGAAACAGCATTTTACCAAGCCACCAGCGCGTTTTACTGAAGCGGCATTGGTAAAAGAGTTAGAGAAGCGTGGCATTGGTCGTCCATCAACCTATGCGTCAATCATTTCTACAATTCAAGACCGTGGCTATGTGCGTGTTGAGCAGCGACGCTTTTATGCTGAAAAAATGGGTGAGATTGTCTCTGATCGCTTAGACCAAAGTTTTGCAGATTTGATGGACTACGACTTTACTGCTCGAATGGAAGGTAATTTAGATAAAATTGCTGACGGTCAGGCGCAATGGAAGCAGGTGCTGAATACATTCTTTAGCGACTTTTCCTCAGATCTCGAAACCGCTGAAATGGACGAAGATCACGGCGGCATGCAGCCAAACCATATCGTTTTAACCGATATTGAGTGCCCAACATGTGGACGCCCAATGGGTATTCGTACCGCATCGACAGGGGTATTTCTAGGGTGTTCTGGTTATGCCTTGCCACCGAAGGAGCGTTGTAAAACCACGATCAACCTTGGTGATGAAGACGGTATTGTCAACGTGCTGGAAGAAGACGTTGAAACTGCCGCGTTGCGAGCGAAGAAACGTTGTCCGGTTTGTGAAACCGCCATGGATGCCTACTTGATCGACCAGACACGTAAGTTACATGTTTGCGGTAATAACCCGAACTGTGACGGCTTTGTGGTTGAGAAAGGCGAGTTCCAACTAAAAGGCTATGATGGGCCAGTGGTTGAGTGCGACAAATGTGGCGAAGACATGGAGCTAAAAACGGGCCGCTTTGGTAAGTATATGGACTGTACCAATGAATCGTGTAAAAACACACGTAAGATCTTGAAAAATGGTGAAGTAGCACCACCAAAAGAAGATCCGGTTCATCTGCCGGAACTGCCATGTACGCAAGATCCTGATGCTTACTTTGTATTGCGAGATGGGGCGTCAGGGCTATTTTTGGCGGCGAGTACGTTCCCTAAATCTCGTGAAACTCGTGCCCCATTGGTGGAAGAGTTAAAGCGATTTAAGGATAGAATTTCGCCGAAGTTCCAATATTTGGCTGATGCGCCAACAGAAGATCCAGATGGAAGAAAGGCGGTGGTTCGCTTTAGCCGTAAGAGCAAAGAGAACTACATCCGTTCGGAAGTTGATGGAAAACCTTCAGGTTGGACAGGTTTGTTCATTGACGGGAAATGGGAAATAACGGATAAGCGTAAGAAGCCTAAAAAGGCCGAAAAAGCAGAAAAATAGTCGTATTTCTCGATAAGAAAGGCAGCATAACGCTGCCTTTTTTTGTTTGTGCTATTTCGCGTTTTACTATACTAACGCATGGATTAGTGTTCTCTAAGCTACGTATTAAATTTGAATGTGGTGAGTACATATGGAGGTGCAATGAAAGAAGTGTCGGTATTACCACTAAGTAACGGATTTTTACAGGCCGCCACACCGAAGGCATGGATAGAGCAAGCCATAAAGCCCGAAACCTTGATATCATCTTGCAAGATCATATCCTCTGTGAGCTAAAGGCCGCCCAAAGCGCAACGCTACTGCTGAGAACTTATGTGGTGGATAAACAGAGTCAGCAAATTTTGATGTCGTGGTTAAAACCCTATGAAGACTTTATTTATCGTGGGGTTGGATCGGTTGAAGGACTAAAAGCAACACCGAACCTGTCGAAAACACTGGTCGCCAAACTAGGGGCTAGGGGAGGTCAGGAGATGGTCGATAAAATGGTGTTATTGATCAAAGAAGAGCTCCACCATTTTTATCAAGTGCTAGAGATAATGGCGCAGTACGGTGTACGGTGTAAGACGGTCTCGGCGAGCCGTTATGCGAAAGGGCTGTTTAAACATGTGAGGACATATGAACCTGAAGCGATGATAGACAAGCTTATTGTTGGGGCATATATCGAAGCGCGCTCTTGCGAACGGTTCGCCCAACTGGCACCGTATCTAGACGACACACTACAGCGGTTTTATCTGTCTTTGCTGCGCTCAGAAGCAAGGCATTACCAAGATTATCTATCGTTGGCGACATTGGTATCGAGTGCCGATATTAGTGAACGTGTTGATTATTTTGCTCAAGTCGAGTCGACGCTAATCCTCAGCGCCGACAGTGAATTCCGCTTTCATTCAGGCATGCCACAAGCTTAAATAATTGCTGTGAGCCGGTCAGAGAGGTGACTGACCTGAAAGGGGGAGGTGACTGACTACCATTTCTTCTTTGGTTGAAATAGCGCATCGAGATCATTTTGTTCGCGGTCAATAATTTCTTGGCGGGCACGATGTTGATTTTTGTGCTGCCCCTCTTCAATCTCCGTTAGCATCTTTTGTAATTTGGTTTTGGTGGTGGCGGAGTAATCATCACTTTTCATTGATAACACATCCAGGCCTTTCTTAAGTAGCTGCTTTGCTGTGCCGAGTTGGTCTTTTTGCTTTGCTTCGCTGGCGCGCTTTATTACATTCTCTATATTGATTTTGAGCTGCTTACTTTCAAGCCGCGCGTTTTCAGCGACATAGACCTGCGTTGATAGCCGACCTTTACTGTGCTCTGCTTTAATTACATTACGTAATCGTTTGACTAGCTGTAGCATGGCGATGGCCTGTTTGTCGCTAGTTGGGACCCGAAAACTGGCAGTGTCGCCATCGGTATAGTGATCGGCGAGTTGCTTGATCTGTATTTCCACATTAGCAGCGCGTTGTCCTAGCTGCTTGTCGGAAGGGTTAATCTCCTGCATATGAATAAGCGCATCATAAATGCGCTGGTTCAAGCAAATTAACAGCTCTTTACTATAAGGAAAGTTATGTGCATTCCCAATAAGATCCTCTGTCGCATCGATTATTGCGATATGTTTAGCTAACTCTTGACGCTTTGCACTTTCTATCTTTTCACGGTATTGCACCATAATGTTGTAACCGATGATAAGGCATAGCAATACAACGACTAGACTGATGATTAGAGGAATGTTCATAAAGATATTGTTAGTTAACGGTGAGGATTAATTAGTTGATAAGATACACTATCTGCTTTGTTCAGGGTAGCACCGATAACGTTTTTGCAAGGGATGTCATCCATTTAGTGATCATAATCAGAGCAACGATGAAGCTAAACATCCATTCACTGGCTGTATGCCAGTGTGCCATTAATTCGAATTAATGAGGGTAAATGTTGCATAAAACGCAAGATTTTCATTAAAAATCTATGACGCTGGCTTCGCAGAGCATTATTAGTTATAACTAAAATCACAACAGGATAGTAAACATATAAGTAAAGGATTTGTACGCATAATGAAACTACAGCAACTGAGATATATCGTTGAAGTGGTGAATCACAATTTGAATGTGTCATCAACGGCAGAAAGTCTCTATACATCGCAACCAGGGATCAGTAAGCAAGTTCGTTTGCTGGAAGATGAGCTAGGTGTACAAATATTTGAGCGTAGTGGTAAGCACCTGACAACGGTAACACCTGCTGGAGAGGACATCGTACGGATTTCACGTGATATTCTTTCACGCGTTGAGAGTATAAAGTCGGTCGCTGGCGAATATACCCATCCTGAAATAGGTAAGCTAAACATATCAACGACACATACTCAGGCACGCTATGCGTTGCCTTCGGTTATTAAGGGCTTTACTCAACGCTACCCGAAAGTATCTCTTCACATGCATCAGGGGACTCCATCTCAAATTGCCGATAGTGTCGCTAAAGGGGGCGCTGATTTTGCGATTGCCACGGAAGCGCTGCATTTGTATGAAGATATGATTATGCTTCCTTGTTATCATTGGAATCGCTCAATTGTCGTTACGCGAGATCATCCTTTGGCACACAAACGAATGGTAACAATAGACGATTTGGCACAATATTCATTGGTCACTTATGTCTTTGGATTTACAGGTCGTTCTGAATTAGATATCGCCTTTAATCAGGCGGGTCATACACCGAAAATAGTTTTTACTGCGACGGATGCGGATGTGATTAAAACCTATGTAAGGTTGGGCATTGGCGTTGGTGTATTGGCTAGCATGGCTATTGACACTGAGCAAGACAGTGACCTCGTTGCGATTGATGCGAGCCATATTATAGGGGCGAGCACAACGATGATTGGCTTTAAAAAAGGTACCTTCTTGCGAACATATATGTATGACTTTATGGAGCGATTTGCTCCGCATCTAACGCGAAATATTGTTGACCAAGCTGTCGCTTTAAAAAATAACACGGCGATAGAGGAAATGTTCGAAGATATGATACTGCCTGTCCATTAGAGGGTGCATGAGTGATCAAGTAACCAGTGAATCTTTAAGGCGCCAGTTCGAACGGCACTTACGCTGGAAAGAGAGTTATTATGTTGTCGACTATTATGGCTATGAAATCGTTTCGGCATTTCAGCCGATTGTTGATGCTTTTGGGTGTGTGATGGGGCATGAAGCATTAATTCGTCCTTCTCTTTCCTCACAGCCCGTTCCTGCTGAAAATGTGCTGGAGATGGCACGAAATAGTGCCGAATTGGTTTTTTTTGACAAATTGATACGCGCGTTACACTTGAGAAACTTTTCTTTACAGCCCGTTAGAGGAGAGTTTCTTTTCATGAACTATGAATTTGATAGTCTCGTTGACCACGAAAATATACATCAACATCAAGCATTATTACGCTCCCGATTAAAAGAACTTGGCATTAGTAATATTCGCTTGGTTATCGAAATCCTAGAACATGCCGCGCTTTCGGAGTCTCTTCTTGCGTTGATGAGTCGATGGCGAAGGAGTACTGAGAATATTGTTTTAGCCTTGGATGACGTACAAGATGATGCGTTAACGCGTCGACGAGTACAGCTCATTGACCCCGATATTATTAAGCTAGATCGAAAAGAGCTATTCAATCCAAACTATCAGTGCTTTGTTGATGAACTGCACTCAAAAGGGGCTGTGCTGGTGCAAGAGGGTATTGAATCAGCACAGAATTACCAGCAGGCAAAAAAAGCCGGTATTGATTGGTTTCAGGGCTATTATATTGCAGCACCAAAGACAATCAGCCAAATGCAGTGTTCAGCGGTGGCTCCAGAAAGTGTGATATAGTTAACACGCTGGACAAATCAGGGTAAGTCTCTACAATGGCTTCTCTTTTGGGGGAGTCATGCAGTCATATCATCACCAATTTCAACACCTCGATCACTTACTGACATGTAGTCGACGGTATTGGCAGTTCATGCCATTTGAAAAATCAGGTTATTATTGGGAAAACGCGCAGCCCTTACTGGATTGGCTTAATACCTTGAATGATGAGGATGTCATCGCGTTAAAAGGGGACTTACCTCGTTTGTCGCAAGCGTTGAGCCCATTTATCCCCCAAGCAGAAGCGTTATATCGAGCGGGTATTGACACAAACTGGCCACTGGTTGAAGTATTACAATCACAGGTGATACAGCGTGGGTTGGATAGCGGTATTCCAGGGCGAAAGTGGACGCAAATTGAAGCATTTAGTCGCGCGTTACCTATCAGCGACGTACCGTTTTTGGAGTGGTGTGCGGGGAAAGCGCATTTAGGCCGGGTAATGGCAGACATTCACCGGCGTCCTGTCGTGAGCCTTGAGTGGCAAGTGTCGTTATGTCAGCAAGGTGAAGCGTATGCGAATAAGCTTGGTCTCCCGGTTAGTATGCAATGTGAAGATGCGTTTTCTGCAGCAGCGGCGAGGCATATTCATTCTGAACAACATGCCGTTGCACTGCATGCTTGCGGTGATTTACATACTCGTTTATTGCAGTTAGTCGCTCAACAGAAGACGCGCTTTGTTACCATTTCTCCCTGTTGTTATCATTTGATTAAGTCAGAGCGCTATCAGGCACTATCTTTACTGGCTCAAGCGTCTGAGATTTCATTGTCTCGCCATGATTTACGCTTGCCGTTGCAAGAGACCGTCACTGCGCCTAATCGGGTTGAGCGGCTAAGAGAAATTGAAATGAGCTTTCGTCTTGGTTTTGACTTATTACAGCGCTCGTTGACCCAATTAAATCGATACATTCCTGTTCCTAACGTAAAAAAAGCGATGTTAAATCAGGGTTTTGAAGCATTTTGTCGTTGGGCTGCTGAACAAAAATCGTTGTCTTTACCAAACGATGTTGATTACGCTGGCTGGTTACAACAAGGACAACAGCGCTTTAAGGGTGTTGAAAGAATGGAACTGGTTCGGCAACTCTTCCGCCGCCCACTTGAGTTATGGCTGATATTAGACCGGGTTATTTACCTGCAAGAGCAGGGTTACGAGGTTAGCGTACAGAGGCTGTGTGAACGAGCAATAACACCGAGAAACTTCTTTATTCAGGCGCAGCGTCAGGCTGAACATTAATTTATTAGGAGAGTTATGGATATTAGTGTGCTGATTTTTAGTGCATTGGCGATGGCCGCAGGCTGTTTTGTACAAAGTTCTATTGGTTTTGGTATGGCGATTGTGGCAGCGCCAGTTGTTTTTATGTTTGAACCACGGTTTGTTCCGGGAACGTTGATATTTATCAGCTTTTTGTTGTCACTGTTTAATACGTGGCAGCATCGAAAAAGTATCTCTTATAAAGGTCTAGGCTCTGCATTTGTTGGGCGTGTGCCTGGCACTTTCGTTGCTGGTTGGTTGATGGTCTGGATGACAAGTGCCCAATTGTCCTTATTGCTTGGCGGCGGTGTATTGTTGGCCGTTGTGGTTAGCTTTGCCAAAATTCATATTGAACCGACGTCAAAAAACCTATTTATTGCTGGCTTTTTATCGGGTGTGATGGGAACAGCAACAGCCATTGGTGGACCCCCAATGGCCATTGTTATGCAAAATGCCAAGGCCAATAATATGCGCGCAAACTTATCCGCCTACTTTTTGTTTAGTTGCGTTTTATCGATGATTGCACTGTATACCACCGGGCATTTTGGCTGGTGGCATGTTAAGCACGCTCTATTTATGCTGCCTCCGTGCTTCTTGGCTATTTGGTTATCGGTAAAGGTGCAACACTTAATTCGACCAGAATGGATGCGAGGTACGATACTGGTGTTGTGTTCAATATCTGGCGTGACAGCCTTGTATCAAGGGTTAGCTTAGCGATATCAGCTTCAAAATAAACACCCGCCAAGAGGCGGGTGTTTTTCGTTGGGTCGTAATTGTCTATTTTACCACTTGAGCTTGACTTGCATACCGACGAACGCTGCGTCATAACGTGCGCCAGAGTCTAAGGCAAACTTCGTTGCATCACGATCGCCAAACCATGGGCTATAGTTCATATTGACATCAACATCATCGCCCCACCAATCGGTTACCCAGTAATGAATATGACCGACGGGGTTCAGCAAAAACAGATTAAAGTTACCAAACGATTTTGAGCCCCACACTTCACCACCATTAGCTAAAATGGCTTGCTCTTGCTTGTACATCAGTTCACCGACCGCAGCACCAAAGACAGGCGTTACGATAATGTCTTGAATAGAAGGAACTTCTGCAAAAGCTTCAATGCCGTATTCCCAGAAGAATGTTGACATGGTGAAGGAGTAGAGGAAGGATTTCCACTCATCATAACCGGCATGTCGCGCAGCCGTGTAGTACACACCACCAAAATATGGGTGCATCACGTAGTTCAATACATGATCGTCTTTATCCCAAACTGGCCCAGCGCTGACATTATCCCACCATTTGCTGGCAAGACGGCTCATGTCGCGATCTTCTTCTGTCCAGTTTGTAAAGCTTTCTGGTAAAAAGGTCATAACGCCGACAGTGGCGACACTGAGACCTAAAATAGTATAAGTTTGCCCCACGAGATAGTCCCAGTCTTGATCAGGACTTGCTTCAAGGTGAAGTGGGAGACGAGGCTGGTTCGTTGGTAGCGTTGTGACTTCATAGTTTTGTGCGTTTGCTAGCTGAGATGTGGGGCTAGACGCTGCGAAGTCGGTATTACAGTATGATGAGTATATGCCACTACAGGCATCAGGGTTAAATGCAAGTGCTTGATTAGAAAAAAACAAAGCAGTAATAACCGGTGTAAGTGCAGCTTTCAAGCCTGACTCCAAAAATAATAAACAGCAAAAGGTGTTAAAAAACGGCATGCATTATCGCTGATAGCGATATAAAAGCCTAGTCGCATCCGATAAAAAACAGTGTCGTAGCCTGAATCTAACAAAATCCGGCACATAGAGTGTCAGTTCAATGAAAGTAACGCATTGTGTTTGTGTAAGAAATAGACAGGAAAATACGATATAGTTAATTTTCTAACAACGAAAAGGAGAACCACATGAAAGTAGCGATGTTAAGTACTGGAGATGAAGTGCTCAACGGCGATATCGTGGATACTAACGCTGCGTGGTTTTCTCAGCGCTGTTTCGAACAAGGGTTAGCGGTTAGTCGTCGAGTGACGGTTGCGGATGATTTAGAGGTGATTCGAGAGGAATTGATATCATTAAGTCATAGTTGTGATGTCGTAGTGGTCAATGGTGGCTTGGGGCCAACCAGCGATGACCTGTCGGCACAGGCGGCTGCAGAGGCGGGTGGGGTTGCATTAGTTTTATCTGAGACTTGGCTGAAAAAGCTGAAAGACTATTACAAGCAGTTGGGGCGGCCAATGCCCGATACCAACGTTAAACAGGCAATGCTGCCAGATGGAGCTGCTGTTATTGACAACCCGATTGGCACGGCGTGTGGCTTTCACCAGCGATTAAATGGGGCAGATCTCTATTTTACGCCCGGCGTTCCCTCTGAATTTTATCGCATGATTGATGAACAAATCTTACCGCGCCTGTTGGCCAATGATCATCAAGCGCAACATTGTCATCGTATCTATACTTTTGGCTCATCAGAGTCTGGTATTGGGGCTCGGTTGTCATCAATTGTGGTCCCAACAGGATTAGCGATTGGTTACCGGTCTTATCTTCCCTATATTGAAGTGAAGATTACTGGAAATCCTGCTCATGATGGGTATTTGCCCCTATGTAGGGCGATAGAGGATGCCTTAGCGTGCAATATCGTTGGGATAAATCGTGCTTTACCGGAAGAGGTTTGTGATGCTTTTGAACATAGCGGCCTTACATTGTCGTTAGCAGAGCAGTTTACAGCGGGACAGTTGAGTGCCACTGTCCATCTTGATCGCGCAACTGTGCCCTATTTACGTCAAGGCTGGATACTTAAAGCAGGCCTAGAGCAGATTACTACTGACGCAGAGCCTGTTGTTGCTGCGATTGCGATGGCAAGATCGAGCCGCGAGAAAACGGGGGCAGATGTGGGGATAGCCAATGGTACCTATATAGACGGTAGCGTCGCCATTGGTTTGTCGTGCGCAGAGGGCGATGCTGGCTTCTTAGTGAGAAGTGTTCGTCAACGTAAGATCACCGAGATGCGTACTGTCATTACAGCATTGTCGATGGATATATTACGCCGTCTTCTTTATGCTCAGCCATTGGTCGGTGAGTACGAATGGCTGGAGATCGAAAAAGAAGTTTACCTCGATAGTTAGCGGCTTAGCGGTGAAATGTTAAAAGATAAGGCCTATTTGGCCTTTATCTGTTCTTGAATGTGGTAAGTCACCTGGCTTAATTTCAGGCTAGTTAAAGGCTTGCAGATGCAAGGCAGTATTTCATTGGCCTGAATGAATGCTAAGGCAGCTTGTAGGTACTCTACATCTCCTTCGACTAATTCACACTTACAAGAGCCACAAAATCCATCACGGCACTGCGCTTCGGCTGCGATGCCTTGTTTTGCTAACGCATTAAGTAGATTGTCAGGGTTATCGAGATATACCACCTCTTCACCCTGATTTATATCCACTTTGATCACAGCTCAAAGTCACCGAGGTCATCAGCATTAACGTCATTGTCAATTTGTCCGACCAGATAGGAACTGATTTCGGCTTCTTGGGGGGCAACTTGCACATTGTCGGACGATAGCCATGCATTGATCCAAGGAATAGGGTTTTGATCGGCATTGTCGTATGCAGGCTTAAGACCAACGGCTTGCATGCGTAAGTTGGTAATGTATTCGACATATTGGCATAAAATGTCTTTATTCAAGCCAATCATAGACCCATCTTTAAACAGATATTCAGCCCACTCTTTCTCTTGCTCTGCTGCGTTTTTAAAGAGGGTAAAGCACTCTTGTTCGCACTCCTTGGCAATAATGGCCATGTCTGGATCATCGTTGCCACTGCGCAAGAGATTGAGCATATGTTGGGTGCCAGTCAGGTGCAGAGCTTCATCGCGGGCAATTAACTTAATGATTTTGGCATTGCCTTCCATTAGCTCGCGTTCGGCAAAGGCAAACGAACAGGCGAAGCTGACATAGAAGCGAATCGCTTCCAGTGCATTCACAGACATTAAACAAAGATAAAGCTTCTTCTTCAGTGCTTTTAAACTGATGTTAAGGGTATGGCCGTTAATCCTGTGTTCGCCTTCACCAAAACGGTGGTAATCATTGGTCGCTTGGATCAGTTGATCGTAAAAACAAGCGATATCAGTGGTGCGCTGAACGATATGTTCGTTTTCTACAATATCGTCGAACACGGCACTTGGGTCTTTGACGATATTGCGAATAATGTGAGTATACGAGCGTGAGTGAATGGTTTCTGAAAATGCCCAAGTTTCAATCCAGGTTTCGAGCTCAGGAATGGAAACAAGTGGTAACAGGGCGACATTGGGGCTACGCCCTTGAATCGAGTCCAGCAGTGTTTGGTATTTTAGATTTGAAATGAAGATGTGCTTTTCGTGCTCAGGGAGCGTTTCGTAGTCGATACGATCACTGGAGACATCCACTTCTTCTGGTCGCCAGAAAAAACTGAGTTGCTTTTCAATTAGCTTTTCAAAAATTTCGTATTTTTGTTGGTCATAACGAGCCACATTAACGGGTTGACCGAAAAACATCGGTTCCGTTAACGGGTTATTCTTTTGTTGGGAAAAAGTACTGTAAGCCATTATAGTCCTCAAATTCTGTTTGGCCCGCGCTGGTGTCGGGCCTTGTATTCCATTTACATGCAGGTTTAAATTTTGCAGCCACCGCCAGCGCAATCATCATCGGATTGTGCGTCTGAGGCCCCATCACGGGTATTGTGGTAATACAGTGTTTTAATTCCCAGTTTATACGCTGTCAGTAGATCTTTTAGCAGTAGTTTCATCGGAACCTTACCATTAGCATGCAAGCTCGGGTCGTAATTGGTGTTGGCCGATATAGATTGATCAACGAATTTTTGCATTAAACCGACAAGTTGCATATATCCGTCATTTGAGCCAATTGACCAAAGCAGCTCGTAGTTGTCTTTGTATTTTTCGTATTCCGGCACGACTTGTTTCAAAATTCCATCTTTTGATGCTTTTACTGAGATATACCCACGTGGTGGTTCAATACCGTTGGTGGCATTGGAGATCTGCGACGACGTTTCTGATGGCATTAATGCGGATAGAGTCGAGTTGCGTAGCCCATGTTGTTTTATCTCTTGACGTAGCGCTTCCCAATCGTAGTGCAATGGTTCCGCACAGATATTATCTAAGTCTTTCTTATACGTATCGATAGGCAAAATACCTTGCGCGTACTTGGTTTGTGCAAATGCAGGGCAGGCGCCTTGCTCTTTGGCCAATTGCAAAGACGCTTTTAATAAGTAGTACTGAATTGCTTCAAAGGTGCGGTGGGTGAGCGCATTGCCACTGCCATCGGAATAGCGAGCGCCATTTTTGGCAAGGTAGTATGCATAATTGATAACCCCAACTCCTAGCGTACGCCGATTCATGGTCGAAATTTTCGCGGCAGGTAGTGGATAATCTTGATAATCGAGCAATGCATCCAGTGCGCGGACCGTTAAGTTAGCCAGTTCGTCCAGCTCATCCAACGTCTCCAGCTTGCCGAGGTTAAACGCAGAGAGGGTGCATAGCGCAATTTCACCTTGGTCATCCTCAACATTGTTGAGAGGGCGAGTCGGCAGCGCAATTTCCATGCAGAGATTGGATTGGCGAACGGGGGCGACTTTCTCATCGAATGGGCTATGGGTATTACAGTGATCGACGTTTTGAATGTAGATCCGACCGGTTGATGCGCGTTCTTGCATCATGGTGGCAAAGAGGTCGATAGCCTTAATGGTTTTCTTTCTAATCGATGTATCTTGCTCGTACTTGAGGTATAAACGCTCAAACTCCGCTTGGTCCTCAAAAAAGGCGTCGTAGAGTCCCGGAACATCCGAGGGAGAAAAGAGGCTGATGGTCTCTCCTTTGATAAGGCGGGTATACATGAGCTTGTTAATTTGAACACCATAGTCCATGTGACGAACTCGGTTCTCTTCCACACCGCGGTTATTTTTGAGCACTAAAAGAGATTCAACTTCACCATGCCATATTGGGTAGAACAACGTCGCTGCTCCACCTCTAACCCCGCCTTGAGAGCAGCATTTAACGGCTGTCTGAAAGTACTTATAAAACGGGATACAGCCAGTGTGAAACGCTTCGCCGCCACGAATTTCGCTGCCTAGCGAACGAATTCTCCCGGCATTAATCCCAATCCCCGCTCGTTGAGAGACATAACGTACAATTGAACTAGCGGTAGCATTGATAGAATCTAAGCTGTCATCGCATTCAATGAGCACGCAAGAGCTGAACTGACGTGTTGGTGTACGTACACCCGCCATAATTGGAGTTGGTAGTGAGATTTTAAACGTAGAGACGGCATTGTAGAAACGGCGAATATAGTCCATTCGCGTTGCTATAGGGTATTTGGAGAATAAGCATGCCGCTACCATCATGTAGAGAAACTGTGCACTTTCGTAGATCTCACCAGTGACGCGGTTTTGGACCAAATACTTGCCTTCGAGTTGTTTTACCGCAGCATAGGAAAAGTCCATATCTCGGCTGTGTTCGATGAACTCATCCATCTGTGCCAGTTCTGCTGGGGAGTAATCTTCGAGTAGGTGTTTATCGTATTTGCCTTTTTCCACCATGTTAGTGACGTGATCCAACAGCGTCGGTGGTTCAAATTGTCCATAAGCCTTTTTACGTAAGTGGAACATGGCCAAGCGCGCAGCGAGATACTGGTAGTCTGGGGTCTGCTCTGATATTAGGTCTGCAGCGGCTTTTATGATGGTCTCATGAATATCGGAGGTTTTGATCCCTTCATAAAATTGAATGTGTGACTTCAATTCGACTTGAGAGACAGAGACGTTGTTGAGTCCGTTCGCTGCCCATGTGATGACGCGATGAATTTTATCTAGATCGATTTGTTCGATACGTCCGTCGCGCTTGGCAACCGTAAGTGATTGGTTCATGGTTTGTTGAGATCCCAAATTGTTTTAATGCTGACTTAAAGATGCGCATAGCAGGTTGGTTTAGTAGCGATTTGTTGTATGTTTTTCACGCTAATAACACAACATATTGGGTTGCTATGGGTTACGAGGTACAAGATAGAGTGAATGTCTCGTTTTTGCAACTGCTATTTAAACCCCGTAGTTCATCACGCCGATAACTATTTCAGTAGCCAGTAAGTGTTCACTTACGTGGAAGCATCGCTACAATAATGCCTTGTTTAATCAATTGCTAACTGAGTAACGGTTTAGCCATTTTTTACCGTGAAATAGAGCGATTTGTTTGCGCTCTATATTGTGACATTGACTATATTGCTGTGTTCTACTGCAAATATTTTAACTATTCACGGCATACTCTCCAGTGTGCGGTAAGAGTGACAGGATGTCGGCTGGTGTTTGCAGTAGATGATGGTGAGGCCAGCTAGTGGGCTTAACATCGGCACCAATGTAGCCCCAGCTAGCAATGGCGCCAGACATTCCTGCGGCGCTTGCCGCGGTCATGTCACCTTCAACATCGCCAACGTAAGTGATCTCGTGTGGTGGCTTGTCGATTCGCTCAGCGCAATATAGTAGGGGTTCTGGATGGGGTTTGGCGAGGGGTAGGGTATCGCCACACACTATGATATTGGCTTGCTCCAACAAAGGAAAAAAGGGCAAAAGTAATTCAGTGAGAAAGCCCGGTTTGTTGGTCATGATGCCCCAAGGTGTTGCCGTTGCGCAGAGAGTGTTTAGTACGTTTTCTATTTCTGGGTAGTAGCGAGTGTGCGAGTTAATATTTTCCGCATAGTGTAATAAAAACTGTTTCCTTAGCTGCTGGGCATCATGTTCGGCATAGTGCTTTCCAAAGCCTGCACTCAATAGCCCGCGAGCGCCAAAGCTAGTATTGGCATAGATTTGCTCTTGGCTGAGCGCCTCAAAGCCATGCTGTGCCAGTACTTTATTTGCGGCTTTCGCCATATCTTCGGCGGTATCAAGCAAGGTACCGTCTAAATCGAATAACAGTGCTGATGCCATAATAATGTCCTTATTATCAAACGTTATTGTTTACGGCGATTAGATTGCTTTAGTGGTATGTACAATGTAGTTGATATCGACACACCGCCCGAGCTTATAACTGTCAAACAAGGGATTATATTGCAACCCAGTGATATGCTGTTCTGTTAGCGAAGTGGTATCAATATAGGCGAGGAGCTCAGAAGGTCGAATAAACTTGCCGTGGTCATGCGTACCTTTTGGAACAACTTGCATTAGGTGTTCAGCACCAATAATGGCAAAAAGGTAGGATTTTATGTTGCGATTTAAGGTGGAGAAGAAGACGTGACCGCCGGGTTTAACCAGTTGACAGCAGGCATGGATCACCGAGGCTGGATCGGGCACATGCTCCAACAACTCCATACAGGTCACAATATCATACTGCTCAGGATAGTTGTCGGCATGTTCTTCTGCCGTTGATTGAAGGTAGTTGACTTGAACTTGAGATTCAAGTGCATGGAGCTTAGCGACATTGAGGGGGGCTTTCCCCATATCAATACCAGTCACTTTCGCACCAAGTTGAGCCATGCTTTCCGAGAGAATTCCGCCGCCACAACCGACGTCTAGGACGGTTTTAGCAAATAATCCACCACTGCGCTGATCGACATAATTAAGTCTTAGTGGATTGATCTGATGGAGGGGTTTAGATTTGCCCTCTAGATCCCACCACTGCGCAGCCAATTGCTCAAATTTGGCTATTTCGTTGAGGTCGACATTTGTTGCTGCCATTTGTACTGCTTCCGTCCATGATTTTAACGCAGTATAACCGAAATCTTAACATTCAGTAAGAGGAGGAAGAGAGAAGGAAAAAGCAGCTAACACTGCTTTTTGTAAGAAGGGGGCTGATAGCATTTTGAATAATAAAAAGTTATGCGGATGTGATTGTAAGCCCGGCAAGAAGGAGTACAGCAGCATACTTACTGGCAATCAGGGTTAGACCTAATGAATTCATCACTTTATTTAGCATAATTAACCTCAAAATGTTCTGACAATTTAACGTGTGTTCACTTTATGACCTAACTATACAAAAATGCAATCTTAGTTTTATTGATCCAACGCAACCTTAAGTGCAATGCATTTACCTTGTGAATGCAACAGCATGATACATATCGTTATTTTTAGAATATTGCCGCTGTTAGATCTTTTTGTTGAATCCTAAGAAAGGCAGTGTTGGAACAAATTATGCTGATGGTCGGTTAAGTTTTGTTCGGATGATAGAGGTGCGTTCAAAGCGGGATGACACTTTTTCGAACAATGTTACAGAAAAGCGTAGAAATGCAGGAAAGGGGTGCGTTTACCTGCTGATTCATGGTATATTCCCTCGACTTGCACGTATATAAATACGACAAAATTATTTGAGGGAATTTGGCTCCATGAGCGATCTTGCAAAAGAGATCACGCCCGTAAATATCGAAGATGAGCTTAAAAACTCGTACCTTGACTACGCGATGTCTGTCATCGTTGGTCGAGCACTTCCGGATGTGCGTGATGGCCTGAAGCCCGTACACCGTCGCGTATTATTCGCGATGAATGTACTGGGAAATGACTGGAATAAACCATATAAAAAATCTGCCCGTGTTGTCGGTGATGTGATTGGTAAATACCATCCACATGGCGATAGCGCGGTTTACGATACTATCGTTCGTATGGCTCAGCCGTTTGCGCTGCGCTATATGCTGGTTGATGGTCAGGGTAACTTTGGTTCTGTTGACGGAGATTCCGCGGCAGCCATGCGTTATACCGAAGTTCGTATGGCAAAAATTGCTAGCGAACTTCTTGCTGACTTAGATAAAGATACTGTCGATTACGTTGATAACTACGATGGTACTGAACAAATCCCAGCGGTATTACCTACTCGTGTCCCGAACTTACTGGTTAATGGTTCGTCTGGCATCGCGGTTGGTATGGCAACGAATATCCCACCTCACAACTTAGGTGAAGTGATCGATGGCTGTTTAGCGTATATCGATAATAACGATATCACCATCGACGAGCTAATCGAGCACATACCTGGCCCTGACTTTCCTACGGCAGCGATTATCAATGGCCGTAAGGGTATCGTTGATGCCTACAAGACGGGTCGCGGTAAAATTTACATGCGTTCGAAAGCAGAAATTGAAACTGAGAAAAATGGCAAAGAGACCATTATTGTCAGCGAGATTCCTTACCAGGTAAACAAAGCTCGACTTATCGAAAAGATCGCAGAGTTAGTTAAAGATAAGAAAGTCGAAGGCATTTCAGCACTACGCGATGAGTCTGATAAAGATGGCATGCGTATTGTTATTGAGTGCCGTCGAGATGCTGTTGGTGAAGTGGTTCTTAATAACCTTTATTCGCAAACTCAGCTTCAAACGACTTTTGGTATCAACATGGTCGCTCTCGACAATGGTCAACCGAAGCTTTTCAATCTTAAAGAGATGTTGAAGTGTTTCGTGAACCACCGTCAGGAAGTGGTAACACGTCGTACGATTTTCGAACTTCGTAAAGCGCGTGAACGTGCACATATCCTTGAAGGTTTAGCGATTGCATTGGTTAACATTGATGACATCATCGAGTTGATCAAAGCGGCGCCAACACCCGCTGAAGCGCGTGTGGGTCTACAGACTCGCGGTTGGTCACTGGGTGATGTGGCTGCCATGCTTGAGCGCGCTGGTGTTGATGCAGCTCGACCTGAATGGTTAGAAGAAGAGTTTGGCATTCGAGAAGGTCAGTACTTCCTAACTGAGCAACAAGCACAAGCGATTCTTGACCTACGTCTACATAAGTTGACTGGTCTAGAGCACGAGAAGATCCTTGATGAATATAAGGCGCTTCTTGAGCAAATCGAAGAGCTATTGAAGATTCTTGGTAGCACTGAACGTTTGATGGAAGTGATTCGTGAAGAGCTAGAAGCGGTTCGAGTCCAGTTTAACGACGAGCGTCGTACTGAAATTACCGCAGCAAGCCATGATATCGACTTGGAAGATCTTATCAACCAAGAAGACGTTGTCGTGACACTGTCCCATGAAGGCTATGTGAAGTATCAGCTATTGTCTGAATACGAAGCGCAGCGTCGTGGTGGTAAAGGTAAAGCTGCAACGCGCATGAAAGATGAAGACTACATTGAGAAACTGTTGGTGGCGAATACTCACGATACCATACTTTGTTTCTCAAGCCGTGGCCGCATGTACTGGCTGAAAGTTTATCAATTACCGCATGCAACGCGTACTGCGCGTGGTAAGCCAATTGTTAATATTCTTCCGCTAGAAGAAGGCGAACGTATTACTGCTATCTTGCCAATAACAGAGTATGCAGAAGATAAGTTCGTCTTCATGGCAACCGCAGACGGTACTGTTAAGAAAACGCCACTAACTGACTTCAGTCGTCCACGTAGTGCCGGTATTATTGCCGTTAACTTACGTGAAGGCGATTCGTTAATTGGTGTAGACGTCACTGACGGTACTCGCGATATCATGCTGTTCTCATCATACGGTAAGGTTGTTCGTTTCTACGAAAGCCCTGTGATTGATGAGGAAGGCAATGCGAAAGGTGGTGTTCGTGCCATGGGCCGTACAGCTGCTGGTGTTCGTGGTATTAAGTTAGCCGAAGGCGATAGCGTCGTTTCGCTAATCATTCCGAAGTCTGATGGTGACGTTTTAACGGTTACCGAAAATGGTTACGGTAAACGCACTGAACTTTCCGAGTACCCAGCGAAGAGCCGAGCGACACAAGGTGTTGTCTCAATCAAGGTGTCTGAGCGTAACGGCAGTGTTGTCGGTGCAGTTCAAGCTGACGAAGGCGATGAGTTCATGATGATCACTGATGCAGGTACGCTGGTTCGTACTCGCGTCGCTGAGGTGAGCCGCGTTGGTCGTAATACACAAGGTGTCACCTTAATCCGTACGTCAGAAGGCGAGCATGTCGTTGGACTTCAACGTATCGATGAGCCTGAAGAAGAGCTATTGTTGGAAGATGAAGCTGGTGAAGAATCAGTATCAGATGACAACGTAGATAGCAGTTCGACCGATACTGAGTCGACGCAAGACTAGCGATTAAATGCTACGGACTAAAAAACCCATCGCTTCGGTGGGTTTTTTTATATGCAGGCAAGGTGATAGTGTTATGGCTTATTTATTGAACACGAGTGATAGGAAATATGTCATAACCTTGAGCTTTGTCTCTCTATTTACATAAAAATTGACAAATCACATGGTTCTTAGCGCGTAGTGTGCATAATGTGATGGTGATTGGTTCCAAAGAATTAAAAGGTTTCAAATATGTCTGATGTACCAGAGTCTATTGCTACTACGGTAGATATTGTTCAACCCGTTGTTGAGTCATCTGGCTCTATCTGGGGTTATGTCGTTGGTGGTGTGGCTGCATTGGTTGTGCTTGGTTTCTTGGGCTATAAGAAGCTAAATAAACCTGCGTTTATCATCAATCAGATGCGTAAGCGTAATATGAAAGAAATTAAGAAGATGGGCGCTGAAAACTCTGAAGCTGCTCTTGATTTAGACCGACTGCTCGGTTCAGTACAAGCTTATGCTGAAGAGAAAGGGATGAAGGGCACGGAAGTGGTGAAAATCCTCGCGCCAATGAATGACAAAAAGCGAATCAAAACTGCGCGAGATATGTATCACTCAATGGTTTACATTGCCACAGAAGTGAATGATGCAGCACTGGTTCGTGAGTTTAAAAACAAAGCTAAGCAAGTGAAAGCAAGCTCTGCATTGATGGCTGGTTTGTTTAAGCGTGCCGGCATTTAAATTCAGCGGAATGAATTTGATAAAAAATCCAGCTACGGCTGGATTTTTTGTTTTATGGTAAATGTTGCTTTATTTTTCTCGTTACTCAGTGTTAAATCAGTCAACTGGCTAGGATCACGCAACGAGCAGGAGCAATTAATTCGTTATGGAAAAAGTATTTAACTTCAGTGCCGGACCGGCAATGTTACCTCAACAGGTTATGGCTGAAGCCCAAAAAGAGTTTTTGAATTGGGGTGGGTTTGGCACATCGGTGATGGAAATAAGCCATCGCGGTCTGCCATTCATTGCGGTAGCAGAGAAAGCTGAGCGAGATTTACGCGACTTATTATCGATTCCAGATAACTATAAAGTGCTTTTCTGCCAAGGTGGCGCACGCGCTCAATTTGCTGCAGTGCCAATGAATTTGTTAGGTGAACAGACCAGTGCTGATTATATGGATGGCGGCTACTGGGCACAAAGCGCAGTGGTTGAAGCGAAAAAGTACTGTCAGCCAAATGTACTGGATATTACTTGTCAGCGAGATGGTAAGAAAGCGATTTTGCCTGCATCTGAGTGGACAATCTCACCAGATGCCGCTTATGTGCATTTTTGTCCAAATGAAACCATTGATGGCATTGAGATTAGAGATCTACCTCAAACGGATAAACCGATTGTTGCTGATATGTCATCAACAATTTTGTCACGCCCAATCGATGTTAGCCGCTATGGGGTGATTTATGCAGGTGCACAGAAGAACATTGGCCCAGCTGGATTGACCATCGTGATTGTTCGCGATGACTTACTTGATTTCGCGAGCGATACCCTCCCAAGTATTCTTAATTATAAGGTGCTGTTTGAGAAGGAATCGATGTATAACACACCACCAACGTTTGCATGGTATTTAGCGGGTAAAGTGTTTGAGTGGCTTAAGCAGCAAGGTGGTGTGGTAGGCATGCAAAAGCACAATGAAGAGAAGGCAGCGCTGTTATACGACTATATCGATCAGTCGCCATTCTATAGCAACGATGTTCATCCTGATAATCGCTCATTAATGAATGTGCCGTTCCAACTGGCTAAACCTGAGTTAGACAGTGTATTTTTACAAGGCGCGGATGAGATAGGCCTACGGGCGCTAAAAGGCCACCGTGCTGTGGGTGGAATGCGTGCGTCTATTTATAATGCGATGCCAAAAGAAGGCGTGGCAGCATTAGTGGATTACATGAAGCAGTTTGCCGATCAACATCAAAAGTAACAATGAGACGGGGGTACTGACCCCCGTCATTTAAATTTCACCTCGATGGTAAACATCTCTGCCTCTTTTATGATGGTCACAATCCAATCCATTCTTTCGCAAATTCTCTCAACAATGACCAAACCACACCCATAGCCACTGTGATCTTGAGGATTATACTGGTTGCGAATCGTGAGGGTTTGGTTTTGTAAATGAATATCGATATCACCGGTTGCGAAGTTAGCAGCGTTTTTGAATAAGTTGTTCATTAAAATAGCGACGAAGCTCGTCGGGGCTAAAACGTAACTGGGCTCCGGTTCGATTTGGAGGTGATAATTATAGGCACAATGCTCAAAAAGTGGATTTAGGCTGATAAGTTGTTGCTCTAATTGATGCCTAAGTTGTACGTGTTCAATAAAGTGGGAGGGGATTTCAGCTTTACCCAGTAATAAAAAGGCGTCGGTAAGCAGTGACATCTCGGTACTGGCGGTTTGAATGCGTTGTATGGCTTTTTGAGCGAGGGGTTGCTCGATGTTGAGTTTTGCTAATAGTTCTGCCGAGCCCCTTATTACGGTAATTGGCGTACGAAGCTCGTGGGACGCAAACCGACTGAACTCTTGCTCGCGTTGAAAAAAGTGTTCAATTTCTGTTTTGTTAGATAGTAGTGCTTGTTCGATATGGCGAGTTTCACGAAAGTGGCTATCGATTTTAAATTGAGGAGACTCGGGAGAGAGCAGTGGGATCTTTCGTTCAATAGCTGCTAGCGGTGCAGAGACAGAGCGAATAAAGTAATAGCTATATCCTAACACCCCGAGCGTTACTAATGTACCAAGAATAAATGCCATTAAGTGGAGTTGTGCTTCATATTCGTTAAGATAATCATCAGCATGATCTTGAAAGAGTATGTATAACCGAACGGTGGGATCTGCAGGGTGAGGACGAACTAAAAAATGCCGTGTTTCGTCTTTAAATTTATGCCCGTAAAAGCCTTCATTTTCATATTCGCTTAACCACTGTGGCACTTTCTTGTCAGAGCGGAAAGTATAAAACTCGTAACGGTTGGGTAATGGGGCTTGCTCACCCAATTTTTGATAGTCTCGCGAGTAGCGGGCATATTCTGTATCGAGCCAATGTTCTAAGCTGATGATCTCTAGTTTATTTTCAGCCATATACACCATGCCCCAAAAGATAGCAAACATTAGCAGGGTAGGAACGCCAAAGGCCCAGCGTATTTTGCGATAAATACTGGGGTAAGGCTTGTTATTTAAGTCGGTAGCCTTTGCCATGTAGTGTTTCCAGATAAGTAATGGGGTAGTCTTTATCGATAGCATTTCTTAAGCCATAGATATGGCTGCGTAGCGCATCGCTGCTTGGAGGCTGGTCATTCCAAACGTCGTGAATGATTTCTGACCGAGTTACAATGCCGGGCGCTTTTTGCATCAGCAGTTGCAATATTTTAAACTGTATATGACTGAGCTTTAACGGGCTGTTTGCCCGGGTGACACGGTGAGTAAGGGTATCGAGCTGCAAATCGCCAAAGGTGAGTTGTGCTAAGTCTCTTTGTGGACCTCGCTTATTGAGAGCGTGTAAGCGCATTAACAATTCTGCCATCGCAAAAGGTTTTATCAGGTAGTCATCTCCCCCTGCGTCGAATGCCGCCTGCTTATCTTGTAAGCCGTCTTTGGCTGACAAAAAAAGAATCGGTATTTGACAGCGCATCTCTTTTCGAAGCCGTTGGGTAGCAAGGATGCCATCTAGCTTTGGCATCATGATATCCATTATGATGACATCGTAATGGTGCTGTTGAACCAGTGCGATAGCACTGTATCCATTGTAAGCACAATCAACATCAATTCCCTCCACTTCCAAAAAATCAGCGAGTGTCTCTGTAACTTGTTGATTATCTTCTACGATGAGTACTTTCATTGACGATAGCCTGACATATATTTCACGATTACTTCACGCCCTTAAAATTAGAATAGTCGCTGTATGAGGTCTTCTAAACGAATTGATGGGTGACAAATGAAAAAAATTATTCTGTTAGCGAGCGTTAGCGCAATGCTGGTTGGGTGCGGTGGTTCGGGTGATAACGACAACAGAGACACCAAAACAGGCTTACTGGATGGGCAAATCCAGAACCTTTCTCAACAAAATAAAACGTTAACAGTAAACGGATATCAACTCAGTGCAACACAAGCGCAAGTATTGTACCGCAATCAACCGCTAGAGTTCAGCACCCTTACAGACGGAATGCGAGCCCAGTTCTCTGTTACAGATAACAACATCTCTGAAATGAAACTTGACCCAAGCTTGGTGGGCGAAGTGAGTGCAGTGTCAGGTCACCAGTTCACGGTCAACGGGGTTGAGCTAATATTTGATGCTCTTCCTGATATCCGAGTGGGAGACTGGGTGATGGTGACAACCTACCCAACAGTGAATGGTGAGGATGAAGTTGTCGCTGTTTCCCGCATTGAGCCAGTCGCGCAAGTTGAGATTGAAGGTCAGGTGTCACGATTGAGTGATAATGAGTTTTATCTTGGTACGATGAGAGTGGATTACAGTGCCGCTGATGTGGACGATCGTGATGAGTTGGTTAATGGCGCTTGGGTTGAGGTGTATGGCGAACTGTACGATAACAACAATTTCAAGGCGTATGATGTTGAGGTGGAAGATGATGCGGATTTTGATGACGTAGAAATAGAAGGTTTAGTGACGTGGGTGAATAATGATGTCACGTTATTTGAGCTTAATAGTCGCTTGCGTATAGAAGTTAATGATCGCACTGAGTTCGATGATGGGCGTCGTAGCGACTTACAATCAGGGCGTTGGGTCGAGGTCGAAACCGTGTTTAATCAAGGACGTTTAATTGCTGAAGAGATCGATTTCGAAGATGGCGGTGATTATGAGCGTGGTAAAGAGTTCGAGGTCGAGGGCTTGGCGGTTTATCAAAATGAGCAGCTTAGCATCAATGGTATCGTGATTGTCGTAGATGGTAATACAGAGTTCGACGATGGATTGACGCTTAGTAACTTGAATGGTCAGTGGGTTGAAATTGAAGGTCGCTTCTACAACGGTAACTTTAGGGCACTTGAGATTGAAAAAGAAGATCGTGATGATGATATTGAGTTAGAAGGTCCTGTTGCTGATAACACCTTATGGGGTTATTTTGCTCGCGACTATTCACTGCAAAAATTTAATGGCCAATGGGTCGATGTCGAGTGCGATTTTGATGGCGTAGATGTGTACGATTGCGACGACTAATTCCATATAAATAGTTGCTTAGATTGTAAGGGGCATGATAATGCCCCTTTTCTGTCTGTTGCCCTGAATTGAGGCTAGCGTCATCGGTAACTTTTAGGTACAGTCATTGAACATTTATATACAGGATTGTAAAAACACTAATGGAAAGCCTTACTCTTCAACCTATCTCTCGCGTTAATGGTGAAGTGAATTTACCCGGTTCTAAAAGCGTATCAAACCGTGCCTTGCTATTAGCAGCGTTGGCGAAGGGAAAAACTCGCCTTACTAATTTATTAGACAGTGATGATATTCGGCACATGCTGACCGCGCTGAACTCTCTAGGTGTTAATTACACACTATCAGAAGACAAAACAGTGTGTGAAGTGGAAGGGTTGGGTGGTGCTTTTTCAGGGCCAGAGCAGGTATTAGAGCTGTTTTTAGGCAATGCAGGGACTGCAATGCGTCCTCTAGCCGCTGCACTGTCAGTAGGTCAGGGCGAGTACATTCTAACTGGCGAACCTCGCATGAAAGAGCGCCCGATTGGGCATCTTGTCGATGCATTGCGTACCGTTGGCGCGAATGTTACTTATCTTGAAAATCCTAACTACCCACCTCTATTAATAAAGGGGACAGGGTTAAAGGGAGGGGAGGTAGAGATAGACGGTTCCATCTCTAGTCAATTCCTTACTGCATTTTTGATGGTGGCACCATTAGCAGACCAAACCACCGTTATTCGTATTAAAGGTGAGCTCGTCTCTAAGCCGTATATCGATATAACGTTACACATTATGGCGCAATTTGGTATTGATGTTGAAAATCAAGATTATCAAACATTTATTGTACCAGCTGGTGAGCGATACATCTCTCCAGGCGAGTTTTTGGTTGAAGGGGATGCCTCATCAGCCTCTTACTTTCTCGCTGCGGCAGCAATTAAAGGTGGCGAAATCAAAGTGACAGGTATCGGCCGTAAGAGCATTCAAGGCGATGTGCAATTTGCTGATGCATTATCAGCAATGGGCGCAGAGATTGAATGGGGCGATGACTATGTGATAGCGCGGCGTGGAGAGTTAAAAGCCATTGATATGGATTTTAACCATATTCCAGATGCAGCAATGACGATAGCGACTACAGCACTTTTTGCTGAGGGAACCACGGCCATTCGTAATGTGTACAACTGGCGTGTGAAAGAGACCGATCGATTAGCAGCAATGGCCACGGAACTTCGCAAAGTGGGGGCGGAGGTGGAAGAGGGTGACGATTACATTATTATTACGCCACCAAAGCAGTTAACGCATGCAGCGATAGACACTTACGATGATCATCGAATGGCGATGTGTTTTTCGTTGGTGGCATTAAGTGATACCCCTGTCACTATCAATGACCCCAAATGTACCTCAAAAACATTCCCCGACTTTTTCTCTCGTTTAGATGCATTAAGTCAGTCATAACGACACCATTGCAGCATTTCGACTAAAATAACGCCATCTGAATATTAAGAATAACCTTATGTGATGGCGTTATCTCAATGGCGAAAACCCCAAACATCACGTATAATTCGCCATCGCCAATGTTGGTAAACGTAAGCCAACAAATAAAAAGTGGAGATGGATTATGTCGAGTTCTGCGCCAGTGATTACTGTCGACGGACCAAGCGGTGCTGGAAAGGGCACCCTGTGTATGCTTTTAGCTGACCAGCTGGGCATGAGATTACTGGACTCTGGTGCCATTTATCGCGTTTTAGCCCTAGCCGCGTTACACCACGATGTAGATATCACCTCCGAGGACGCACTTGTTCCTTTAGCCGCGAATTTAGACGTGCAGTTTATCGCTGAGGGTGACCTAGTAAAGGTTATTCTTGAAGGTGAGGATGTGTCAGGTACGTTACGTACAGAAGACGTGGGTAACACAGCTTCAAAAATTGCGGCATTACCCCGTGTAAGAGAAGCTCTATTACGTCGTCAACGCGCGTTTGCCGGAGAACCTGGATTGATTGCGGATGGACGTGATATGGGAACGGTCGTATTCCCACGCGCTGAGGTAAAAATCTTTCTTGATGCAAGTGCGGAAGAACGAGCTAAACGCCGTATGAACCAGTTGCAAAATAAAGGTTTAGATGTTAACCTCGACGCCCTTTTAAGCGAAATTCAAGAGCGTGATTACCGAGACCGTAATCGTGCTGTTGCGCCGTTACGTCCGGCAGATGATGCTTTAGTCCTTGATTCGACAGAATTAAACATCGAACAAGTGACTGAAAAGGCACTCGCTTATATAGAAACCCAATTATCGGTGTCGTAGCCAATTACAGTGTAATAAGTTACGCCACTGACGGTGTCAGGATTAAGGATGATTACTGACTTTTATATCAACCCCATGCGGTAGGATACCCGTGGTTGTTAATCAAATTGAAGATTAATTAAATGACTGAATCTTTTGCTCAACTCTTTGCAGAGTCTCTGAACGAAATCGAAACACGCCCTGGTGCAATTGTTAAAGGTACTGTAGTAGCTATCGAGAACGGTTTCGTTCTTGTTGATGCTGGCCTTAAGTCTGAGTCTGCTATCCCAGCAGAGCAATTCAAGAACGCTGCTGGCGAACTTGAAGTTGAAGTTGGTGCTCAAGTAGACGTAGCTCTAGATGCGATTGAAGATGGTTTCGGTGAGACTCAACTTTCTCGTGAGAAAGCGAAACGTCATGAAGCTTGGATCCAACTTGAGAAAGCTTACGAAGACGCTGAGACAGTTATGGGCGTTATCAACGGTAAGGTTAAGGGCGGTTTCACCGTAGAACTTAACGGCATCCGTGCGTTCCTACCTGGTTCTCTTGTTGACGTACGTCCAGTACGTGACACAGCTCACCTTGAAGGTAAAGAGCTAGAGTTCAAAGTTATCAAACTTGACCAGAAGCGCAACAACGTTGTTGTTTCTCGTCGTGCTGTTATCGAATCTGAAAACAGTGTTGAGCGTGATGAGCTACTTGCTTCTCTACAAGAAGGCATGGAAGTTAAAGGTATCGTTAAGAACCTAACTGACTACGGTGCGTTCGTAGACCTAGGTGGTGTTGACGGTCTTCTACACATCACTGACATGGCTTGGAAACGTGTTAAGCACCCATCAGAAATCGTTAATGTTGGTGACGAAATCAACGTTAAAGTTCTGAAGTTTGACCGTGAGCGTACTCGCGTATCTCTAGGTCTTAAGCAACTTGGTGAAGATCCATGGGTAGCAATCGCTAAGCGTTACCCAGAAAGCACTAAGCTGACTGGTCGCGTTACTAACCTAACTGACTACGGCTGCTTCGTAGAAATCGAAGAAGGCGTTGAAGGTCTAGTACACGTTTCTGAAATGGATTGGACTAACAAGAACATCCACCCTTCTAAAGTTGTTAATGTAGGCGACGAAGTTGAGGTTATGGTTCTTGAGATTGACGAAGAGCGTCGTCGTATCAGCCTAGGTCTTAAGCAGTGTAAAGCTAACCCTTGGCAGTCATTCGCTGAAATGCAAGCGAAAGGCGACAAAGTTACTGGTAAGATCAAGTCTATCACTGACTTCGGTATCTTCATCGGTCTTGACGGCGGCATCGACGGTCTAGTTCACCTGTCTGACATTTCTTGGAATGTTACTGGTGAAGAAGCAGTACGTGAATACAAGAAAGGCGACGAAATCTCTGCAGTTGTTCTTGCAGTTGACGCTGAGCGTGAGCGTATTTCTCTTGGTGTTAAACAAATCGAAGAAGACCCATTCAACGGTTTCGTTTCACTGAACAAGAAAGGCGCTCTAGTAACTGGTACTGTTACTGAATCTGACGCGAAAGGCGCAGTAGTTGAGCTAGCAGAAGGCGTTGAAGGTTACATCCGCGTATCTGAAGTTTCTCGTGACCGCGTAGAAGATGCATCTTTGATCCTTTCTGTAGGTGACAAAGTTGAAGCTAAGTTCACTGGTGTTGACCGTAAGAACCGCGTAATCAACTTGTCTATCAAAGCGAAAGACGAAGCTGAAGAGCAAGAAGCAATGGCATCACTGAACAAGCAAGATGAAGGCGCGTTCGGTAATGCAATGGCTGACGCGTTCAAAGCAGCGAAAGGCGAATAATTTTGCCATTGGGGGAAGCAATTCTCCCATTTGCGGTTATACTATTGAGAAATAGACAAAAACGGAGTGTTTATGACAAAATCAGAGCTTATAGAAAGACTGTGCAGTCAACAAACACATCTTTCTGCCAAACAGGTAGAAGATGCAATCAAGGAAATTCTTGAAACGATGTCATCAACCTTAGCGGAAGGTGATCGTATCGAGATCCGCGGTTTTGGCAGTTTCTCATTACATTACCGCGCGCCACGCGTTGGACGTAATCCGAAGACTGGAGATAAAGTTGAGTTGGACGGTAAATACGTTCCTCACTTTAAACCAGGAAAAGAACTTCGAGAACGTGTAAATTACTGATTTACATGTGGCAGATAAAACGGCATACCTAGGTATGCCGTTTTTTTATAGCTAAAGCTAATGGTCTGTTAAGTGCTGATTATCGCTTTCAATATGTCATCCCATTAACCTGAATCAATTTTTTCTGATCTATACACTGAATTTTTCGACTTCATGGATGGTCTGATGACCCAATTTGCTGCATAATCATGGCTCTGAGAAACATTATTTAAAAGGATTCCCGATGAGAGTTTTGAGTATTCTACTGTTGATTGCCTGCTTTTTGATAACGTTAGCACTAGGTGCACAAAATCAACAAGTGGTGACCTTTAATTACCTACTCGCTCAGGGTGAATTTACGCTATCAATTTTGTTGGGTATTATTTTTGCCCTTGGGTTTATTGTCGGCTGGGCTATTTGTGGCGCCTTGTATATCAAAGTTCGCTTTGCGCATAAGCGTGTAGTGAAAAAGCTGGATAAACAGCAGCAAGAATTAGATAAGCTACGTGCAGCGCCGGCAGCAGATACTACTGCGGTAGTAGTGAAGGACTAAATCTTCGATGTTGGAGTTGTTGTTTCTGTTACTCCCTATTGCTGCTGGCTACGGTTGGTACATGGGCAACAGAAATGCTTATAATCGACGGCAAGAGAAGTCGCATCAAATATCCAGACAATATGTTGAGGGTTTGAACCTACTGCTGGCCGATAAATCAGATAAAGCCGTCGATGTTTTTATCGAGCTATTGCAGGTTGATAGTGAAACTATCGATACTCACCTTGCTCTAGGTAATCTCTTTCGTAGTCGCGGAGAGGTTGATCGTGCTATCCGCATTCACCAGAACCTTATTGCTCGTCAAAACCTCACCATTGATCAACATAACTTAGCCCTTCAGCAGCTTGGCCAAGACTATTTGGTGGCGGGTTTTTATGATCGAGCAGAAAAAATATTTGCACAATTGCTAGAAGAGCGTGATCACCGAGAGTATGCCTTGAAGCAGTTGTTATCTATTTATCAACGTACGCGTGAATGGCCAAAAGCTATCGATGCAGCACAAGAGTTGGTGAAGGTAGGTAAGGTGAAACTGAAGCGCGATATTGGTCAGTTTTATTGTGAGCTGGCCATGCAAGAACTGGCCGCTGAGGAAACGGCTCATGCACTTCAATATTTAAAGAAAGCGATACAGGCGGATAAAGTGTGTGTTCGTGCCAACCTCATGATGGCGCGGATTTACCTTGAGCAACAGCGCTATAAAAAAGCGGTCATAGCTTTAGAAAGTATTGTTGAGCAGGACATTGATTTTGTCAGTGAAGCTATTCCATTGCTGGCCCAAGCTTATATTGGCTTGGGTGATGAGTTGGGTATGATGAGGTTCTTGAAAATTGCGGTTGATGCCAAGGCGGGCGTGACCACTGAACTAAAACTTGCTGAGTTTATCGCTAAAGAGCAAGGAGCCGAATCGGCCCAAGCTTTCATTACTCGCCAATTAACGAAGAACCCAACAATGAAAGGGTTTTATCGCTTAATGGATTACCATCTTGATGAGGCGGAGGAAGGAAGGGCGAGAACCAGTTTGAGTAGTTTACGCAGATTGGTCGGTGAGCAACTGAAAATGAAACCGCGCTACCGTTGTCAGAAATGCGGCTTTTCTGGACAATCGTTATATTGGCAGTGCCCGTCGTGTAAGAGTTGGGCTCGGGTCAAACCGATTCGCGGCTTAGACGGTGAGTAGTGCTAGCCTCTTGTTTGAATATCTCATATAATCGCCCCCCGCAAGTAATCGATTGCTTTTAGTAATCACCTTCTTATATCGACAATCAGGAGTACCTATGCCAAATTCGTTCCAAAACGACCCTAAAGTGATCGTTGCTTTGGACTACCCTAATCAGGATCAAGCCCTCTCCTTTGTCGATCGTATCGAGCCTGGTAGTTGTCGTTTAAAAGTGGGTAAGGAGATGTTTACTCTGCTTGGCCCTGAATTTGTGCGTCAGTTACACCAGCGTGGACATGAAGTTTTTTTAGATCTGAAATTTCATGATATTCCAAATACATGTTCTCGTGCGGTACGTGCCGCAGCGGAGCTTGGCGTGTGGATGGTCAACGTGCATGCTAGCGGTGGTGAGCGTATGATGACTGCGTCACGTGAGATTTTAGAACCATATGGGAAAGATAGACCGCTATTAATTGCGGTTACTGTATTAACCAGTATGGAGCAAGCAGATTTGGCTGGAATTGGAATTACAGCGGCGCCTCAAGATCATGTTATTCGCTTGGCAACATTGACTCAGAACAGTGGCTTAGATGGTGTAGTTTGCTCTGCACAAGAATCACACTTACTTAAGTCGACGTTAGGCGAGCAGTTTAAGCTTATTACGCCGGGAATTCGCCCAGCGGGTAGTGCAGCTGGCGATCAACGCCGAGTTATGACCCCGGTTGATGCAGTGGCTGCTGGCTCGGACTATTTAGTGATAGGACGCCCAATTACACAGGCTGACGATCCTGCGGCGGTGTTGCAAGCCATTAATCAAAGTCTTGCCAGTTAATCGGCGATTCGCCTACGAGCGAAATGATGCTATTCGGTAAGAATATTAAGGGAGCATAGGCTCCCTTTTTTGTGGTTGTTTTTCAAAGAACAGAGTCAACTTTCCTACAGTGATACCAAATTTGCGTAGGGTAGTAAGGTTAAACATATGATTTTCATCTTGTCTATAGAGCCAGTCATCTAGACTAATCACGTACTCCTTTTCTCCTACTGGTACGTTTAGTTTGTATTGCCAGTGAAAAGCATTGCCGACAACACGTCCAGTTGCTACGCCGACGACATCAGATGCCGTGCCAGTGAAGGTACCGTTCTGGTGGCGAACAATGTGCCATACCCGTGTTTGAGTTTCGCCATCATCGAAAAGAAATTTTTCATCGAGCGTTATGGTATCTCCGGTTACGGTGCCTGTTATTTGTGCTTCGAATCGCCGAGTTTGTTTATTACTGTAGTCTTGCAGCATTCCCCAAGCTGTTACATCACCCTCGAAGAAATCGAACAGGGCAAAGGCAGGCCGGGCCTCTTGATAGTCTTCAATTGAAGCCGAGCATGCAAAAAGGTTCGCTATTAATACAAGGAGTATAATCTGTCTGTGCATAATGGATTCCACTTCACTTATCTACGTATTTTACGCTGTAGTGCGGAAAATAGATCAGCGGCTTAGATAATGTTATTTATCATAGGAAAAGTAAGCTGATCTGTTTGAGATATGTCTGCTTGGTTGGTGCTGGGCATGGTTAAGAGGGATAGGTCATTGGCTATCGTATTGGCGTGTTAATTGCTGATGCATAATAAGGGGGAAGCGATGCTTCCCCATTAAGTCACAGACCGGTTATTGGCCGTCTGGAATGATTTGGCCGTTATCGTCAAACGTTCTGACGTTAAAGAACTTCTTCACACAGTTCTCGTAGTCGCCGCTGCGTAACGCACTAAAGGCATATTGATAAGGAACGAGTTTACAGGCAAAGGTATGATTACCCGGTGTATTGGCGTTCCAGCCCCAATCTTTGTCCCAGGTGATCTCTAACGCACCAGCCCCATCCGTGTTAAACGGCTTCATGTCGGCACAAGAGAGTTTTTCGCCAGTAATATCTAGGCCAAGCAACGCCGAAATTCGTTGATAGTAATCAATTCGGTTAACGGCTTGGTAGCTCTCTGTCCCTTTATTACATTCAAAAGCACCGTTGATAATCTGAATTGTGGCTCCAAATCCAAGCTCGATCCCTGCGGCCTTATCGGCAGCATTCGGTTGCCACGTGCCGTCGATAACATGCAGCATGCTCGGTTTAGGCGGTTGCGGATACACATAGAAGAAGACGGCGGAGGCGAGGTTAAGCCAGGTATCAGCGACAAGCGCTGGGTTTTCTAACAGTACTGACTTGTCGCCAAACATCGCTTCAGAGAAGGCTCCGTAGTTGTAGTTCCAGCTTAGCTGTTTTGCCCCTCGTCCGAAATAACTCTTGCCTGGCGCACATGGCCACGTTTCGCCTTGCCAGCTTCCACAAGCGCTGTATGCGCCGTTTTGGGTTGTTTCCGTGTTATGCATTTCGCGCAAATACCACAGTCCCTGACGCCATACAGGAACGCCTTTGGTTGCTTCCCAATTAGGCGAATTGGCACCGGTCTCTTGAATGAAGTGAGCAAACATGGTGGCGAGCGAACGTTTACAAATCTCATCTGAGTTACGTCCATCGGTATAGGTGCGACAGAAGGCGGGGAACTTCGCGATAGCTTGTAAGAAGCGGGTATAGGTGTACGCCTCGTTACGAAGTGGGAACAGGAAGTTCCACGTTGTTTCATCGACAATTTGTTCCGCGCGTTGGACGTTTTCCGGGTTAGTCGACAGGTTAGGCGCTACTGCATCAACGATGACATTTTCGCGAGTTTCAATGTCTGAGCGAACCAACGTAAAGAGATCTGTGTCGGTTAATGATGCCTCGATAGCGGCGAGCTCACTGCGTGACATTAAGTAACCGCCATTACCATCAGGGATAACAGTAATGTCCCCTGGTGTCGTTGGCGGTAGTGGATCAACCGGTGGCTCAGGGTCGACAGGTGGTTCTGGGTCAACTGGCGGTTCTGGGTCGACAGGTGGCTCGGGGTTATTTGTACAAGATACTTCCGTCCAGAACCAATTACTTTGAGTTGGGGTTTCCCACGAACCGGGACTATTTTTAGCCTCAAAACAGCGCTCATTATGGCTAACAATGTCGCCATTAGAAACGATGGTGACACCTGGTTGCCATTGAATCGCATCTGATGTGGGTGGAACTGGGTCAACAGGTGGTTCTGGATCCACTGGTGGCTCAGGGTCTATCGGTGGCTCAGGGTCAACGGGAGGCTCGGGATCAATCGGTGGGGTAGTGCTATCGCAGATAGTTGAGGTCCAAAACCAGGTTGAACTTGTACTGGGTGTTTCCCACGTGCCTGGGTTATTTTGTGCCACGAAGCACTGATTATTGTAACTGACAATCTCGCCATTGCTGACTTTAGTAATACCGGGCTCCCATGGGGTTGCAGCAGAGACTCCGTTGCTCAGTATTAGGGTCGTCAACAAGGAGAGACCAATGTGTGACGCTTGCATATATCATCATCCTCGGGTTAGTGAAATAGGGTGACTGTATTCTTGATAACGAATGAATGACTGCTGTTTTTGGATGTAAGTGCTGACGTCGAGAGAGAATTCACGTGGGTTAGAAAGTGTGATTCGTTGTTGCTAATAAATAGTCGATCTTGGTTCAGTATTTTGTCAATACCAAATGTTGTTCAGCTAACGGCGTTTGGGATATGACGTTATTTAGGTTTGTCCTGTGAAGACGCAGCAAATAGGAGTGAGGATTGCAGGCACGTAGCGTTTGGTTTTGAGGGGAAATGCCATGTTGGGGCAACATGGCAATGTTCTGTTATTTAATGGCTGCGGCTATGACGGTCGGGTGAGTGAGCATTGAAATGACTATCAAGCAACTTCTGTGTTAATGGGTGTTGTGGATTAGCAAAAACAGCGTGTGTATCACCTTGCTCGACAACTCTCCCTTGCTTCATAACTAGAATCTTATCAGTAACATGTTTGATGATTCCCATGTGCTGAGAAACGTAAATATAGGCTAGCCCCATCTCTTCTTGCAGTTCTAACAGTAGGTTGAGCATTTGCGCTCGCATGGACATATCTAAACCACTTAAAGCTTCGTCAGCGACAATAATTGAAGGTTGTAGAATGAGTGCTCGTGCTAATGATACGCGTTGCTTTTGTCCGGTGGCGAGCATTTGCGGATAAAAATAGGCATGCTCAGGAAGTAGCCCAACTCGGCGAAGGATCTGTTTAATACGCTTTTCTCTCGCTATCGGCGTCATATCCGTATTTCTTTTTAATGGTCCATCGAGTATATGGCCAACCTGTACTCTTGGGTTTAGAGAAGTATTCGCATCTTGGAAAATCATCCGTATTAATTTGCAGCGAGTCATATAGTCGCCGTAATGCAGCTCTTCGCCGTTAACAAAAAGATGCCCAGAGGTCGGCTTTTCAACACCGGCTAACATCTTGGCTAACGTTGATTTTCCTGAGCCATTCTCTCCCGCGATAGCCAGTGTTTCTCCGGCATTTAATGTGAAAGAAACGGGGTGCACCGCTTCGACATTTCTGCGCTTTAAAAGGCCTTCACGGAACTGGTAAACTTTATGCAGTTCTTCAACTTCGAGCAGCGCGGTCATGGTGTCTGTTTCTCCGGCATATTCAGTGGAAAGTGGCAACTGAATTTATGGTTTTTAATCTTACGACTTTTTGGGACTTCAACACATTTCCGCTGTGCATTTGGGCAACGTGGCCCTAGACGACACCCAATGGGCAGGTGTTGCAATGGTGGAATAACACCGGGTAAGGTGTGCATGCGACTTTTGTGCGGAAGGTGATCCAAATTAAAATCTGGCATTGCCTGTAGAAGTGCAAGCGTATATGGGTGCCTTGGTGTATCAATGATCTGATGTCGGCTTCCCGATTCGACAGATTGTCCACAATACATCACCGTGATGCGGTCAGCCCATTGAGTCACAGTGGTTAAATCATGACTAATCAATAAGATGGTCGTGTTTGCTAATTGATTTAATCGACTTAATAAGCGGAAGATATGTGCTTGGGTGATGGGGTCAAGGTCATTCGTTGGCTCATCGGCGATCAATAGACGAGGGCGGTTCGCAATCGCCATGGCAATCATTACCTTTTGACACTCACCGTCAGTTAACTCATAGGGGTAACTGTTTAATACACGTTTATGATCTTTAATGCCGACTTTATGCATCAGTGCGATTGCTTGCTTTTTACGCCACTGAAAGCGCTGCCACCATTTTCCTGGGTGACTGCCTGCTGGAATCGCCTCTTCGAGTTGTGTCACAATGCGCTCAGAGGGATCAAGGTAAGAAGACGGCTCTTGAAAAATCATCGCCAGTTCTTTACCAATGACTTTTTTCCGTTCTCTCGGCGTGAGTTGCAACAGGTCAATATTGCCAAGACGTAAGCGGTCGGCGGTCACTCGCCAGTTATCTTTAGTGACACCAGCAATCGCCTTTGCGACGAGGCTTTTTCCTGAGCCTGATTCACCTACTAAGCCTCGAATTTCACCTTCACCAATAGTAAGGCTAACTCGATCAACAGCTTTGACTAACCCTTGCGGGGTATCTATCTCAATGGTCAAATGGCGGATATCAAGTAATGGCATCAATCAACTCCTGCAATAATAGCCTGACGCAGACCGTCACCAACAAGATTGATGGTAATGACACAAACTGTAATCGCAATACCAGGGAGAGTAACCGTCCATGGGGCGATATAGGTTAAATCTAACGCTTCTCCTAACATGGTGCCCCACTCAGGTAGTGGAGAAAGCGCACCAAGGCCAAGAAAGCCAAGCGCAGCGATGTCCAAAATGGAAACAGAGATCGCGCGTGAAATTTCGCTCACCATCGTCGCAATAACATTGGGTAAAATCGAGTGGTAAAGTAGATAGAAATTGCTTGCTCCATCGAGTCGAGCGGCAATGATATAGTCTTTTTCCATCTCCAAATGAACCGCTGTGTAGATGGCTCGGATAAAACGCGGAATTAGAGCAAGGCAGACAGCAAACATCACCTGAGCCAATCCCTCACCAAGAAAAGTAATGGTAATCAGAGCCAAAAGTAGTGATGGGATTGACATAATGGTGTCTAAAATATGGTTAAGGGTGCTGGACAACAACCCCTTTGTCATTCCTGCCAAAACACCGATAGTGATACCGATTGTGGCAGCAATCACGGTAACGAGAATGGCGCTACCAAAGGTATATCGAGTACCTAGAACAAGACGGCTGTACATGTCACGGCCGAGATCATCGGTGCCAAAAAAGAGGTCGATTTTCCCGTCAGGGTGCCACGATGGTGCCAAAAGCAAGTCAGGAAGTTGTTGCGTGGCACTATAAGGAGAAAGCCATGGTGCAGCGATAGTTACCAGAAGTAACAAAAGCAGGCTCCATAGGCCAAACATAGCGCGGGTGTTTTTACGGTAATTTTGCCAAGCGCGAACCCACTGGTTAGGAATGCGGTCTTCGGCATATATGTTATTTGACAGCATGCCACTCTTTCCTTACGAGAGGGTTAAGCATCGAGCCAATAAGATCAGATAAGATATTGGCAGAGAGTACCAGTGTTGCAATGCAGATAACACCAGCTTGAATAGCAATATAGTCGAGATGGTTAACTGCATTCAGCAACCATAAACTGATCCCTGGCCAGTTAAATATTGACTCGATAATAAAAGTCATCGCGATCATGGTTGATAGCTGCAAGCCGAACTTAGGCACGATAGGAGGCAGGGCATTTTTCACCACGTGGCGCTTAAGAATAGTCAGCATAGATAACCCTTTTGTTGGCGCTATTTTAACATAGTTATGCGTCATCACTTCAGCTACCGAGGCGCGTGTTAGGCGGGTTATTTCTGTCAGGGGAGATAATGCCAGTGCCAATGTTGGTAATATTAAGTGTTGCAGAGTATCGTGAATGGCGTCCACTCGATAAGTACGCTCAATTAAAAACGCATCGACTAAGCCGACACCAGAGATATGGGGAATATCAAAGAGCAGGCTGTGACGTCCGCTAATAGGTAGCCATCCCCAATTGAGAGCAAATAACATAATTAATAAAATGGCTAACCAGAATATAGGGATAGAAAAGCCGAGCAAGGTAACAGAACTAATGAGCGTATCAAGCCACTTGCCTTGTCGAACCCCTGCTAGGGTGCCGAGTGGGACGCCAATCGCCAATGCAAACAGGAAAGCGAATACGCACAGCTCTAACGTTGCAGGTAAGTACTGTATCAAATCCAGAACAACGGGCTCTCCTTGGTGGTTAATGCCAAAGTCGAAGTTGCTAAGTTGCAGTAGATATTGACCCCAACCATGCAGTAGCGGAAGGTCATGCCAAGGACCGTCAACCGCTAGGCGGCCGATGTTGTAGCTGACAAAAGTCAAAAGGATGAATGTCACCACAAACAGGTTTAGTTTGCGGAGGGCATAGATAAACATAAGTTACTCACTACGGTATACGGTGACAAACGAACGGGTGCCAAAAGGGCTCAGTTGTACGCCACCAATTGAGCGATGATGCGCCTGATAGTTGTGGCTGTGTAGTAATGGAATGACAGGCGTATGCTGCTCAATCACATCTTGTGCCAGTCTGTAGTAATTCATCCGTTGCTTTTCTTGATTGGTTTTTAGTGCAAGTTCTAATAAGTTGTCAAATTGGAGATTGCACCATTGCGAATTATTCGTACCTACATTGATTGCATCGCAGGATAAGATTGGACGCAAAAAACTATCAGGGTCACCATTGGCTGCTCGCCAGCTAGTTAAGAGTAAATCATAACTAAAACTGTTATCTAACACAAAACTGTCCTGTGGATTTAGCATAGTTAGCTCAACTTTTAAGCCAATTGCAGCTAAATCAGACTGAATCAGTTCTGCGGTCTTGTGAGGACTGCCTCCCATATCATCATTACGACTGAAAAAAGCGAGCTGTAGCGCTTCTTCAAATTGATACCGGCTATTGTCCAAATACGCTTTGGCTATCTTAGGGTTGTATCCAACGCGTGGACGTTGCGAGTCAAACGCCCAAGATGCTGGCGGCAAGATCGAATCAGCGATACTTCCAGCGCCATGCAAGACGGAGTTAATGACTTTTTGTCTATCGATGGCAGTCAGGATAGCTTTTCTAATTAAGGGATCGGCCACTTTCTCGCTGCGCTGATTAATAGCCAGATAACTGACATTTAGGCCTGTCTGCCGGCGTAATTCATAATCTGGGTCATTAATAATTACTGCGATTTGACTAGTATGCGGCGAGTCAATGATGTCGCACTCTCCGGTAAGCAATTTCGCTAAACGACCAACTCCCCGTGTTGAAAGATCAAAAACGACTTGTTCCATTTTTGCAGCGCCTTGCCAATAACCCCAGTGGCGCTGCAAACGAATATGGCTGTTTTCTTTATATTCAATAAAGTTAAAGGGCCCACTGCCTAAAGGGTGATGATCGATCTTGCTCGCTTGATTACTCGCGACAAGGTAGTCCGCATACTCTTGTGAATGGATTACCGCAGGAGCTGTCGCCAAAATAGATAGGAATGCATTGTCGGTACGTTTGAGGAAAAAGGTGACGGAGTAGGGTGATTCAGCAACGATGTCAGCCACAAGGTTGGCAAAGCCAAGGCTTTCAAACCAAGGATAGCGACCCCCTGACACATAATGAAAAGGGTGCGTCGGGTCAATAATACGCTTGAAACTAAATACCACGTCATCTGCATTTAAGAACCGCGAAGGGGCAAAGCCAGCGGCTGACTGGAAAGAGACGCCCTGACGAAGGTAAAAGGTGTATGCCAGTCTATCATTGCTTACCTCCCACGATTTAGCTAAGGCAGGTAGAGGGTGATGGCTGTTGGGATCAATATCGAGTAGGCGTTCGAATATCTGCGAACCTAGTTGGTTTATTGCTTGATTATCATGTGAAAGTTGCGGGTTAAGGGTTGTCAAGGCGCTTTGTCCACAGTAGACGATGCCGCGCTGGGATAACCGAGTGCGGCTCGTATCTGGTTGGCAGCCAAGAAGCGTAATGAGCAGTGTGCAAAAGACAACCTTGCTGGTTAGAGGCACTATTTTTAGCATTCGTTTTCACCTTCAGACAAGAGCTGGTGTTTACGGAGTAAACCTCGTAGCTGGTGATAGCTTAACCCTAGTGTGGCAGCCGTTTTCTTTTGATTATAGTGATGGTGCTTCAGTGCTGCTTGAACAATGGTCGATTCTTGTTCAGTTTGAAATTCCCGTAAATTTACAGGTAAAGCCGGGAGGAAAACGGCTTCTTCGTGTTCTGCTGCTATTAATTTCGTCTCTTGTTGTTTCACCTGCCAAGGCGGAGTAAAGGGGTCAAACAGGATGTCATTAATAGGGGACTCAGGGTCACAGTGATGAAAAACGGCACGCTCGACCACATTTTTGAGCTCTCTGATGTTGCCAGGCCAAGGGTGAGCCATTAATGCTTGGCTTACTTTGGGGCTGAAACCAGCGAAGAGAGGGTAATCTAATTCACGGCACATTTTCAGGGCAAAATACTCCGCTAATAGCATAATATCGTTCGTTCTTTCACGAAGTGGTGGTAGGTGGATAACGTCAAACGCTAACCGATCCAACAGGTCGGCACGAAAGGCGCCTTGTTTGGCTAACGCTGGCAGGTCAGCGTTAGTCGCACAAATTAAGCGGACATCAGCATGAAGTGTACTTTGCCCCCCCACCCGTTCATATTGACCATATTCAATGATTTTAAGCAGTTTTTCTTGGACGCTGAATGGGCATGTAGCCAGTTCATCGAGGAACAAGGTACCGCTTTCTGCACGTTCAAAGCGACCCGCATGGCGGCGTTTGGCATCTGTAAAAGCGCCAGCTTCATGACCAAATAACTCTGAGTCAATGAGGTTTTCATTGAGGGTGGCACAGTTAAGAGAAATAAGTGGTTTATCCCAACGTGGCGATAAGTAATGCAGGCGCTGGGCAATCAGCTCTTTTCCTGTTCCTCGTTCGCCAAGGATTAAAACCGGCTTATTGATTTTAGCCAAGCGAGAGACATGATCGATAACAGCAAGAAAGCGGTCTGACTCTCCGATTAAACTATCTAGTTTTGTATTGGTCATAATGACGAAGAAGTGGCTATTTTTATCAAAGCATAGCAGTGAAACGTACAGTGACGATAGTAATTTGTTGAAATTACGTTTAAAAAAAGTGGCACACTCCTTGTATAGTATTTGGTGATGCTTGGGTTGATGATGTTGCAGTGTATCGACATTGGCTGGTCACTTCCCAATTTATTATTACTGAGCTATGTGTTCATCATCGTCGCTAAGGAGCGTATTATGGGTATATTTTCTAGATTTGCTGATATTGTAAATGCCAACGTGAACTCCCTTTTAGATAAGGCGGAAAACCCTCAAAAAATGGTCAGAATGATCATTCAGGAGATGGAAGATACGCTGGTAGAAGTGCGGACATCTTCAGCGAAAGCACTGGCTGATAGAAAAGAGTTAGAACGGAAAATTAGAGCTGTCGATGCACAGGTGCTAGATTGGGCTGATAAAGCCAGCCTTGCATTGGAAAGAGGGCGAGAAGAGCTAGCCCGTGCTGCTTTAATAGAGAAACAGAAAGTGAGTGATCTGGCATTGGCGCTAAAAGAAGAGATGCACCTTGTCGAAGATACAATAAACAAGCTCAGTAACGAGGTGCAAGAGTTAGAGAATAAGTTGACAGAAACACGAGCGAGGCAGCAAGCGCTCTTAATGCGACATAAAGCGGCAGATAATCGTCGAGATGTTCGTCGCCAGTTAGATACCAATAAAGTCGATGAGGCGATGGCCAAATTCGAGCAATTTGAGCGCCGCATTGATGAAATAGAAGCTGATGCAGACAGCTACTCGGTAGGTAAGGGACGTTCTTTGCACGATGAATTTGCCGATTTGCAGGCTCAAGATGAAATAGAAAAAGAGCTGCAAAGAATGAAACAAGCGATGAAAAAGAAGAATAAGGAGTAATTATGTCGATGGGATTTTTGGCAGGGCCGTTAATTGTATTTTTGGTATTAGTTGCCCCACTATGGTTAATTCTTCACTATCGAAGTAAACGCAATACTGAGCAGGGGTTAAGTACTGAAGATTACGCACGACTACAGGCATTATCGGAACAGGCAGATAAAATGCACTCGAGAATTCAGAGTCTTGAAAAGATACTCGATGTAGAATCCCCAGGATGGAGGCAGCGCTAATGAATGGTAAGCGATTATATCGTGATATGTCGCAAGGGCGAGTGGGTGGTGTCTGTGCTGGTATCGCTGCATATACGGGGATGGAGCTGTGGTTGGTGCGTATTTTAACCGTATCGGCTTTCCTGCTGGGTGGCGGCTTTATGATTGTTTTACTCTATCTTGCTGGGTGCTTAATCCTAGATAAGATGCCAGAAGAGGATCGTATGGCGTATCGCAGTACCAGTCACCATCAAGTCAAGCAGAAGGCATGGCAATCGGGTCAGTCTGCAACGGCATTATTGCAGACACTCGAGCGTGAATTAGGAGAACAAGACCGGCAAATCCAAGCCATGGAGGCGTATGTGACCTCTTCTCGTTTTCATGTCGACAGAGAATTTAGCAAACTATAAGGAGCAGCTTTAAGGCATGAAAATAGGTCAGGAAGTTAATAAGTGGGTAAGCCGAGGATTAGACCGCCATGTCCGTTTGGCGGTTACAGGGTTGTCGACCGCAGGTAAGACTGCTTTTATTACCTCATTGGTTAATCAACTTCTCCATGTCAGTACCAATCCTCGCTTACCGCTGTTAGGACCGGTACGGGAAGGAGTTTTACTTGGCGCGAAACGTGTACCTCAACCTGACTTGTGTATGGCGCGTTTTGGTTACGATGAAGGAATGCAACATCTACTGAGCACCCCACCGGCATGGCCTAAGCCAACCAATGATGTCAGCCAGATCCGCTTAGCATTGAAATATCGACCACAACAGGGTGCGTTGAAGTATTTGCAGTCAGATGCGACCCTGTATCTCGACATTATTGACTATCCAGGCGAGTGGCTACTTGATTTGCCGATGCTTGAGCACGACTTTTACTCTTGGTCGCAGTCTTTCTATCAAAGTATGCGCGGCGAACGTCAGCGATTGGCAGAAACTTGGCTAAAGGCAATGGCAGAGTTAGATATTGCCGCCCAGGCAGATGAAGCGCAGTTGGCAGAAATCAGTCAGCACTACACTGACTATCTGCTTGCTTGTAAGAAAACGGCAGGATTGCATTGGGTTCAGCCTGGGCGCTTTGTTTTACCCGGGGAGCTTGCAGGAGCACCTGTTTTGCACTTTTTCCCTATTGATCCTAGTCGAGTCTCTGTCCAGCAAGTGGCTGAGGCGCGTGAAGATAGCATGTTAGGCCTGTTAGTAAAGCGGTTTGAATACTATAAACAGCATGTTATTAAGCCTTTCTACCGTCAGCACTTTTCAAAATTTGATCGGCAAATTGTATTGGTAGACTGCTTGCAACCATTAAATGCTGGCCCTGAGTCGTTTAACGATATGCGACAAGCTATCGAGCGCTTGATGGGCAGTTTCCGGTATGGGCGTAATACTTTGCTCAAGCGCCTGTTCTCGCCGCGTATCGATAAGGTTTTGTTTGCTGCCACCAAGGCAGATCATGTCACACCCGAGCAGCATCCTCACTTAGTTAGCCTGATGCAACAGATCATTCATGAAGCCTACCAGAATGCGAGCTTTGAAGGCATAACCATGGACTGTGTTAGCCTTGCATCCATTAGTGCCACGGAGCCCGGATTTGTTAATTATCAAGGCAAGCAGATGCCAGCGTTACAGGGTACAGGGTTAGAAGACAACGTGACTAGAACCATGTTTCCTGGAGAGGTGCCCCAGCGTTTGCCAAGTGAAACATTTTGGGCAGAGCAGGGGTTTGATTTTATCCCGTTTAGGCCCCAGCCTTGCGCAGCTGATGAGCCGCTGCCCCATATTCGAATGGATAAAGCACTGCAATTCTTGTTGGGAGACAAATTTTAATGAGTATTAAAGGCCGTATTGAGTTTCCTCAACCAAAAGAAGCGACAAAGCAATCGAATGACATGCCGCTAACGGCTCAGACGTTGTTTGATGACACAGCCCCTTTTGAGTTAACGACAACTGCAGCAGAAGAGCAGCTAACAAATGTGCTGACAGTGCAAAAAAAGAACAAGCGTTGGGGATGGCGTATCGCAGCGGTCAGTTTTATCGGTTTAGTCGCAGGGCAAACCGTGACCAACATTAGCACGTCAATTAGCCAAGGAGATTGGCTCTCGCTGGGTTGGAGTGGACTGATTGGCGGTGTTGCTGTATTGGGTGTTAGTGCGATAGTGAAAGAAGCTTGGTATTTGCGCCACTTGAAGCGTCGCCAGCATGAGCGAGAAGTCGGGGAGCGTTTACTGGCCAACGACGGTATAGGCGAAGCGAAAGGGTTTTGTCAGCAGTTAATGACGCAGAGTGGTAAACACAGCGAGGGATATGATCGCTGGCTGCATGCCTTATCGGGCACTCACAATGACCGTGAAGTGCTGGAGATGTTCGATAGCATGGTACTTAGCGTACAGGATGAACACGCTAAAGCTTTAGTCGCGAAACATGCTCGAGAGGCCGGCATGATGGTAGCGGTGAGCCCGTTAGCAACGGCGGATATGCTGTTGGTTGCATGGCGAGCTTTGGCGATGGTAAATGGCTTGAGCCGTATATATGGCGTCGAGTTGAGTTATGTTTCACGTCTAGCCATGCTCAAAATGCTCATACGAAATATGGCATTAGTTGGCGCGTCAGAGATTGCCATTGATGCGAGTATGGATATGTTGTCGATGGACCTTACTGGCAAAATATCGGTTCGGGCAGGGCAAGGGCTCGGTGTTGGTTTGCTCACCGCACGTTTAGGTCTGCGTACGATGGAAATGTTACGTCCGTTGCCTTGGTTGGGAGAGCGCCCATTAAGGCTATCGATGGTGAGAAAGGAGTTACTGCTGAAATTTAAATCGTTATTGTCTACAGATAAGAATAAACTCGGCTAATTGCAACGAGTGCTGGAAGCGCATGCTCGGCAAATATTGCGAGAGGTGAATTACATAGCGTGTTAGCAGGCTCGAAAAAGTGAATGAAAGACGTTGCTTGAATATACTTAAGGGTGTGGTTGTATTAGCCTTTCATCATAATTAATTCTACGGTGCTTTAGTATGACACAAATGGCGATATCGAGTTATCTGGGGGCATTCCTTTTACTGCTGCTCAGCTACCCATTTTTATTGGTTTTCATTAATCTGTTTTTTTATGATGATGTAAGAAAAAAATGCTTGTTATGGTTTAACATCATTTGTTTTGTAATGGCCGCTGTGCTTCTTGTTATGCACCTGCAGACTGAAGTGATTTATGGTAAAGAGCTGCTTGATGCTTGGTATAGTATGTATGGCGATAAGTAGGCCCTTTAACGGATGAATAGCAAAGTTGCTGTTATGCTTTTAAATAAAGTGTTGTAATATTTCTTTATAATTTTATCATGTTTTAACACTGGGGAGATTAAATAATAGTAAATTGTAATTTATCTGATATAAGAAAAAGCTAGAAATAATACTGTATTGCTCTAAAGGAAGGGAAAACCTCATTTACAGCTATTGCGGTGACCATAAATTTGACTGCTTTGTCATTTTCATGAATATATTGCTGTCAACCTTTTTTTCTATGTACCCACCTCCACAACATGATATAGAGCTGCTTGAACTTCAATTACTCTATATTAGAACCGTTTCACTATGTTATTTATGTTATGTCGTGCGATCTGTTGCTACTGCAATGCACCTAACGCTATCATTACCTATCAATGTAGATAAAGATGAATTTCTAATCGTCAGCTTTTGAATCAAGCAGAGGAGAGAAGATCTTCGCAATAATCTCAATTAAGGCAGGTGCGGAGTAATAATATTGGTGAATGTATCACGCCTTTAGTGTGGTGGTTGTGACGATGTGTATATAATTATCTACATCGTTTGATGTTTGCTCACGTGGAGTCATTCACGGTAAGTTTTGGTTTGGGTGCATTAATTGCTGTGATAAATGAACTAGCATTAAATTGTATTCAGGTTGTAAAAACATCAACAATAAGTGCCATGTTGTGTTGCAATGTGGTGATTTTGGGGTAATCTAAATATGAAAGGGATGTGTTTAGTATTTCTGGGAGGAATGAGTTATGAAGAGAAATATACTTACCTTGATGCTAGCGGCATTTACGCTCTCGGTTTCTGCTAATTCAATGGATACATTGCAAGTAGATAAGTCGGAATTGGTGGCAAATCGCTACTTTGTTACTTCAGGTGAATACCAATTGCGTAAAACGTCTGTTGGTGAACTGTTCGTGCCTACACCGGAGTCGGGCAGTGGACGAATTTCTGGTGGCATCGTTGATGAACCTTGGATTGGTTTGACTCAAAAGAATGAACAACTTTGCGTCGTGAACTTTAAAGGTGTTGTCTTCTGCTAGTGATACCGAAAAGGGAATCATTGGATACCTTACAGTAAAAAGCCGCTATCAGCGGCTTTTTTGTTTATTACATCAGTTATCGTGTGCTTAATGCCGACCTTCTTGCCCCCATTTCTATATGATGCGACGGCTTTTTCCTCACTGGGTAAACTCTCTACTACTATTAAAGAAACAGTAATATAGAGATGATCTTGAATGATGAATAGAATGCTTATTCTACTAATCTGTGCGCTTTTCAGCTTAAATGGTTGTCAGTTGACGCGCGTAGAGGGTGAAGTGGACGATGTAAAAGTAAAGGTGAGTACTAAAAATAGCGATGGCTCTTATGGCGATTTCTGTCCCCCAGGGCAAGCAAAGAAAGGTCGATGCTAACTCAACTTCAAGCGCTAGTTTAGCTGATTATTACTGACTTGTTTCAGTTAACCTGTTGCGCACTCCATCAACGGTGCAAGCCTGTTATATGGCTAGGCAGTCGTCGGATTTTGGAACCCTAAGTTCTCTTCGCGATGGCGGCCTCGCTATTTTCTCAGGTTATTTTGATTTCTTTATTTGTCACTTTGTTTCTGTAGATTGTCCCCGTCACTTTTATTTTAAATCGTGGATGATACTGGGCGTAAACAGGTGTATCATCCTGTAAAATAAGATTAAAAATTGGTAATTAACACAATGGCCATGTTGAGGGCGATGATGAAGAGAAGCGACAAGCTGTTAGTGATTCCAACATTGGTTGTCGGGATAGTGATATTGTTTTTGGCGGTAAAGCTGCGTTCATCTCCAGAGTTAAAACCAGCGGAAAACCGTGGTCGTCTCGTAGAAACCATGTTATTGCAACCTGTGGAGCTAGCGCCGGAGGTGGTGGGTTTTGGTCGTGTTACCCCTAAGGTTGTTTGGCAAGGGATTTCTGAAGTATCAGGAAGGGTGGTGTACAAATCACCACTGTTAGAAAAAGGGCGATTAGTCGATGCAGGTACCGTACTTGTTCGGATTGACCCTCTAGATTATCAATTGAAGCTGGCACAAGCTGAGGCAGATTTACGCTCAGCGCAAGCGCAACTGACTAAGCTGAAGCAAGAAGAGAAAAATGTTAAGCAGCAGCTAGCACTGGAAAAGCAGCGTTTCGTTATTAGTCAGCATGAGCTGGAAAGGAAACAGAACTTATTAGAGCGAGGTTTGCTCTCTCCTTCAGAGGTTGAGCGAGAACAACAAACGGTATTGTCTAGCCAGCGAACGGTGCAAGATCTAGAAAGTCAGTTATTTGTTTTGCCGAGTGAGCGTAAGGTGTTGCAGGCGCAGGCATCGGTTAACCAATCACGTGTTGATGAGGCAAAGCGATCATTGGCCAAGACCGAAATAGTGTTGCCCTATGACGCACGCATCGCAGAGGTCAATATCGAACAAGATCAAGTGGTGAACTTGCAACAGGTGATGATGATTGCACACGGTATCGACGCCGTTGAAATTGTTGCACAAGTCGCAATGCATGATATGGCGATATTGTCCGCGTCGCTTGGTAACCACAGTGAACCCTTTTCGAGCAGTGATAACCTAACCGCGACCGTTGTCTTCACTAGCGGGCAGCTCCATCAAGAGTGGCTAGCGGATGTGTCGCGTATTAGTGAAAGCGTTAATCCTAATCAAGCGACAGTGGGCATTATTTTAGACGTTGAGCAGGATTTACGTCAGGTTCATTCATCACAGGCTCCAGCTTTAGTGAATGGTATGTTTGTTGAAGCGAGATTTAAAGGACGTGCCCAGCCTCACCTTGTTGTGCCGGAAAGCGCGATTCACGGCGATCGGATTTACTTGTATCGCGATGGTAAGTTGGTCATTGAAACAGTGAGAGTTAAGTTTCGTCAACATGGTTTGGTCGCTATTGAGAGTTTGCCGGACGCGGAGATTGGCGTGAAGGAGGGTGATCGGTTAGTGCTAAATGATTTGCTGCCAGCCGTTGAAGGCATGTTGCTGCGTATCGATGCGCCCCAAACATCGTTGGATCGTATCTCAGATGCTAAGGTGAAGGCGGAACAATGATACGTTTTTTCTCTCGCCACCCAACGGCAGCTAATCTATTAATGCTTGGTTTGATTATTATTGGTCTGACGGCATTACCGACACTAAAGCGTGAAACATTTCCGGAGTTCGCGCCGCCTTATATTCTCGCATCAGTGATCTATCCTGGCGCTTCACCGCAAGAAGTTGAGCAGAGTCTCTGTATGCGCATGGAAGACGCCATCGATGGGCTTGCAAATATTGTGGAGTCCCGTTGTGAAGCCGTAGAAGGCTCTGCGTCAATGATTATTAAGTTAACGAGTGCTGATGTTGTCTCCCGAATGCTCGTTGATGTGCAGACCCAAATTGGTGCGATTAACGACTTTCCAAGCCAAGTTGAGTTGCCTATTGTGCGTGAACTGGATTGGAATGAACCTGTCATTGATGTCGCGATTAAAGCTGACATGCCAATGCCTGAGTTAAAAGCCTATGCAGAATCATTGAAACGTACCTTAAAACTAGACTACGGCGTTTCGTTGGTTGATATTAGTGGCTTTTCTGACCATCAATTGCGCGTTGAAATTGATCCTACCGCGCTTCGCCAGTTGGACATGAATACTGGTGACATCGCCAATATAGTTAGCCAACAAAATATCAATTTACCTAGTGGCAATTTGGAGCTGGAAGAGCGCAATTATTTGTTGCGTTTCGATGCCCGCCAAGTTACCCCTGAAACGTTGGGCACGCTAATTGTAGGTGCAGGTAGCGATGGCAGTGTTATCCGGTTGGCAGACATTGCACAAATCACCGATAGGTTTGAACTGGATGAACAGAAAACCCTATTTAATTCTACTCCTTCCGCCATTTTACGGGTAAGTAAAAATAAAGCGGATGATGCGCTGCGTGTTAAAGAGCGCGTGGCAGAGTTTGTTGCTGCAGAGAGTGCATTAGCGCCGCAAGGTGTTGAGCTGGTGTTGACCAATGATCTTTCTTCTATTTTGTGGGACCGCCTCACGATGATGGTGAGAAATGGTGGGCAAGGGGTCATTTTAGTTTTTGCTGTTATGTGGGTGTTTTTTAGTTTTCGCTATTCATTTTGGGTTGCGGCAGGTCTGCCAGTGGCCTTTCTTGGCAGTATGTATTTAATGGCAGCGTTTGGCTTGTCGATCAACATTATGTCGCTGGTGGCTTTGCTGATGGCTATCGGTATTATGATGGATGATGCTATCGTTATTTCTGAATCCATCGCATCGCATATTGATAAGGGGCAGCCGGTCCCTGACGCAGTGCTCAATGGCGTGAAGAAAGTCATGCCAGGGGTGTTATCTTCGTATCTGACGACAATCTGTATTTTTGGCAGTTTGATCTTTATACAGGGTGAAATGGGCGCGGTACTGCGTGTCGTGCCGCAAGTGCTTATTTTAGTGCTGACACTGAGTTTGGTGGAAGCCTTCTTAATTTTGCCTAATCATTTACACCACTCCCTTTCCCATGCGAAGCAAAAGAAAGCGACGTCGACCAAACGTCGGCGAAGCCTTAAAGCGCGCTTTTTGCGTCGGTTTGAGGTCTTTCGCAACTATCAATTTGTCACCATGGTGACCACGGTTGTTCGTTGGCGCTATGGCTTTGTTGGCACGGTGATCGGATTACTCTTTGCTTCTTTTGCGCTGTTAGCGGGGGGGGCGGTCAAGTTTGTTGGTTTTCCTGAGCTGGACGGTGATGTTATTGAAGCTCGAGTTATTTTGCCACCCGGTTCTAGCTTGTCACAAACAGAGAGCGTGGTTTCAGAGTTGGTACAGAGCGCTAAAATCGTTGGACAACGCTTATCTGATAGCGCAGAGCAAGGTCGAGAACTCGTTTTACACATCACTGAACAGTATAACTATAATGCCGATGCAGATGAGCGAGGCCCGCATATCGCGACAGTTCGCCTAGATTTGCTCAGTGCTGAGGTAAGGCATACCCGTATTGATGATTTTGTTGATGCATGGGAAGACGCGACAAGTGATTTATCCATGCCGATAAATTTATCCATTAAGCAGCCAGCAATGGGACCGGGAGGAAAAGATCTTGAGATCCGCATGCAGCATGATGATTTAGACATGTTAAAGTCAGCATCCATTGAGACACAGCAATTTATAAGCTCTTTTAATGGGGTAAGTGGTGTGTTGGATGATATGCGGATGGGTAAACCTGAAATTCGTATCGCACTCAGACCTGGAGCGGAGAGCTTTGGGGTTAATGGGCAGATGATCGCGTCACAATTACGTACAGGCTATTATGGCCAAACGGCGGACGAAATACAGATTGGTCCTGAAAATATCAAAATTCAAGTGATGTTAGCCAAAGATCGTATTGGTGATCTGCAAGCGTTAATGCGTTTTCCTATCGTATTAAATTCCGGTGAGCAAGTGCCTTTGGCGTCTATCGCTACCTTAGATTATCAGCGAAACTATGTACGTATTCAACGTATTGATGGACTGAGAACCTTAACGGTATCTGCAGACGTGCGTCAATCGATAGTCAGTTCCGCAGAAGTGTTACGCGAGTTTCGTCAAGTGCTTCAGCCGCAACTGTTGCAGAATTATCCGGGGTTGCGTTTTAACTTTGAAGGAGCAGCAAAAGATACGGCAGAAACTGGCCAATCGATGGCAACAGGGTTTGCTCTGGGTATCTTCGGCGTTTTTGTTATTCTTAGCTTTCAGTTCCGCAGTTATCTTGAACCCTTCATTGTTTTATTAGCGATTCCTTTAGCCTTGATAGGCGTTTTGTGGGGGCATTGGTTGCTCGGTTACCCATTGAGCATGCCAAGTGTTATGGGGTTTGTTTCTCTTGCGGGGGTGGTGGTGAATGACTCTATTTTGTTGGTTCAATATATAAGGCACCACTTGGATAAGGGAGATGATATTTATGAATCGGTGGTACAGGCAAGTCGTGAACGCTTTCGTGCGGTATTTCTGACATCGTTGACTACTGCTGCTGGGTTGTTACCCCTATTAATGGAAACCAGTCTGCAGGCTCAAGTGATCAAACCAATGGTGATTTCTATTGTGTTTGGTATTTTTACATCAACGTTATTGGTCTTGTTCATGGTTCCGTCGGCCTATGCCATTCTCGGTGATTTTGGCGTAGTGAAACGGCATGATTCATTAACCTAGTGTGTCGCGTGGGATTGTTAATAAAACTGGCTCCGAAGAGCCAGTGTATTGATTATGCTTGTGCTTCAAAAGCCAGAGCCTTGCGTTCAAGCTGGCGAAAGAGGAGTGTTAATAGCCCGTTTACGGCAAGGTAGAAGAGACCTGCAATACCAAACACGGTTATGGTGTCGTAGGTCTGGGCATTAATGCGTTGTGCATACCCCATCAGATCCATGATGGTAATTGTACTGGCTAACGAAGTGCCTTTAAAAACTAAAATGACTTCATTAGAGTAGGCGGGAATTGCACGACGAATCGCATAGGGTAATAGGATTTGCAGTGAGTGTCGTGTACCCATCCCTAACGCTTGGCAGGCTTGCCACTGGTGGTTGGGAATCGCATCGAAGGCGCCTTTAAACAGCAAGGTTGAATAGGCCGCTGTATTTAGAGCTAGCGCAAGCATGGCACAAAACCATGGTTGCATTAACCACGTCCATAAGAAACTTTCTCGGATCAGTTCAAATTGCCCCGGACCATAGTAAACCAAAAATATCTGCACTAAGAGTGGTGTGCCTGTAAATAGGGTGATTATGCCTTTTACGCCCCACGACATCACTGGTGTCTTTAAAATTAAAGCTAATGTAAACAGCAGTGCTAAGATACAGCCAAAAATGAGTGAAAAGACAGTAAGCTCTAGGCTGGTGAGAAGTCCGCTAAATAATTGTCCTAAGTGCTCTTCTTTCATGCGTTTGCCTTTTGTTGTCCGGGCGGTTCAAATTTTACCGATATACGTTTTATCAGTTTCTGGCTGATTAATGTAATGACAAGATAAATGCCGGCAACAGTGGCATACCATGTAAAGCTTTCATGAGTCGCACTAGAAATTAATTGCGCTTGCTTCATCAGATCCGTAACACCAATGAGTGAAACGAGCGCGGTATCTTTCAGTAGCACCAGCCATTGGTTAGTAAGACCAGGCAGTGCGTGGCGCACCGCTTGAGGGAGTACATAACGAAAGAACGCAGATGTCTTACTAAAGCCGAGCGCGTAAGCTGCCTCAGACTGCCCACTCGGCACAGCTTTTAGTGCACCACGAATTGATTGCGAAGCGTAAGCTGCAAAAATCAGTGCTAAGGCAATAACACCAGACCAGAAAGGGTCGATTTCTACAAATTGCCCCGTTAGCAAAAATATTGCGTGCGTGGTACCAAAAAATATAAATAAAACCACTAAAAGTTCAGGTAAGCCACGTAGCATGGTGACGATTAAGGTGGTCGGCCAAGCAATTAGCTTCCATTTGCTGAGTTCACCAGCGGCAAAAAGAAGTGCAAGGCAGAGGCCAACCAACAGTGACACCATGGCGAGCTGGATGGTCACCCAGCCCGCAGAGACTAATGTTAAAGGATAGCCTGATAACTCCATATTAGTTGCCAAAGTACTTAACGAAGATCTCCTCGTAGGTACCATTTGCTTTTACTGCTTCCAGTGCTTGGTTTAGCTGTTTAACTAGCGCTTGGTTGTCTTTATTGACCGCGATACCAAAGCCGTTGCCAAAGTATGCAGTGTCTGTCACAGGCTCGCCAACGTAGCTCAGTTTGTCATTTTTTGGGAACCACTCAGCAACAACGGCAGTGTCACCAAAGATCGCATCGATACGGCCATTTTGCATATCAATGAATGCATCTTGATAGCTACCGTAAGGGACGGCAACGACATCTTTCATTTGTTCTTGTAGATAGCTTTGGTGAGTCGAGCCGTTTTGTACCCCGATACGCTTACCTTCTACGCTGTCAGTGCTGATAGAGACAAAAGCCGCCGCGTTGTCATAGTAAGCATCGGTAAAGGCAACTTGTTCTAGACGTGCCTCGGTAATGTCCATTGCTGAAATCGCAGCATCATAACGTTTAAAACGTAGGGCTGGAATTAGGCTGTCAAACGCTTGATTGTGGAATGAGCAAGTGACTTCTAGCTCGCTACATAGCGCGTTGGCAAGATCGACATCAAAACCTTGGATTTGATTGTTCTCATCCATATATTCGAATGGTGCATATGTCGCTTCCATTACAAATTTGATTTCTTCTTTTGCTGTTGCTGTGGTTGCTGCCAGCCCCAGTACCAATGCCAATACAGTTTTATTCATCTTATATTCCTTGCGTTCTTAGTGAGACAGGTAATCTGCAAATTGCTGGGTTTTCGGATCAGTAAAAGCACGATGATCGCCAAACTCCACAATTTTTCCATTTTCCAAATAGAGAACATGAGAAGCGATTTTTTTAGCAAAATCAACCTCATGTGTCACTACAGCTTGGGTGATGCCAGTGTTGCTCAAATCACGAATAATATTAACAATTTGATTAGTGATTTCCGGGTCAAGTGCTGCTGTTGGTTCATCAAACAGTAATATTTCAGGTCTCATCATTAATGCACGAGCGATGGCAACCCTTTGCTGTTGACCACCTGAAAGCTGCAGTGGCCAAGCATCTGCTTTGTCATTCAGCTGCAGTTTATCCAGCAAAGCTGAGGCCTCTTTTTTTGCTTCTTCAAGTGGTAATTTGAGTACTTTTACTGGCGCTTCAATGAGATTTTGAAGCACTGTTTTGTGAGGCCATAAGTGATATTGTTGAAACACCATACCAACTTTAGTTCTGAGCTGTTGGCCTTGTTGTTCCTTAATGCCGATGGCGAAATCAAATTGATCGTTATTGATGGCTAATTTACCGCTATCAGCATATTCAAGTAGATTCAAAATTCTCAGTAACGAGCTTTTACCTGCTCCACTTGGTCCAAGTAGGACTAAAGTACTGCCAGCTTCGCATTTAAAGCTAATGTTATGTAGAACTTGGTGTTCGCCATAGGATTTATTAATGTCACTTACTTGAATACTCATGCTGATAATCTGCATTGTTAACCGTTGAGTTGATACTACCAATTATGGTTAGTTATGCAAGATAAATGTATAAAAATCGCAGTTAACTGGTTCGATATTGTACAGTTTCTTCAATGTGTAGCGTTTTTGTTGGTCGTGAATAGGGGCGGCGAAACTAACACTTTGAGATTATTTGTTTGCTAAATGATTGAACTAAAGGGATAAGGACGGAAAATTGCAGAAAGAATGGTGAACGCCGTTTAGGTAAAGCGTTCACCATTTGTGGCATAATATGCACTATATGCTGTTGCCTTATTGGTATAAGGAATTGACGGATAACCTAACTTCGTCGCCATGCATGGTAGCGTTTTAAATACCTTAATACGCCTTGCGGTGCATTGGCTTTTTTCCATGCGCCAGCCGTATATTTTACCGCCTCACTCATGGTCGGGTAGGGATGGATAGTACTTAATATTTTATTGAGCCCAAGCCCATGTGTCATCGCGAGAGTAAACTCAGCAAGCAACTCTCCAGCGCGATGCCCAACAATGGTGACCCCGAGGATTTTGTCTTTTCCTTTTGGTGTTATCACTTTTATAAAGCCAACATCTTCACCATCGGTAATAGCTCGGTCGAGATCATCAAGATCAAAACAGATGACATCAACCTCAATGCCCCGCTCCTTTGCTTGTTGTATGCTGATCCCCACACTGGCGAGTTCAGGTGTGGTATAGGTGGCAGCAGGCATCACACGATAGTCCACTTTGAATTTTTTTAGCGCACCGAATAATCCGTTTACTGCGGCATACCAGGCTTGATGAGCGGCGGCATGCGTAAATTGATAAGGACCACACACGTCTCCGACCGCATAAATGTTGGGGTACTTCGTTTGTAGGTAGTCATTTACCATAATGGTCTTTCTGTCTGTGAGTTCAATCCCAAGCTTTTCTAACCCAATGCCATCCACATTGGCTGAACGGCCCAATGCGAGCAGAACGTTATCAAAGTAGATGATACGGGTGTTGCCATTGTGATTTAACTCAACAAATTGCCCTTTATCATCATGACCAAACCGACTGGCTTTATGGTTGGTAAGTAATTGAACGCTATCCTTTTGCATTTGCTTCGCGACTAATGCAGCGGCTTCTGGATCTTCTCGGATCAGAATCTGTTCTGCCATTTCAACCAATGTTACGTCTGAGCCTAAGAGGCTAAAACTCTGCGCTAGTTCGCACCCAATAGGGCCGCCACCTAACACTAACAAACGCTGAGGTTGTTGGCGTAACCCCCATACTGTGTCTGAGGTTAGGTAGTCGATGGTATCCAGTCCTGGAATAGGTGGTACTAAGGGTTTGGCTCCTGTTGCAATAATAATGTTCTTGCTGATTATGCGTTGGTTGTTTACCTCGACTTCCCAAGGTGAGAGTATCGTTGCCTCCCCTTGAATGCAGTCAACGCCAAGACCGCGATAGCGGTCGACTGAGTCGTGAGGCTCAATTTTTGTTATTACTTGCTGTATACGAGACATGATTGCTGCAAAATCAACACTAATGTTTGCGTTATTTATGCCAAACTGTTTGGCCTCTTGGCACGCCCTAAAAGCGTGTGCGGAGCGAATAAGGGCTTTTGACGGGACACAGCCGGTATTCAAACAATCCCCACCCATGCGATGCTTTTCAATCAGTGTAACCTTAGCTTTGACTGCTGCAGCAATATAGGCAGAAACGAGACCGCCTGAACCTGCCCCAATGACAACGATATTGGTGTCATATTGCGCCGGTTTCGTCCATTCGGCATAAACCTTTTTGGTTTTAAGCATAGAGATAACCCGTTTGGCGATTAATGGGAATATGCCGAGTAGAGCAAAGGAGGCGAGGAGGGGAAGAGACAATATGCCAGACAAGGAATCGATTTCTGCCAGTTGGATACCAGCATTAACATAGACCGCCGTTCCAGCCAGCATACCGATTTGACTAACCCAGTAAAAGTCACGGACCTTAAAAGGGGTTAATCCCATCACCAGGTTAACAATGAAAAAGGGAAAGATGGGGATGAGCCGTAGCGTAAATAGATAGAAAGTGCCTTCTTTTTCTATTCCGGCATTGATTGTATCAAGGCGATCGCCAAAACGGTTTTGCACCCAGTCGCGCAGAAGAAAACGACTAAATAGAAAAGCGATGGTGGCACCTATGGTACTCGCGAAGGAGACGATAACTAACCCCCAACCAAACCCAAACAGTGCACCACCTAACAGTGTTAGGATTACTGCACCAGGTAACGATAAGGCTGTAATGATAATATAGACAACAAAGAAACTAAGCCCGGAAATAATGGGTTTATCAGTAATAAAGTGATGTAAATTGTTTTGTTGTAGCTTGGCATTTTCTAGAGTGAATAAGCTACCTAGATCAAATGTTAACCAAAGAAGAAAGAGCAATATCAGTGTAATTAGGAGAGTGAGTTTTTTTGAGCGCATACCGTATCCTTAGCGTTAAAAAAGCAAAGAAGATCTCTTTACATGCTTTGCTGAGATGATGCGTGCTTGCAATGGGTATTTTATACTCATTTGACTAGCTAAAGCTAGGAGGCCGTTGTCTTTATTAGGCTAATGATAAACATTAAATGATAAGAGGTTTAGTGCAATAAAACAGAGAAGGGTAAGTAGGCTTTTGCCTATATGATAATTTCTATACCATATGTTTCGTGCGCGGAGTTTAAGTATACTGCCCCACAGTAGTAATACCATTTGTAGCGTTAACCAAGTAGTGAAAATAAACTCTATCGTACTAAGTGTAAGAAAGCGGGAAAGATCGAGGTTATAGAATATAAAGCTAACTGTCGCACAGGTGAAAACTGAAAAATGAAAAATAGTCGGCCACTTTTTAAACGGGTCGTAAAACAGGTTGTCTCGCTGCCCAGGGAGTTGAGTCGCACTTCGCATGATCATCACTGTTAGTTAGTTCGCACTTTGTGCACAGATACTAAGGCAAAAGGCCGACAATTTCATGACCTATTGATAACTTTGCGACTAGGGTCATGTCATAACAATTTCACATTGTAATTACTTAAAAAAGTTTAGTGTCGTGTCGATTTTTAAAGCTTCCAGTCACTGAGCTCAAACGTAACAGAATGCTCTCCCTTAAGTTGTAATAATTGATCATTAATTATAATCTCACTCCACGAGCCTAACGTTTTCAACATCTTGCTTTCTGTTTGCATCATGCTTTCTGCACAAGCTTTTTTTGTTGAGAGTAGTTGCTCAATCCTGAACTTGTCATCGACGAGCTCTGCTTTACCCATGAAGTTGTTGCAACCGCTGAAGCCATTGCTGTTCATTGCTTCGCCAATTTCTAAGTGGGGGTGATTGAGCTGGTGAGAGGCGTTAACGACTTCACCATCAATCTCAACGAGCTTCCAGTTATGATGCAAGAGATCAGCCTCAGACACGCTGGGAGTCATCGTGGTTGTTGTACAGCCACCGAGTGCAATAAGGCAAGATAGAATAATTGGCTTGGTTGGTATCATGAGTTTGGTTTGTTAGTTGGGGTGTAGTGTTAAGACTCGTATGTTGGATGTAAGTTCCCCTAATGTACGCCAGCCTTCGGCGATATTATGCAAGGCCGCTAATGTAAAAAAAGCCCCCAATCTAGGAAAGGGGGCAAAAATACCATCGCTTATCTTTTTATTGGAATAATCTGGCGAGAGCGATGTTGCTCAATACTGCAAAGCGTTACGAATAAATTAACCAAAGTCACCATTGACGTAGCCAAGAGTACGTTCATCTTGAGGGTTACTAAAGATATTTGCTGTTTCGTCATGTTCGACTAACTCACCCATAAGGAAAAACGCAGTGCGATCTGAGATGCGACGAGCTTGCTGCATTGAGTGGGTCACAATAACAATCGTAAAATCCTTTTTCAGCGTTTCCATGAGATCTTCGATTTTCTTGGTCGCAATTGGGTCGAGGGCCGATGTTGGCTCATCCATTAGAATAACGTCTGGTTGCATCGCAATGGTTCTGGCAATACATAGTCGTTGCTGCTGCCCACCTGAAAGCCCAAATGCATGTGATTTCAAGCGGTCTTTTACTTCATCCCAGAGTGCCGCACCGCGCAGTGATTTCTCGACAACTTCATCTAAGTGTTTTTTGTCTTTTACACCTTGGGCACGCAGGCCATAAGCAATATTGTCATAAATACTCATTGGAAACGGGTTAGGCTTTTGGAATACCATACCGACTTTAATGCGTAGGCGTGAAACGTCGATATTTCCATAGATATCTTCGTTGTCCATGGTTAGCTTGCCAGAGATTTTCACCCCTTCGATGAGGTCATTCATACGGTTAAGGCATCGCAATAGCGTTGACTTACCACAGCCAGACGGACCAATTAGGGCGGTCACTTTTTGTGATGGAATCGGCAATGAAATATGTTTTAGCGCTTGGTTTTCGCCGTAGTATAGGTCTAGGTTTTCAATATCAAATTTGTTCATGGTTAAAGTCTCTTAGTAGGTCGCAGTATTGAATCGGTTCGCAATCAGTTTGGTAATAAGGTTTATCATCAGTACAACAACAATAAGCACTGTTGCCGTCGCATAGGCTTGATGCCACTCATGCACGGTGTAAAGCTCTGTTGTTAACTTGTACAAATGAACGGTTAGCGTACGCCCAGAGTCAAATAGACTGCCGGGAATACGTGCAACCATACCTGCGGTCATAAACACCGGTGCGGATTCTCCGATAACACGACCAATACTAAGGATGACAGAAGTAACAATACCTGGCATTGCACTTGGTAAAATTAACTTCCAGATGGTATAGATTTTTGAAGCCCCTAATGCGTAGGAGCCTTCACGAAACGTTTGTGGCACAGCCATAAGCGCTTCTTCGGTAGTACGAATAATAACTGGCAAAATCAAAATACTCAGCGTCAAAGCACCAGATAGAATGGAGTAGCCAAAGCCCATTACGACGACAAAGAAGGTCATACCGAATAGGCCGTAGATAATCGACGGAATACCCGCCAACGACTCGGTGCAAAAACGGATGATCTTAACGGCTTTACTGCCAACTTTGGCATACTCAGTCAAGTATATCGCCGTCATAATGCCAATAGGTGCGGCAACACCAATTGACGCCACAACCATATAAATAGTTGAAACAATCATCGGCCAAATGCCAGATTCTTGACCAATAGAGGTGTAGTTTGTAGTGATAAACTGCCAATTAACATATGCTAAGCCATTGGACAGAATGTACCAAACCACCCACAACAGAAAGCCAACAGTAATAGAGGCAGCGCCCCAAATGATGGCCAGTGATAATTTATCTCTAAATGAGTTTGATAGCATAGTCATTATCTCGCACGTTCGCGGTTTAGATATAAAAGCGCACCATTAAGCGTCATAATAAACACCAATAGCACAATGCCAGTGGCATATAAGGCGCTGGCGTGAAGGCCTGTTGCGTAAGACATTTCAATCGCAATATTGGCTGTCAGCGTTCGTCCTGAGTCAAGTAAGCCTTGCGGCATCGCTGGCGAGTTACCCATTACCATAATGATGGCCATTGTCTCTCCCAGCGCACGTGCAATTCCCAAAATAACGCCAGTCATGATGCCAGAGCGAGCTGCGGGCACTAATAACTTGAAGATAGTAAACATGTGAGATGCACCTAATGCCAAAGAACCTTCTTTGTACGTACTAGGAACGGCGCGAATTGATGTCTCGGAGACGGTAATGACAGTAGGTAATATCATCACGGCGAGAACAATAATTCCGGCAAGAATGGTGTTACCTGCTGGGACATTAAAGATATTCTGGATTAGTGGGACAATAATCACCAACCCGAAGAATCCGTATACAACCGAAGGAATACCAGCAAGTAGCTCAACAGCGGGGCGGATAAGGTTCGCGAGTCTTTTTGGGGCAACTTCAGCAATGAAGATGGCGGTTAGTACACCAACTGGAACGCCAAGAATAACGGCACCAGCAGTTGATACTAGCGAGGCGACAATCATTGGGGCAATACCGAATAGTGCAGGTGGTAGCCAATCTTGTCCAAAAACAATTCCGGTAAAGCCTGCGGCAGAAAATGCAGCATAGCCCTCACGGAAAATAAAGTATCCAATAAGAATAAGAGAGATAATACCTAGTGCAGCACTAGATAGGAAAAGGTACTTGAAGAAGAGCTCTCTGAGGTCGATTTTCTCATTCGACTTTAGAGATGTCGTGCATCGTAACTGTTCCAGCTTATCGCTTGCGATGGTCATAGTAACTCCAAAAGCCTAAAGGCAAATAACCCGCCCAAACTTGAGCGGGTCAAAAATAGACAGCGATTTAGTTAACAGCGATGTAACCTTTGTTTGAAACTAAAACTTGAGCTTCAGGCGTTAGTGTCCAGTCAATGAAACTTTTTGCTGAGTCATTGACTAGAGAATTTTTGTATAGCACCAAGAATGGACGCTGTACTTTGTAGTCACCAGCGTTGATGCTTTCAACTGATGGGTAAACACCGTCAACTTCTACGGCTGTTAGCGTGTCATCAACAGTACCTAGCGAGATATAGCCGATAGCGAATGGGTTGTTTGCTACCATGGTTTTTAGCTGACCGTTGCCAGAAGCAACTTGTGCACGAGGAGAAATTGCACTTACAGTTTGATCTTTGATTTTTTTCGTTAGGCCCATGATGTCTTCAAAAGCACCACGTGTGCCTGATGCGGTATCACGAGTGATTGCAACGATTGGCTTATCTTCGCCACCGACTTCTTTCCAGTTTGTGATTTCGCCTTTGAAGATCTTAGTGATGTCAGCTTTATCTAAAGCTTTCACTGAATTAGAGTTATGAATAACGACAGCGATGCCATCACGTGCCACAACGATTTCTTGTAGGTCAGCTGATTTTTCAGAGTCTTTTAAGTTACGAGAGCTCATTCCTAAATCAGCAGAGCCGTCATTTGCAGCACGAACACCAGCAGAAGAACCAGGTCCTTGAACTTCTACAAATACGCTTGGGTTCGCTTGGGCGTAGGTTTCACCGAAGACTTCCATCAGAGGAGACACTGAGCTAGAGCCAACAACTGAGATGGTTTCGTTCGCGATAGCTGGGGTAATTGCCATTGAAGCTGCTAGTGCTAGTGCGCTGATAACCTTAGTTTTCATCATTATATCCTTTAACGTCTGGCGTTATTGCCAAGAACTTATCTAAGTGAACAAGGCTAAGATTAGGTAAGTAATGTGACACTAATGTTTCACAAAATTGAAGACTGTGTGACGGTAATCGGTGGTAATAAGCCTTTTCAGTATAAGTATCTGATAATTTAAGGTTTATTGGTTTTGTGACAGAGTGGAGACTAGTGGGAAGTGTGAGAGATACAGACTTAAGTGTATCTCTCACGGACTCATCGTATGACTTTTAAACTAATTGTTGGGCGATGTCATGAAGTGCCTGCGTTAGTTTATGCTTCGGCGCACTTTGAGTCAGGGGCTTACGTTGATAATGGGATTCTTTCATTTTTATTGAAGTCGGGATATAGGGTTGTAGTACCGGAATATTGAGGTGCTGCAATTCATCCACTATTATTGACGGATGCTTCGCTTGAGCGTTAAACATGTTGACGATAATCCCTTCTAAGATCAGATTGGGGTTATGATCTTCTCGCAGCTCGGTCACATTGTTGAGTAGCGTAATGAGCGCTTGCTGGGAAAAACTATCACAGTCAAAGGGGATAAGTAGTTTACTGCTAGCAATAAGCGCAGACTTGGTATAAAAGTTAAAATTAGGTGGAGTATCAATAAAGATTTGCTCGAACTCTTGTTCTAACTCTCTGATCACATCGCGCAATTTATATATTTTATAGCGTCGCTCGAGTTCATTTTCGATTTCTTCGAGTTTAGGGCTAGCTGGAATGAGAAAAAGGTTCTCTATTTGAGTTGCTTGAGGGTAGTGCATGATGGGTGTTGCCATTGAGAACCAGCCAGCGGTTTGATTGAGTAGATCAGCGATCGTCAGCTTTTGATTGCTATCATGGTCATAACCCAAATAATGGCTAGCATTTCCTTGTACATCTAAGTCGATTAATAACGTTTTTTTTCCTAACTGAGCAGAAATAGCCGCTAAGTTGCAACTAATGCTCGATTTTCCCACGCCACCTTTTTGGTTGAATATTACTCTAGCCATATTTATTACCCCTTAGTATGCAGCACGTTTCACAATAACTAAATTGAGAAGGAACAGCAAGTTAGATTATGGGTTTTGTAATGAAGGTTAATGAAGAAGTTTTTTTTGTGATCATTGTAGCAAGCGTGTAATTGAGTTGTTTCGTCTTTGTTTTTTTGGATTGTTGGTTAAATTATTGTATTGGTCAGTGAGTCGTCGAATGAGCGATTTCTCATAGATGTTTTTTTTGCGTAAAATTATGGGGTTATCACATTGGCATTGCAAATGAGTGATGGCGCAGTAATAATCCGTAGCATATTCTCCTGTAATTGGATGTGTTAGTCATAATAATTCGCGGTAATTATTAATGCTAGGGGTTGCTAAAGGGAGACGAGCTGGCTATAAATATCTACACAACATAAGAAAAATAGTACTAATGGTTAGGTGAATATGTTTAAGTGTGAAATTGACTGCCACAATGGGAAAAAAAGTTTTGCTGATGTAGAGACTGCTATTGGCTATGTTTCGGAGATTTTGATCCCAGATCATAGCATGGAGTTCCATCAGGCTAATATCTCAATTAATCGGCATGATCGTATTAGAGACTATGTTTATTCAGATGCGGAAAACTTACTAGAGGACTTGATGAACTTGTAGGTGGACGTGGATGATTCATTGATAGAAAAGCGGGCGATTGTTCGCTTTTTTTGTTTTGAACACGGGGCAGTATATGGTGTGCACAAATTTATTGTGCTAGATTGTGCACCGCTTTTATAGCCCTGTCGTAGCACCAGGTAAAAAACACCCAATGGTTGATTTAATATCAATTCGATTGTTGCTGTGAGTATTGTGCTGCATTGTTTATTTACATTAGGAAGCAATGCATTATGTTCCGTATCAAAAAATCCTTTTCTTTTTCAGCTTCGCATCAATTGCACGGCTTGCCTCAGTCGCACCCGTGTACACGATTACATGGTCATAACTATGAAGTCATCGTAGAGCTGGCATCTGATACGCTAAACGAAACCGGTTTTGTTCGAGATTACCGCGAGTTAAGTGAGTTCAAATGCTATATTGACGATGCTATTGATCACCGCCATTTAAACGATGTTCTTGGCGAAGATAATACGACCGCAGAACGTCTAGCCCAGCACTTTTACGAGTGGTGTCACTCGCGTTGGCCAGAAATTAGTGCGGTGGCCGTGTCTGAAACGCCAAAAACTTGGGCAGAATACCGTCCATGATTGAAATATCCGAAATATTTGGTCCCACTATTCAGGGGGAAGGGGCTTTGATTGGCATGCCAACGGTGTTTGTTCGCACTGGAGGGTGTGATTTTCGTTGTAGTTGGTGTGATACCTTGCATGCTGTTGAGCGTAAAAACCGTCATTTGTGGCACCCGATGAGTGCAGAGGCAATATTTTCACGTATCGAGGCATTAACTGAGCATACACCAATGTTGGTTACCCTATCAGGTGGTAATCCGGCAACTCAAGATCTATCAACCTTAATTGCCCTGGGTAAAGAACGCGGCTATCAGTTTGCAATGGAAACCCAGGGAAGTGTGTCAGCGCCTTGGTTTTCGGCGTTAGATTATCTAACGTTAAGCCCAAAGCCGCCTTCGTCTAAAATGCGTTTTGACGCTCTCCGTTTTGATGGTGTGATATTGTCTGCACAGCAGGGGCCAGAGATCAGCATGAAAATTGTGATTGCTGATGATCAAGACTTTGAGTGGGCGGGGCAAATGCGAGAACACTACCCACAACTTCCACTCTACTTGCAGGCATGTAATCTAGACGTAGAGGGTGAACCAGAACAAGATAAATTGGCTGAGCAAATGCGCCAACTGGTTGATAAAGTCATCGCAAAAAAATGGTTCAATGTGCGAGTGTTACCACAGTTACATGTCTATTTGTGGGGTAATGCCACCGGCGTTTAAATATGCAGTAACAACTAACAACCGACCATGAGGTAGTGGTCGGTTTTTTAGCGTATTAAGATTGTTTGATAATGCGGTAACCTGTCGCTGAAATTGCGCCAATAAAGAGCAGTAGTGGCACTGTGATAGCCAGTTTTGTAACTAATTCAGCATTGTTGGCGAATAAGTTAGTAGTGACAAAAAACGCGCCAATCATTCCTAAACAAACAGCCCACAAAAACGCACTCAGAAAACTGACTATGGCAAATCGCTGCCGATTCACGTTGGACGCACCCATTAACATTGGAGTGAGGGCGCGAACGAAGGGAATGAAGCGGGCCAAGAACATAGCGAATGTTCCGTGCTTTTCGAATAACATTTTGGCTTTTGGCAATGTGTCATCAGGTAAGGCTTTCTCTATCTTTTTCATAAAGCGAGTGCCCTTAAGCCAGCGACCCTGCTCATAAGCAAATAGGCCACCCAGTCCAGCGGCTATCGGTAAATAGACGAGCGTCACTTCAGGCCCAATCACACCAAGTCCAAAAAGCCCACCTCCGAGTATGACTAAACTGTCTCCCGGAAGAGGTAGAAACACAAAGCTATTTTCAAGTAAGAGAATTCCGAATAAACACAGAATAAGCAGGCCAATTTGGTTGGCGCTGAGCAAATACTCGTAGTTCATATCCCATAAGGCAGAGAAAAGGTCTAGCATAGTAATGTACCGGGTTGAGGAGACATTGCTAAACATATCAATTATCTTGTGTGTAGAAATGTAGAAGGTATGTCTAATATCAGAGTTTCATTTCAAAAAGTGACAAGTGTTAGGAGTGTAAATGAGACAGTTAAATCGTTGTGGGTGGCTTGATTGCAATAAGCCTGATTATGTTATTTACCATGATGAAGAGTGGGGAGTGCCTGAATATGATGACCAACGTCTATTTGAACTTTTAACGCTAGAGTCAGCACAAGCAGGTCTAAGTTGGTACACCATACTTAAAAAGCGCGAAAATTATCGTCAGGCCTTCCATTTTTTCGAGGTGGATAAAGTGGCAGCAATGACAGAGGACGATGTGCTGCGGCTATTACAGGATGCAGGGATTGTACGTCACCGCGCAAAAATAGAAGCTGCAATTAATAATGCACGGAGATTTATAGCGATACAAACAGAGTTTGGTAGTTTTGCTCAATATATGTGGGCATTTGTTGATGGGAAGCCGATTAATAACTGCTATCCGTCGCTAGATAAGGTTCCAACCACGACCCCGTTGGCGGAAAGAATGGCCAAAGACTTAAAGAAGCGCGGATTTAAATTTCTTGGTCCGACGACAGTCTATTCCTTTATGCAGGCCAACGGTATGGTAAATGACCATACCACTGACTGTTTTCGCCATGTTGAAGTTAGCGCAGATAAGGCTTAGTTGTTAGGCGTAAGCGGTACGTAATAACGTTTGAGTATACGTTGTCTCAGCGTGCGAAAAGACTTGCGCTACTTCACCTTGCTCGACGACGTGACCCTCGCGCATAACGATAACGCGATGGCAGAGTGAACGAACCACCTTAAGATCATGGCTGATAAAGATATAACTCAGTTGGTATTTTTCCTGTAGCTGCTTTAACAATGACAGCACTTGATATTGCACAGAGCGGTCTAAGGAGGACGTTGGCTCATCCAAAATCAATAGTTCGGGTTGCAGGATTATCGCTCTGGCGATAGCGATGCGCTGACGCTGTCCGCCTGAAAATTCATTTGGGTAACGGTGGCGTAGCGTCGGGTCCAGTCCGACTTCTTCCATTACTTTGATAATCAGTGTTTCAATGTCGGCGTCTGTGTGCGCTTGATGGACGGTTAAGCCTTCGCCAATGATTTGTGATACAGACATGCGTGGGCTTAGGCTACCAAATGGGTCTTGAAATACCACTTGGATTTTACTTCGATAGGGCAACATTGCTTGACGGTCTAAATGGTCGATGCGGTCGCCATCAAATGTGATGGTGCCTTTGCTGTTGACGAGACGTAAAATAGCGTTGGCAGCCGTAGACTTGCCACTACCACTTTCTCCAACAATGCCCAACGTCTCTCCGCGTCTTAGGGTAAAGTTGATACCATCAACGGCTTTGAAATGATCAACGGTACGCTTAAATATCCCTTTTTGGATTGGAAACCACACTTTTAGGTCATCGACGACCAATATGTCATGTGGCTCAGGAAGCCCCACGGCTTCCCCGTCAGGTTCTGCATCTAACAAGCGACGTGTATAAGGGTGTTTCGGGGCGGTAAATAGAGTATCAGCGGGTGCTGTCTCGACAATACTGCCGTTTTCCATCACAGCGATGCGATCCGCAACGCGTTTTACTACGTTAAAGTCATGTGTGATGAACAAAATGGCCATGCCCATCTCTTTTTGCAGGTGTTTAATCAATTTAATGATCTGATCTTGTACTGTTACGTCAAGAGCAGTGGTTGGTTCGTCAGCAATCAGTAGCTCGGGTTCATTGATCAACGCCATTGCGATCATCACCCTTTGCTGCTCTCCGCCGGAAAGCTCATGCGGGTAGGCTTTCATTTTTCCTTCTGGATTGCGGATATCGACCCTTTTCAACCAGTCAAATACTTTTTGATAGGCCTCTTTCTTAGGCATGCCTTGGTGGATTTCTAATACTTCAGCCAGTTGTTTCTCTATGGTATGCAGGGGGTTCAGGCTCATCATTGGCTCTTGGAATATCACGCCAATTTTATTGCCACGTAGATGGCGCAAGTCGCGATCAGACATTGTTAGGGTATCTTCACCATCGAACAATATCTGCCCTGCAGGGTATTGGGCTTGTGGTGAGGGCAAAAGGCGCAAAATTGACATGGCAGTGACGGATTTGCCACTACCACTTTCTCCGACTAGTGCCAACGTTTCTCCTGCATCAATATGTAGCGAGACATTGTTAATAACAGCACTATATTCATCGCCCTTCTTAAATCCGGCACTGAGTTCTTCTATTGTGAGAAGGTGTGACATTTCGACTCCTTAATATCCACGGCGCGGGTCAAGTGCATCACGAACACCTTCACCAATAAAGACCAACAAACTTAGCATGATAGAGAGAACCAAAAAGGCAGAGAGACCAAGCCAAGGCGCTTGCAGGTTGTTTTTCCCTTGGGCAAGTAATTCACCAAGAGAAGGGGACCCAACAGGGAGACCAAAGCCAAGGAAGTCCAGCGAGGTCAGTGTGGTGATAGAGCCACTCAAAATGAACGGCATGAAAGTTAACGTTGCCACCAGTGCGTTAGGTAGAATATGGCGCGACATAATGGTGCGATCATTTACCCCCAATGCTCTGGCTGCCGTCACGTAAGCGAAGTTACGGCCACGAAGAAACTCAGCCCGGACCAACCCGACTAAGGCCATCCAACTAAAGAGCAGGGTGATCAATAATAGCCACCAAAAGTTGGGTTGTACGACACTGGCAAGAATGATCAACATAAACAGCTGTGGCATACCGCTCCACACTTCAATGAATCGTTGCCCGAACAGATCTATTTTCCCCCCGTAATAACCTTGAACGGCACCAATGGCCACACCAATGATGCTAGAGCAGATGCTCAAGGTTAGCCCGAATAGAACCGAAACCCTAAAGCCATAAATTAAGCGCGCAAAAACATCCCGGCCCTTATCATCAGTACCAAGCCAGTTTTCTTGGGTTGGACGAAATGGCGCAGGCCCAGGTAACGCATAATTGATGGTTTGGTAGGAGTAGCGAATCGGCGGCCAGATTTGCCAGCCATCACTATCAATCAGATCTTGTACATAGGGGTCGCGGTAAACGGCTTCGGTTTCAAATTCCCCCCCAAAAGCCGTTTCTGGGTAAGAGACCCAAATAGGGAAATAGAAGCTGTTGTCATAACGGACGAGGATGGGTTTGTCGTTAGCCAATATTTCTGCAAATAGGCTTAGAACAAACAGCACGCTAAAGATCCAGAACGACCACAGACCACGGCGGTTGGCTTTAAAACGCGCGAGTCTTTCTTGTTGTAACGGCGTCATAATTGCTCCTATCTGTGCTCAAAGTCAATACGAGGGTCGACCAGCGTATATGTTAAATCGCTGATAATGCTTAGAACGAGGCCGAGTAAGGTGAAGATATAGAGGCTTGCAAAGATAACGGGATAGTCCCTTTGTATGGTTGCTTCAAAACCGAGTAGCCCCAAGCCTTCTAATGAGAAAATAACTTCAATCAACATTGAACCGGTAAAAAATATGCCGATAAAGGCCGCCGGAAAACCCGCGATAATGATCAACATCGCGTTACGGAAAACGTGACCGTAAAGAACGCTTTTTTCTGATTGCCCTTTGGCGCGCGCCGTTCGTACATACTGCTTATGGATTTCATCCAAAAAGCTGTTTTTTGTCAGTAGTGTTAAAGAGGCAAATCCACCGATAACCATGGCAGTGACTGGCAGGATCATGTGCCAGAGGTAGTCAACAACCTTGCCAAATGTCGATAACGTGTCCCAATCATCAGAAACAAGGCCACGTAGAGGGAACCAGTCAAAGTAGGATCCACCAGCAAACAAAATCACCAGCAGTATGGCAAATAAAAAGCTGGGAATAGCATTGCCTACGATAACCGCGGCACTGGTCCAAATATCAAACTTACTGTTATGCATTAGCGCCTTTCTGATGCCCAAGGGGATGGAGACCAGATAGATAATTAGCGTCGTCCATAAACCGAGCGAGATAGAAACCGGCAACCTGTCTTTGATTAAGTCAATAACGCTGCTGCCTCTAAATAAGCTGTCACCAAAATCAAAGCGTGCATAGTCCCAAAGCATCTTAAAGTAACGTTCGTGCATTGGCTTATCAAAACCAAAACGCTTCTCTATTTCAGCGATCACTTCAGGATCAAGCCCACGAGAGCCACGATAAAGGCTCTGATCATCTTGCGATTTCAGTTGTTGGCTGGGGTTATCACCAGATGATCCGGTAAAGCGTTCGCTAAAGCCGTCAGCCGTGCCTTCCATTTGTGCAATGGCTTGATCCACTGGCCCACCGGGGGCAATTTGTATAATAAAAAAGTTAAGAGTAATGATTGCCCAAAGCGTCGGAATGACCAACAGCAAACGGCGAATAATATAAGCTGTCATGCGCTCTCCTTATTGAACTTGCGTTGACCACCAGGTATCGAGCCCGAGCGCATAATCAGCGCGAAGCGATGGCCGAGCAAACTTGTCCCAATAGGCAACCCAAAACGCATTCAGGTGCCACTTGGGAATAACAAAAAAATTCCATTGCAATACGCGATCGAGTGCAGGACCTAGCGCGGCCAGTGCTTCACCATCACCTTGCGACTCGGCAATGGTCATGGTGAGACTGTCGATAATTGGGTCTTGTACGCCTGCTGCGTTGTAGGTTGAATCGATGTAATTGGAGTGCCAAACGATGGTTAAACTGCCATCGGGGTAACGGTTGGCGTTGAAGCCACGATCGATCATGTCGTAGTCACGACTGCGCATACGGTTTACAAATTGGGCAGAGTCAACCATGCGAATGCGCATATCGATCCCGAGACGGCGTAAATTGGCTTGAAATGGGAGCGCGGTACGCTCTTGATCTGGCGTCGAAATCATCAGTTCAAATTGAAAATACTGCCCAGTATCCTGATGTACCAGTTGCTGATTTTGAATCACCCATCCAGCGTCTTCTAAGAGATATTTCGCTTTGAGCAAGTTATTCCTGATCAGCCCATCACCATCAGATATCGGCGGATTATACGTCTCTGTAAATAAGCGTGGGGGAAGCTGGTCAATAAATGGTGCAAGGTAATCTAACTCTGCGTCATTTGGCAGCCCTTTAGCCTCATAGGGGCTACTTTGAAAATAACTTCTATTTCTGCTGTATTGGCCATAAAAGAGGGCTTTATTCATCCATTCAAAATCAAAGGCGTAAGCGAGTGCCTCGCGGACTTTGGCATCTTGGAAAAGCGTGCGTTCGGTATTGAACACCAAGGCAGACATGGCTTGCGGAATGGAGTGTGGGATGGTTTCAGTGATGATATCGCCACGTTCAAATGGCGGTCCTTGATAAAGTGTGGCCCAGTTCTTCGCCGAGGACTCGGAGCGAAAATCATATTCACCTGCTTTGAACGCTTCTAATGCGACATTGCTATCGCGATAGTAGTCATAAATGATTTGCTGAAAGTTATATCGGCCCTTGTTAACGGGAAGATCTTTTGCCCAGTAGTTATCAACGAGCTGATAGGTGACCTGTTGCCCGAGCTTATAATCAGCAATGTAGTATGCTCCACTGCCAATCGGGGGAGTAATGGCGGGTTCGCTAAAGTCTTTACCTGCCCAGTAATGGGAAGGCAGGACGGGAAGGGTGAGTAGGCCGAATAATTTCTCTTTATCGGGCTCTTGTAATGTGATGATGAGTCGATGCGCATGTTCGGCTGTAACGCGTATATCTTCATAGTACTTTCGAAACTGTGGTACGCCTTCGGTCATAAACTTATCAAAGCTAAACACAAAGTCATCCGCGGTGATAGGTATATCATCATGAAAACGCGCAGAGGGGTTGATGTCGACCGCAATCCAATCCCAACTGTCACTGTACTCGGCTTGGGTCGCAATGAGGGGGTAGTAGACTCCGAGCTCATCCTCAGATGCCAAAAATAAGGCATCATAAAGCTCACCACTGCGGCTGGCGGCGACACCCCGAGAGGCATAGCGATTAAAATTGTCAAAGGTACCAATGGTGGCAAGTTTAATAGTGCCTCCCTTTGGTGCCTCTGGATTAACGTAATTAAAGTGGTCAAAGTCAGCGTGATATTTGGGCTCCGTGTGCATGGATAGCGCATGACTGATCACGGTATGGTCAGGTTTTTCAATAATGGGCGCGGCGCTATCTGCTGCATAAGAGATAAAAGGTGCCATTAGGCTGAAGATGGCCAGCACGATGTACTTCATTTGCTATCCCTGTATTAATTTAAGATGTGTGCTTAACATTAACTATACGACTAAATGTAGTTCACTTTCTAGTAAGCTGTTGTATTTATTCTATTACTTTACGGCTTCATTTGGGGTTTTATTGCGGTGTAGGGTGAGTGGTTTTACGTAGTCAAAAGGGCGGGTAGAGAAGGCGCGACAAAACCACCTTGTGTTGACACATAGTGTGGTGAAATGAAGTAAACTTAGTGGGAATAGATTGTAGTGAGAGCATTATGCGTTTTTTTATTTCTTTCTTAATGGTAGTGGCCCTGACGGGGTGTCAGATAGAGATTTCATCAGGAAATGATTGTCGTCGCACAACCGACAAATACTCGGGTTACCGTGTTGATGTGTATCAGCGTTATTTTAGTAGTACCCGTATAGAAAACGGGTATGACTCATCTAGAGGCTTTCTTAAACACTATACCTGTGGGCCGGCCAATTACCGCTTAACATCAAGTGTGGAGCGTTATGAGTACTATCGCCATGGCAGTCCTTATCGCGGTTATGCTGATTTAACGGACATCGAGTTTAGCCGTGATTCATCTGGGCAAGCCTTATTTAAAACAAACACTTTGTTACAAAGTTCGAATGAAGCCTGGGTTCAAGATGAAGGGCGCGTGAAAGGAAAAGAGCTGACCACTCGTCGTTGGTATAAAGCGCGCTTTAGTGGTGGTGTGGTTCGAAGCGGTATGGTGGTCGTCAGTGATGAGAATAGCGACGAAGTATGGTCCGAAGCGACCTTCGTGCAGGGTAATAGCGAATTGGCTAAACAGAAGAACTATAACTCGAATACACAACAATACGACTGCGCTTGGTTAGAAAATGGTGTGGTTTTAGGTGCCGATTTAGGGTGTGCTGAAGAAGTGAATTTTGATGATATATATTTGAATACGCAAGTCGAGCTAGATGGCTACATTGGTAGTTTTCAAACAGATAAAACTGTCAGCTATTCCGTTGATAGTGACTGGTATTACAGAAAATTACAAATAAGGTAGCTTCATTGCCCAAAATAGATAAACCTCTCGTTTTTATACTTTTTTACTATAAAATGACATCCATTGTTTAGTCCTTAAGACTAAACGTCGCTCTGTAGCCTTAAATGCTCTGCGAATTGTCAGAGCGCTATAGAGTTATCAATAATGGATGTTAGATAGTGAGTATATGAGTAGTTCAAGTTCTATCCCTGTAAGAGTTGCACGTTGGTTTAGCAAGATTACCAACCGTATGATTGTCACCGTGTTGATCGGTGTTTGTAGTATTGGATTTTTGGGTTTTGAGGGGATCAGTGGTCTTCGCCAATCTAGCGACATTATTGAACATCTATTAGAAGATGAGATGACGCAGATTGTTGGGGCAAGCAAAATTTCGTATAACCTTGAGCATGTTAGATCGCATCTACTGCTGGCTTTACAACATGATGAAGATAGCCCGTTCTCGGATGCTCACGATCACCCGCTTTCGCACCATGTTCAGCAAGTTAATAGTAGCGTCATTGAAGTTGAGCGTATTGTTGGTGTTTTGTCTAGCGTGCAGTTGACGCAAGAAGAGCTGGTGGCGAAACAAGCCTTTGAAACCGTGTTGCGTCAAGTGCTTCAATCTGGCGTTACTCCTACATTGTCTAGCCTACAGCAAGAGGATTACTTTTTAGCCAATCAACAGTTACTAGAGGTATTGAACCCGCAAGTTGATCAACTACAGACGCTGCTTAACAACTTTATTGAGATTAGCATTGCCGAAGGTCAACAAAGCTATATTGAGTCGAGAACTCTAGCGCGAGAGTTCTTCATCATGCTATCGGTGGTGATGGTGTTGTGCTCTGTGGGCCTAGTCGTTATCGCTTATATTACGATTCGTCGTTTTGTTTTTGCTATCGAACGTTTAGATCGTGCGTCTGAAGATATTGCGAATGGCAATTTAAAAAGTCGTGTTGAAATTGGTGGTAATGATGAGTTCACCACTATTGCTCACTCAGTGAATAATATTGCAAATCGTTTTGAAGAAACGGTGAGCTTGATTAATCATAGTGCGCATCAATTAAGTGTTGCTTCAGAGCAAAGCAGTGTTGTTAGCCAACAAACCAGTGAAAATGTAATTACCCAGCAAGAACGTATTCATATGATCGCTTCAGCAGTTGAAGAGATGACCGCAACGGTAAATGATGTTGCGTCAAATGCTGCATTGGCAGCAGAAGCATCGAAGCAGTCAGATGAATACGCGACCTCGGGTGGCCAGATTGTCAGTGAGGCGGTTGAACGTTCTGAGCATTTGGCGGAAGAGATGCGAAGTGCGCAAGCGGTGATCAATAAATTGGGTCAACACTCTAAAGATATTGGCGGCATTTTGGATGTTATTCGTGGTATCTCAGAGCAAACGAATCTGTTAGCACTTAACGCGGCGATAGAAGCCGCGCGAGCAGGGAGCCATGGGCGTGGCTTTGCGGTTGTTGCTGATGAAGTCAGGACGTTGGCACAACGCACCAATGACTCTACGCAAGAGATTCAAGTGATGATTCAGCGTTTGCAAGAGGGATGTACCCAAGCCATTGACCGAATGGAAACGGGAAATGACTTCGCTGAACAAAGCGTTGCAAAAGTACAGCTAGCCGGCAGTGCTCTAGAGGAGATCACAGCAGCAGTGGCGCGTATTGCAGAGATGAATCTACAGATTGCAACAGCGGCGGAGCAGCAAGCGGTCGTGACTTCTGAAGTGAACAATAATATTGCGTCTATAAATGAAATATCAGAACAAACAGCGTCAGGATCAACCCAGTCTCTGCAAGCATCGAAAGATATTTCAGCATTGACCGAGCGTTTGTCCAAAGAAGTCGAAAAGTTCGTCGTGTAGTTAATTTGCTGGTATTCATGATAAGGAAAGCACAGTAATCACTGTGCTTTTTTGTTCGTGTACGGTAAGTTAAATATGCAATGGAACTTAGCATTTATAATTGATGGTTAACTTAAGGGAGCGTAAATGATTGAGCTCGATAAGTATGAGGGCGTCATTTTTGATATGGACGGCACCTTAATAGACTCTATGCCAACACACTTATTGGCATGGGAAAAAACGGCGGAAAAGTATGGCTTTCCGTTTGAGCCTGAATGGTTTTATCAACTTGGTGGGACGCCAACCCATAAAACAGCACGTAAAATTCAAGTGGACTTGTCTGTTACTGTTCCTCTTGATTTGCTGATACAAAGCAAGGTCGCATTTTATGAGGCAATTGAAAACAAAGGCGAGTTGATCCCTGCCACTTATGAAGTGCTACTGCATTACGCTGAACAAAAGCCTATAGCGATAGGAACAGGCAGCCAACGTAAGCATGCTGAAGAATTGTTAGAAAGCCATAATCTGATGCATTACTTTAATGCGATTGTTACCGCGAATGATGTTAAAGAGCATAAACCTCACCCAGAAACGTTTATTAAAGCAGCGACAGAGATGGGGTTAGTACCGAGTGCTTGTGTCGTTTTTGAGGATACTTGGCTAGGGGCTCAGGCTGCCAAGGCGGCGGGTATGGATTGTTACCTTGTACAGAGTGGAGAAATAACCCAATTTATCCCAAGGGATTAACCTTTGATTAGGTGTTCAAGAACCTTGCATGATAACGCAGATGCTCTTCAATGAATGTTGCGATAAAGAAGTAGCTATGGTCGTAACCATGTTGCATACGAAATGTTAGCGCCGAGCGCTGTTTGGCTTGAATCAAGAGCTTATTCGGCAATAGCTGTGTCGTTAGGTATTCATCCTGATCACCTTGGTCGATCAAAATAGGTAATAGGGCTTGCTGAGAGTCTATCAGCAGTGAAGCGTCGTACTGGTGCCACTGCTTTTCATCGTTGCCTAAGTAGTGAGTGAATGCTTTCTTTCCCCAAGGGCTGCTACTTGGGTTGCATATTGGACTGAAAGCAGACACAGATTGATAACGATGTGGGTTCCTTAATCCAATCGTAAGTGCACCATGTCCCCCCATTGAATGACCACAGATACTGCGTCGCTGATTAACGGGCAAAAATTGTTCTATGAGCATAGGCAGTTCTTCAACGATGTAATCATACATTTGGTAGTGTTTATCCCAAGGCGGGTGGGTCGCATTAACATAAAAGCTAGCGCCTTGGCCAAGGTCGTAATCATTTACATCATCGATTCCGTCGCCTCGAGGACTGGTGTCTGGTATTGCCAATGCTATTCCCAGCTCGTTTGCAATACGCTGTGCTCCGGCTTTTTGAGAAAAGTTTTCGTCGGTGCAGGTGAGGCCAGATAGCCAATACACAACAGGTACACGTTGTTCATCACTGGCTTTTTCAGGAAGAAAAACGGAAACGGTCATCATACAATTCAACATGACAGAGTGATGTTGATAGCGACGTTGCTCGCCATTGAAGCAGCGCTGAGATGTGAGCAATTCCATCATAACTCCTAAACTAATAACGTTATCATTTAACCTAGGCAGGAATAGCTAGCTTGGCAATAATGGCAGTGACTTGTATATGAGATAGCAGTGTAGGCATCAATATCGCTTGCTGGGTTATCGATAGAAACCACTTTTACGTGGAGATATTTTGCTGTTCAAGTGGAAATTAATTTTGCAACGGGTGATGCTTGGCAGAAGGGGCTGTTTTATTGGTCGCAAAATTGATGGCGTCATTTGTTGGGTGTAGGTGGGCAGTGTAGCTTTTAGTATTTATGGCTAGGGATCGAGAATGAAGATTTCATTACCACTCAAGGGTAAAACACGAACAAAAAAAAACGATATGTCAGAAGCGTTTGAGCGACAGTTGCAACAGTGGCTAGAGCAAGGCAAGCCGTTAGGAGCTATTTCCGCCGAAGACTTGGTTCATGTCGTGGGTGGCGAGGTTGACCAAGCACGACAGCTGCTTGAACAACTACAGCAGAAACAAGACAATGAGACAGCCGATAGTCAGCAGGAAGTGTGTGCGAAATTGATTGATGAGGTATTGAATCAAACGAGTTCGCAGCTCGCCGCATTATTTGGTAGTCAGTTACAACATCACCTTGCTGAGAAGGTTCAGGAAGCAGAAAAAGTACGAGAGCTTCACCAACAAAGAGTGTCCCAATATGCCAATGCAAACGCTGAATTGCAGCGCGCAGTTGAAATGGCTAAAGTAAAAAATAGCGCATTGGAGCAAGAAGTCACTGAGTTGACCAACCAGTTAGCCAATGAAGAGGAGCAACGTAAAAAAGCAGAGGTTAATTGCGTCGTTATGTCCAATTCTGTGTCGGAGCAGCAAAAACGAATAGAGCAATTAGAAGGCGAACTCGAATCAAGTAGTGATGCGCAAAATCAGCAATATAAATATTTATCTGAGCAACATCAGCGTCAGCTGACGTCTTTGCAGACGGAATATCAAAAACTGAAGCAGATTCAGTTGCAGGCACAAGAATCAAAACTCGAGACTAAACAAGCTGAGATTGAAGCGTTGAAGTCGAAGCTAGCAGCGGCTGAGGCGACACTCAAAGCATCCAATAATGCTCTATCAATGGCAAATGGGAGAGCGGATAAAGCCGAGGAGGCACTGGAAGAAGCGCAATTGAAAGTGATTGAGGTCAATGAGATGAAGTTTAACCAGTCAGAAATGGCGTAATTTGACATAACGTCGACCTTAACATTGGAAAGACTTAGACTGAGTCAGTAACCATTAGGTGCTGACTTTTTATCTACTAGGCTGCATAACCTCCTCGATAAAAAGACAAGCCGATGAGTCTGGTTGTATCTAATTGATATATTTCTTTTTATAGTCTGATGCTTTTGCGAATAGCGTCAGTGGTAACACCATGCTAATCAGCCCAAACCCAAATGATAAGTTGTTGTGTGCCAATAACAGATAGGCACTAAATATAAAAATGAATAAGCATAGCAATAGTAAAAGTTGGTGTATTTTGGGATAAGTGTGAGAAAACTTAGCGTAGGCTCTAATCATAATACTTTTTTGTTCTATCCATGATCAATTCTAATGTTGGCAGTATACGGCAGTTAAGCTATTGATGAAAACGCCAATAAAAGCAATGAGTGATACTTCTCCCAAATTCACATGGCCATCTCATGTCTTTTTCTCACCTTTTTGAGTTAAATCGCATTCCTTGTTGCAATTATTGACATTCATTTGTGAATAAAAACCGTGACTTAACGTATGCTGTCTGCGACTGTGTCATGTGTGCACATCGTTGCTTATTGGTTTAATGGTGTCGAGTGTTAAAGAAGCGCGTTGGTTTATGTTTAATGAATTTAATGCGGTATCTAAGAAATGTAGCGGCGCTTATCTCTCATTGTCATTGCATCAAGGTAGAATACCAACGCCATTCGCAGTAGCATAGCCTAAGACATGAGGAAATTTGTTGATTATGACAGAATGAAAAAGCGTAGTATATTTTATAATCTAGCAGCCATTTTCTTATATACGGCAATATTAGGTTCATTGTATCAGGTAATGAATGGATATAACCGTGTAGAAAAACAATTAATGGATGCCATTGCTCGTATTGATGGGCAGTTGTCTTCTATTGAGCAGCATTTATATCAGTTAGATGTCGTTGAAGGGTGTTCGAAACAAGAGGTTATATTGCTCGACCAGGAGGTGTTTCGTCACGAGAGTATTCGAGCCTTGGCGATTGGTGATCCTGACGATCTAGATGGTTTTTTTTGCACTAACTTTGGATCTTTTAAAAATCGACTAAATGAAACGTTTTTTACGTCAGTTTTTCAAGGAGAGTTGGTGCTCGCACTAAGCCAGTATCCTAACCGCTACCATGACAGGTCATTAATGTTTGGGATTAATGTTGGTGGTAATTATCTGATTGCAATAATAAATCCTGAAATTGTTTTGGGCTGGTGGATTGAGCCGTTAAAAACAGATGTGAATGTTTCATGGGCTCTAAAAGGGGAGTCAAGCGTATTACTTACACGGCTTGGTGAAGCCAATACTGTACCAACTATTATGCTCGGACAAAAACATCAAATAGAAGTAACCCAAGAATCGGCGCAGTACCCTTATCAACTTGTGGCCGCAATGCCAGTGGCAAAGGTATGGTGGGATGTTATTCAATTTATGCAGCGTTTAGTCATTGTTTCTTTCTTTTTTGTCATTCTGATGTCGGTGCTTATTGCCGTTTTGGTAAGAAAACAGCATAAGGATAAAAATGAAGATTAGTCGCCGTTTTTTACTGATTAGTAGTATGTCCCTCCTTATCGTAGGGCTATACAGCTTATCCCTTCACTATATTATGGCTTCGAGTGGAAAAAAAATGGAGGCAGCAGCACTCGCTGCAGTGCGATCTCTAGATAAAAAAATCGATCAAGTGGTCGATGAAATATACGCGTTACCTGTTGATGTGAACTGTGCTGCTAGTAAGATCGATGAATATAAGGGCTATGCATACCGTAGTACATTAATTCGAGCAACTGGAATTGCTATGGTGAGCGATATAGAAACGTATATTTGTTCAGTGTATGGCCAGATTTATCGGCCATCAGAGCCTCCACTTTGGAACGTTGCATCTCGTCGAGATGTGCATATTGGAACCAGCCTAAATACCGATTACTTCCCAGAAACGTCATTTGTCGTGATTAAAGAGAGTGGCAATGTACTTAGGTTCGCTTATGTGAATCCTAAATACGTGCTGGGTCACTGGATTATGCCAAAATTGGACTTTGCCACTTATCGTTTCTATTTAGGGAGGAAAAGACAGCCTCTATACGAAAAGGAACAGCTATCGTCCCCGTCTGGGTTGATGAGTAAGTTGATGAGTAAAGAGATAGCACGGCAAGTAAAATCATCCAGATTTCCCTTTAGAGTTGGAGTGAGTTTGTCGTATGGTTACTTAACGAAGGCTGCATTCATTCTTCTGCTGAAATGGGTGGCATTGGCACTGGTTTCCGTACTTTTACTGGCTGTGTTCTTTTTTAGCCTGCGTAGTTTAAAAGCAAAATCTGATCAATTTGATGAATAGGGTTAAGAATGTTACGGCTAGCGAGGGCCTTACTTTTTGGTTGGTAATGAATTGATAGGTAGATATTTTGATTAAAATGAAACAGCGTACATTGCACCTGCTCGTCCTTATTGGTGTTATGTGGGGCGCACAAGCGCAAGCGCAAAGTGCCCTCGAGATCATTAAATTGGCCGACGCACAAATGCGCGGTGAGTCGAGTTATACCGAAGCGACCATGAATATTATTCGCCCAAGCTGGACACGGTCAATGTCAATGAAAAGCTGGACGAAAGGGCAAGATTTGTCATTGGTTTTAATTACGGCACCCGCTAAAGATAAGGGAACGGTGTCATTAAAACGTTATCGCGAAATGTGGAACTGGATACCAAGCATTGAACGTGTCATAAAAATTGCTCCGTCGATGCTTAGCCAATCTTGGATGGGATCCGATTTTACTAACGATGATTTAATTAACCAATCCTCTATTGTGGTCGACTATCGGCATGAACTGTTAAAAACAGAAGCGTTTGATGATGAAATGGCGTATGTGATAGATGCATTCGCGAAACCAGACGCGCCTGTGGTTTGGTCCAAAGTAAGGTTGTGGATATCGACAGAGACATACCTACAGCGCAAAGTGGAATTCTACGATGAGTTTGATGAACTAGTGAATACATTACGTACTTTTGACATCAAAGAGCTAGGCGGGCGAAAAGTTGCCACGCGTTTGGAGATGTCACCCGCAGATGAACCCGGCAATAAAACCGAGTTTATAACGCATATGGCCCAATTTGATTTTGATATTGAAGAACGTTTTTTCTCGCAACAGCAAATGCGAGCGTTAAGAGATTAGGAAGTAAAAATGATCATAAAACTGGCTTGGCGTAATCTGTGGCGACAAAAGCGCAGAACAATACTTACGGCAGGCTCTGTTGCGTTAACGCTGGCATTGTCCCTCTTTATGCGCGCCATGCAAGAGGGCGTTTATACGCAAAACATCGATAATTCAGCGCGTTTTTATACCGGATACTTGCAGTTACAGCATCCCGATTATCAAGACTCCAGTAGCATTGACGATGTTATTTCCGGGCACCACGAGTTTGTCTCAGCGCTTAATCAAATCAGCGATATATCTCATATTATACCAAGGATTGAATCTTACGCCTTGGCCGCTTACGGCGAGCGTTCAAAAGGTGTCATGATACTAGGGATCGCACCGGATGAAGAAGCGGCCTACTCAGAAATTAACCAACGAATCTCTGCAGGACAATATTTTTCAGCAACCGCACAAGGGGTACTCATTGGTGAGGGAGTCGCGCAACACTTTAACCTCAACGTAGGCGATGAACTGATTTTATATGGGCAAGGATATCAAGGGCAAACTGCCGCTGGGGTTTATCCTGTTCTTGGGATAGTTAAATTCCCAATCAAAGAGATTGATCGCCAGCTTGTTTACTTGCCATTACGGCAAGCACAGGAATTATTTGGCTTGGGGCAACAGGTCACCTCTTGGGTACTCCACACCCACGATATTTATACACTTCCCATTATCCAAGAGTGGTTGCAACAGCAGTATGCCGATCAGGCGGTGGTGCGTAGTTGGCGGGAAATGTCACCTGAAATGGCGCAGCAAATCGATCTCGATCGCGTGAGCGGTATTTTTCTGATGTACATTCTGTATGGCATCGTCGGTTTTGGCGTTTTTGCTACCTTGATAATGATGGTTTTAGAACGTCAGCGAGAATTTGCGGTCATGATTGCAACCGGGTTGGAGCGGCGAAAATTGTTGGCTCTAGTGATGATTGAGTCATTCTTTATGTCGATGTTTGGCATTGTATGTGGGCTAGCGGTCGCACTACCGATCATTTTCTGGTTTGTCTTTCACCCGATAAGCCTAAGCGGAGAGTATGCAGAAATGATGCTAGAGCTAGGTTGGGAGCCTGTTTTGCCCGTGTTATTGACGCCCCGTTTATTGATTGAGCAGGTTGCCATGGTACTACTGATTGTCTGTTTATGCCTAGGTTACCCATTATGGCGTGTTTGGCGACTGAATGTTGTTGCGGCCATAAAAGGCGGTGCGCATGCTGATTAAATTGGCTTGGCGAAACTTATGGCGTAATAAACTGCGTACATCCATTATGGTTGGCGCGATGGTGTTTGGTTTGGTTGGCGTTATGCTGATGATCGGTTTTATGAATGGCGCGATCAACAGTATGGTACAAAATGCGATTGCTTATCAAACATCTCATTTGCAACTCCATCACGCTGAATATATTAAAGATCCAGACTTACAATGGATTATCCCCGCTGACATTATCATAGCGCAGCAGCTCGATGATAACCGTAATATTGAAGCATGGAGCGGCCGCTTTGTTGTTAATGGCATGGTGGCGTCAGCGCGTAGCTCTCGTGGGGTGCGCATTAATGGCGTAGATCGTAGCGCAGAAGCGGCGGTTGTTCCTATCGAAAGTGCGATAACGCAGGGGCAATGGCTTGGTCAAGATGGGCGCCATCCGGTTGTGCTCTCGGAGCGGTTAGCGCAACGATTGCGGTTACGTTTAGGCTCAAAAGTTGTTCTGACGTTTAGCGACGTTGATGGGGCCGTATCGGGTGCTGCGTTTCGTGTTGTTGGTTTATTTGAAACACCGTCCTCAGCGTTTGATGATAGCCAGATCTATGTTAGACACCATGAACTGACAGCGTTGGCTGGCAAACACGGCTGGCATGAAATGGCCATAATATTGGCGCGCCCTGACAGTGTCACGGAGGTGATACGCCAGCTTGACCAAGCCATGCTCGCTTTGCCTGTAAAGGTGAGAGGTTGGCGAGAAATTCAACCTGTTTTAGCGGCCATATTGGAGCAGATGAGTGTTAGTGTCGGCGTGATGATTGGCATTTTTGTGGTCGCGATGGGGTTCGGGATTATCAATATTATGCTGATGGCAGTGTTTGAACGTACCCGAGAATTTGGTGTGCTGATGGCCATTGGCATGCAGAAACAGCGCCTATTTGTGTTGATTATGCTGGAAACACTGATGTTAAGTTTGGTTGGCGTGCTGTCTGGACTCAGCATAACGTATTTATTGATGGAATATCTGTCGAAGCATGGTTACTCGTTAGAAGCGATGGCGGATGGACTAGGAAATATGGGGGTGAATACCATTATATTTCCTTATGTAAATAATAGTGATTATGGCATGGTAATCGGTGCTGTCGTTGTCGCCGCTTTTTGCGCAGCACTTTACCCAGCACGGCATATATTAAAACAACATCCGGTGGATGCGATGGCAGAGAAACACTAATAATGACAATTCAACTTTCTAACTTAACAAAAACCTATAACCCAGAGAGTGACTTTCCTGTCGAGGCCGTTAAGCCTTTAACGTTGCAGATAGAGCAGGGTGAGTTTGTTGCTATTATGGGGCCGTCGGGGTCAGGAAAAACAACGTTATTAAATATGATTGGCGGCATTGATAAACCCACATCGGGTAAGGTGTTTATTGATGGTACTGACATTACCGCTTTGTCGGACAAAAAACTGATAGGTTACCGACGAGATAATATTGGCTTTATTTTCCAAGATTACAGTTTACTTCCAGTGTTAACGGCATTAGAGAATGTTGAGTTTGTCATGCAATTGCAAGGCAAGCCTGAACAGGAGTGCCGCCACCGGGCGATGGAGCTATTAAAGCAAGTTGGATTAGAACAACAATTGCATAAACGCCCAACCAAGCTTTCAGGTGGCCAACAACAGAGGGTCGCTGTTGCGCGGGCACTTGCGTCGCAACCGCGATTTGTGATGGCAGATGAACCGACAGCAAATTTGGATGCACAAAGTACCAGTGAACTGCTCGATATTATGGAAAAACTCAACCAAAAAGAGGGAACAACGTTTATCTTCTCAACCCATGACCCTCGTGTGATTAAACGAGCGAAACGTGTCATTGTTTTTGAAGATGGCGCACTGAGCGAGGATCGATTCGCGTGCGCTTAAGACTGCTTATGCTCAGTTTGGCCGTGCTCTATCCCCAGATTGCGCTGAGTCAAGTACCTGGTTTATCACCATCATCGCCATGGGCACTCGATGGGTATGTAAAGTACCTTGCGAGCGCTCAATCGCCTGAGCATGGTGAACACGCGCTAGATCAGCTGGTTCATCAGCGATTAAATCTCGAATATCGATTCTCTGCACAATTGCGCGTCAATATCGGGATGCGAAATCGTTTATTTGTTGGTGATGCGTTGGCATTACCTGGCTATGCTGAACAGGTTGAACGAGATCGAGGTTATGCAAAGTTATCTCGCAATTGGATTGCGAGCGACAACGCAGTGTTGAATAGCCAGTTTGACCGCGCTTACGTTCATTGGGAGCGTGGTGAGATGCAGTATCGATTGGGCCGTTTTCGCGTCAATTGGTCCATGGCGACACTGTGGAACCCGAATGATATCTTTAATGCTTACTCCATTTATGATTTTGATTATGAAGAACGTGCAGGCAGTGATGCGGTGCAGATCAGCCGTCAGGTCGATTTCGCTAGCAGTTTAGATTTGGTGGTTAGTCCTACGCGTGACAGTGATGAGACCAGTGCCGCAGTGCGCTATTTGGGCAATCACCATGGCTGGGATTGGCAAACCATGGTGGGGAAAGCATCACGAGATAGTATGGTCGGTGCGGCGATGGCGGGCGATATTCTAGGTGCTGGTGTGCGTTCAGAGGTGAGTTATTTTGAGCCAATAGCTTCTCTCAATACAGAGCGAGAAGCCAACTCGAGCATTATTGCTACCATTGAGTCTGACTACAGTATTGCAAGTCGCCGCAATTGGTTAATTAGAGCGGCATTGCTCTACATTAGCAATCCTCAACCAGCGGAAGATAACGGTGCTACCTTGATATCCAGTGCGCGTACATTGAGCTTTGCTACATGGACAACATACATAGATGCTGGGTTTGACTTCAATGAGCTGAGTCGGTTAAACACCTCTCTGGTTTATTATGATGATGGCTCTTGGTTTGCCGGAGTGACGGCCGCTTACTCGCTTGCTGACAATTGGATAGCCTCTGCCGTTGTTCAACATTTTGATGGGCGAGCAAGCAGTGTGTTTGGTCAGTCCGCCAATACCACTTTAAATCTTCAGTTGAAGTGGAATTTTTGAAGGCCAGTTTTCGTCGCCTGTTAGCGCCAGAGAGTATAACGCAAGCCGTTGTTTGAAAATTCGGCTTACGGTACGCTTGGCTGAGTTGATAGTGCATTGTCGATAAAGTACATTTCTCTATAAAGGAAGGTGATGATGCGACTTTGTAGCAATTTTTTATCCGCGCAATCGGCTTTATACATAATAATGTTTCTGACTTTCTATTATTATGCAACCTTGCATACAGAAAGGAGGAGAAATGGAATTGTCGCACCTTTTAGGCTTAACCATGTTTGCTATTGTCGCAGCAGGATCGCCTGGCCCAAATAATATTATGTTACTGACATCGGGAGCCAATGTCGGGTTTAAACGCACGCTACCCCATATTTCAGGGATTGTGATTGGTTTTGCGGCGATGTTGTTGATCATTGGTGTGGGTATCATGAAGCTGTTTGCCAGTTACCCTATGTTGCAGCAGATGATGCAGGTGGGTTGTATGATCTATCTAGTGTATTTGGCTTATAAAATTGCCAGCGCACAAACGGGAGTAGAGGAGAAGATTGCTTATCGTCCTATGACGCTATTGGCGGCTGCAAACTTTCAATGGGTAAACCCCAAAGCTTGGACAATGGCATTAACAGCCATTAGCCTCTATTCTGTTAATTCCACATTAAGTAGCATATCGATGATTGCCTTGGTTTTTGCTATTGTTACTCTGCCATGTGTCTGTTTTTGGACCCTTGCAGGGACTAAGCTGCAGCGCTTTTTATCCACCCCGCGTCGATTACGCGGCTTTAATGTTGCCATGGCTGGATTGTTGCTTTCTTCTTTGTTGCCTATGTTATCTGAAGTTATCTAATCTCGCCGTATCGTGTGCTAACACGGTGCGAAACAGCTAACTTGGGTTTGGTGATAGATCCGATAGAACCGTTAAATGGGCGATGGGGTAGAGTAGGATGAAGGCAGAGCAGCGATTTGGTTTAACCGTCCCACCTTTGCTAATGCTTGTTATTTGTCTGGGCTTAATTGTGTTAACGCATTACTTTTTCCCGTTAACTGTCTCGCGTCTGCATGCAAAATGGGCGGTGGTGACCGCGTTGCTATTGGCTATCGTGTCGGTCACCATTATGTTGCTGGGAGTGATAACGTTCCGCCGTTATAAAACGACAGTCGATCCACGCTATCCACATAAAAGTCGTGCGTTAGTTACCTCTGGTATCTATCGACTCACGCGTAATCCCATGTATCTTGGGATGGTGGGCTTGTTGTTTGCATTGACGATTTGGTATGCGAATCCACTTGGCTTACTGAGCGTCATTTTGTTTTGCTTTTACATTAAGCGCCATCAAATTGCGATTGAAGAAGCTCACCTACGTGCTAAATTTGGCGCCGAATTTGACGACTATTGTCGTCAAGTCAGGCGCTGGATATAAGCTCGGCAACCACAATGCCCGCCTTTGTTACGGGTACATGCCTTTTCCGAAGCGGTTAAACACCTTTGCGACCCCTTGGGTAAAGAGCATTGGCTGTGATAACACCGTTAAGCACAAGCAGTCAGAGTCAACCGTTCTAGGTGTGTGGGTAGTACTGTTGTCCGCAGATAGATAGTCACCGTGTTGGTAGAGTCCATTTTCATCTTCGAAGCAGCCGTGTAGAACCAAGGTGGTTTCAGTGCCTTTATGGGTGTGCTCCGGAACTTGCACCCCTTTTTTGATATAAAGCAAACTCATTTGTACGCTGTCTTCTAAAAAGAGTGAGGCGGTAAATACCCGTTGTCCGTAATCTTTCCAGTGTTTTAATTGCGGCAATACGGCATTAAGTCGTTTTGGCAGACAAAACTCCGTGCCACTGACGGACACCGTTGCGTATGATGGTATATCGGGTTGGTCGGTTTTTGGGGTCGATGATAGCTGGGGAAGATCCAATATCTCGGCCAATAACTCATCGTCGTTGCTACTAAGCATCGGCGTGGTAAATTCGCTGGCGGTTTTAACGGGTGTCTGTGACCATGCCATTGACGATGGGCTGAAATATTGCTCAGCGATGATTTCTTCCGTGGCCTTAGCACGACTTAGACAGTGAGGGCACATATCAATGTGCAGTGCGACTGCAAAAGCATCAGCAGGAGATAACTGACCGCTCGCCCATGCCTCTAGGGTGTGATCATTTGGATGATAATTGGTCATAGTTCCACCTTCATCGATGCTCTTAACTTTTCAATTGCTAGGCGTAGCCGAGATTTAACTGTCCCCAGTGGTAGGTTTAGTTGCTCAGCGACCTGCATCTGGGTTAGGTCTTGCAGGTATACAGCACTAACAATCTCTTTTTGACTGCTGGGTAGTAGATTTAGCCACGCTTTTACCCGCGATTGCATCATGGCATGCTCGGGGGCGTAAAGCTCAACGCTATCGCTCTTGTCTGCGTGGTCATATTGATAAATACTCTCGGCATCTAAGCGACACTCTTTGCCGCCATGTTTGCGTAGTAGGTCAAAGCAGAGATTCCTCGCGATAGTGTAAACCCAAGTCGAAGGGCTGCTTTTATCCGGGTCAAATTGCGCTGCTTTTTGCCACACTCTGGTCATCGTCTCTTGAACGACTTCTTGCGCTATTTGCTCATCATGAACGTGTTTATTCACGTAGTAGCGCAGCCTCGGAGAGTAGTACTGAAAGAAGCTAAGATAAGCAGCTTTATCCCCTCGCTGTATCTCTTTCATTACCGCTTTCCAATTGACGTTCTCTGCTGTTGCAGTTTGTCTATTCATCATCTGTCCCAAAGTGTAGGAGGCACCGTCTTACCCTACAAATATAGTCTAGGGAGTCACTTTATTGGCATCTAAGTTTGGGCTCGCTTCTCCCATACCGGCAGTTGCCAGATAAGCCCAGTTACAACATGCAAAAACTGGGTGTGCTTTTTACTACGTTTGAACTTTTAATAACGATCACTGCAAAGAGAAATATGTGTCATGTTAGCGAGTGAATAGGGTGTGCCAGCAACACCTCGATGACTGACGATAATTGGTCGCCTTTAACGTCTGTTAACGAAATTGCTCAACCCAATCAAAAAGATCCTGACTTAAAGGGCGTCTATGTGACGAGAGAAAATCGATCAGCTGTGGTGGTGTTGCATTGACAATGTTTTCAGGTGCAATGCCAGCGGCAAGGATCGCATTAACGCTGTGGTCAAAGTGGCCAAGATCAAACGCGATATGTGCATCGCTGCCAACACTAATTAGCGCATCGTGCTTTTTACACAGAGCGAGCAACTGTTCACAGTTGGGGCGACTGCCTTGGCGAGAGCCACGAAACGAGCTGTTGTTGATCTCCAGAGCAACGTTATGCTGCTTAGCGGCTAAAACTACAGCTTCTTGATCAATTGGGTAGTTAGGGTTGCCAGGGTGACCAATAATTTGGCATTCACCAGACTCAATGGCCGCAACCATCGCTGCGGTGTTGCCGTCGACATCTTGTGGTGGAAAGACTGGCTCATGAAAGCTAGCAATAATAATATCTAATGTGTCTTTTACTCGCTCGTTCAGTTGTAAGCCGATGCTGGGGTGATTGATGTTAGTTTCTGCGCCTCGCAGTATGGCAATGTTATCGATGACATGAGGGATAACACGCATGTTGACAAAGTGCCACCAATGGGGAGCGTCAGGCATCGGTGGTGTATGGTCAGTAATGCTAACTAGTTGCATTTGTTGTTGTTTGGCGACAGCAATGTAGTCATGCACAGTACTGTAAGCATGGGTGCTTGCGATGGTGTGGCTATGGGTGTCTAAGCGTATTTTCATAGATTATTTCTTGGTGAAAGAAAGGGTTGGCTCGATATTAGCCGATAATTATTTCAGTTTAACGAATTGTGAGCAATAGGAAAGCAATTATATGCTAGATCTATAAAGGTGGGTCCAGCGGGGATGGTTCTCATTATGGAAGGAAAAGACAATGTCACAATGTTGTATGAAGTTTTTAGTTAAAGGCCGTGTTCAAGGCGTGGGGTTTCGCTATCATACGGCACATCAAGCAAACAAACATAATATAACTGGCTATGCCCGAAACCTGCCTAGTGGAGATGTTGAGGTTTTAGCATGCGGTGATGAACAAGACGTACGGGCACTGGGGAAATGGTTACAAGCTGGTCCTCAGACATCGCGTGTTGATTCTGTTACCAGCGAGATGCTGCAAAGGCAACATCTCGCTGGGTTTAGTATGCACTAGAATACTTATAGGCACTTGGCAGGTTTAGGCAGGCCAGCGAGCTTAGTGGCTTGCTTTGCTGGTCCTTTAGGGAACAGTTTAAACAGATACTTTGAGTTTCCCTTGTCTTCGCCATACTTTTTTGCCATGGCCTTTACCAACATGCGGATGGCTGGCGAAGTATCAAATTCAAAGTAGAACGCGCGCACAAAACGTATCACTTCCCAATGTGCTTCTGTCAATGTAATGCCTTCTTGTTCAGCGAGTAAGGGCACCATTGCTTCATCCCAGTCATGAATATTTAGCAGGTAGCCCTGCTGATCGGTGTCTATCTGGGAGCCATTAAATTCCAACATAATTTCTCTATCGCGATTGTATGGATGAACATTATCAATAATACGCAGTCGTTGGGAAATTGAAAAGGCGCACGTGGTGTTATGAACGGTAGATATAAAAAGAGCCGCACTGCTGGCGGCTCTTGAACGGTGTCACCCGGTGATAGGGGTTAGTCGTTGTTTCCTAGGAAGCCTAAGATTTGTAGTAGGCTTAGGAACAGGTTGTAAATTGACACGTACAGTGTGATGGTCGCAGAGATGTAGTTAGTTTCACCACCACGAATAATTGATTGTGTTGTCAGCAAAATAGCACCGGTTGAGAATAGAACAAACATGCCCGACATTGCTAGATATAGCATTGGCATTTGTAGGAACAGGTTTGCAATAAAACCAACAAGGATGACCATAAAGCCAGCCATTAGCATACCGTTTAAGAACGACAAGTCACGCTTGGTTGTTAGAGCGTAAGCAGAACATGCTAAGAAAGTTAACGCTGTACCACCCAATGCAGGCATGATGGCATAACCAAGACCGGCACCAATGTACATGTTTAAAATTGGGCCTAAGGTGTAACCGACAAAGCCAGTGAAGGCGAAGGTAAACACAATGCCCATGCTATTGTTACGGTTCTTTTCGGTAAGGAACATCAAACCATAGAAACCGACAAGGGTCAGAATAAGACCTGGGTGCGGCATGTTCGTTACTAGTGCAAATGTAGCCACTAGCGCAGACCAGATCAACGTCATTGAAAGTAAAAAGTAAGTGTTGCGTAGTACTTTGTTAGTCGCCAATACGCTTTCATGCGTTGAGCCACGAGTAACAATGCGATCGTTCATGTATTTTCCCTCACGGTATTCGAGTCATTGCTCATATATAGGAGTATATATGGGGCAATTTGTTCCATAGTTCAACTGTTATCTCGACTTTTATCCAATTTGTTAAGCCAGATGTCAGCGTAGGTAGGTCTAATTATACGTCAAAGTCGCAGTGTGTGTACTGTCACATTGGTATGTGCTAAACCTAATCTGTATCGATTTGTTAACCATGATGTTGATGCGTAGATTAATGTAATATTTGGCTTAAGAACAGTTGTGTACGATCGGATTGAGGGTTATCAAAGAAGTCGATAGGGTTATTTTCTTCAATGATTTCCCCCGCATCCATAAAGATGACTCGATCCGCCACCTCTCGAGCAAACCCCATTTCATGGGTAACACACAGCATGGTCATGCCTTCTTGCGCTAGCTCTACCATAACATCTAAAACTTCCCTTACCATTTCAGGGTCGAGCGCTGAGGTTGGTTCATCAAATAGCATCACTTGCGGATTCATACATAGTGAACGTGCGATAGCAACACGCTGTTGCTGTCCACCAGACAATTGCCCTGGGTATTTATCGGCTTGTTCAGGGATTTTAACCCGTTCGAGATACTTCATCGCGACCTCTTCAGCCTCTTTTTGCGGCATTTTCTTAACCCATATCGGCGCGAGAGTGCAGTTCTGCAATACGGTTAAATGTGGGAACAGATTGAAGTGTTGAAAGCACATACCGACTTCTTTTCTAACTAACTCAATGTTCTTCAGGTCATTTGTTAACTCGTTACCAGAAACGATAATGCGTCCTTTCTGATGTTCTTCAAGGCGGTTAATGCAGCGAATCATGGTCGACTTTCCTGAGCCCGACGGGCCGCAGATAACGATTTTCTCCCCTTTGTTAACCGACAGGTTGATATTTTTAAGGACATGAAATTGTCCGTACCACTTGTTCATATCGACTAACTCTATCACCGGTTGAGTCGGGCTTGTCTCTGCTTGTTGATGGTTAGGCATAATGCGTTCCTTGTCTCCGATGATTAACGTTTGTGGCCAGTGTGGAGTTTATTTTCTAGATAAATGCTGTAGCGCGACATGGTGAAACAGAAAACCCAAAAGACCAGCGCGACGAAAATATAGCTTTCTGTCGCAAAACCAAGCCATTCTGGGTCGGTGTTGGCGGCCTGACCGATACCAAGAACATCGAACATACCGATAATGAGCACAAGACTAGTGTCTTTAAAGAGACCGATAAAAGTATTCACGATGGATGGAATGGTTATTTTGAGTGCTTGCGGTAGAACGATGAGGTACATCTTCCTCCAATAGGTCAAGCCGAGTGCGTCAGCTGCCTCATATTGACCGTTAGGAATGGCTTGTAAGCCACCCCTAACAACCTCAGCCATATAGGCGGCACTAAACAACACGACGCCAATTAAAGCGCGAATCAATTTATCTGTTTCCGCTTCAGCATTGAGGAAAAGCGGTAACATGACAGATGCCATGAATAGCACAGTGATAAGCGGAACACCGCGCCAAAACTCAATGTATACCGTACAAATGCTGCGAATGATCGGCATCTCTGAACGTCGGCCTAATGCCAGCACAACCCCAATTGGCAGTGAAACAATGATGCCGACGATGGCAATCACCAAGGTGACAAGCAGGCCCCCCCATAGATGCGTATCGACTACCGGTAAGCCGAAGAGCCCGCCGTGCAGCAACCATACGGCGAAGAAAGGGTAAATGTTAACGAAAAAGAGCCATATCCAGCCGCGACGAGGCGTTCTTTCGTAGGCGAGTAAGCCAATAATGACGGCTAAGGTAGCGTAAAACAGTTTGGGTCGCCAAAGTTCTTCGCTCGGATAAAAACCAAACATAAATTGTTCAAAACGGACATGGATAAAGACCCAACACGCGCCTTCTCGTAAGCAGGCCTCTTTACTATTACCCACCCAATCGGCTTTGATAAAGGCCCAATCAATGGTCGCCCAGATGCCTTGAAAAGCGAGATAGGCTAAAACAAGGGTAATAAGCGTGTTAATTGGGCCATTAAAGAGGTGAATTTTCATCCATCCCATCAGTCCGGTGGTATTGATTGGTGGGGGTAAATCAGGCTGAAATTGATGTTTTTTCATCTTATCTCTCCACCAAGGCGACTTTGCGGTTATAGATATTCATTAAGAGCGAGGTCAGCAAGCTAAGAGAGAGGTAAACCGCCATTGTCATTGCGATAATTTCAATTGCTTGCCCTGTCTGATTTAGGGTCGTACCTGAAAAGACCGAAACTAAGTCGGGGTAGCCAATCGCCATGGCGAGCGAGGAGTTTTTGGTAAGGTTAAGAAATTGACTGGTTAGTGGTGGAATAATGATTCTCAGAGCTTGAGGTATCACCACCAGGCGTAGCGTTTTGCCGCGCGGCAGACCGAGGGCCATGGCTGCCTCAGTCTGACCGTGGCTAACGGCATTGATGCCCGAGCGAACAATCTCAGCGATAAATGACGCAGTATAGATAGAGAGTGCCAGTACCAGTGCTGCTAATTCAGGGATTAGAGAGATACCGCCACGAAAGTTAAAGCCTTTGAGCTCAGGGTATTCGATTGATATGGGCATCCCCGCGAACAAATAACCAACTAGAGGCAATACCAAGAACGAGATAAGGGTAACGCGCAGAATGGGTGATTGAACACCAGTGAGCTTTTGTTTGTTTTTCGCCCAAACACGGTAGATGAGGCTCATGATTAGGGCAACAATGATGCCCACCCCAATGAGCCATGACCCTGTTTCAAAAACCGGTTTGGCCACATACAGTCCGCGAACGTTGAGGAAAACGGCCTCACCGAGGCTTAAGCTTTGCTTTGGTGATGGGAGGGCTTGTAATACTGCGAAATACCAGAAAAAAATCTGTAATAACAAAGGAATATTTCGAAAAGTCTCGATGTAAACGGCTGCAAATCGGCTGAGCAGCCAGTTAGAGGATAAGCGGGCAATGCCAATTAAAAAGCCGATGATGGTGGCAAGAAAAATACCAATAACAGAAACTAATGCGGTATTGAGCAGACCAACGAAAAAGGTACGCCCATAGGTATGGGTTTCGTTATAATCAATTAACGACAGGGAGATGCCAAACCCAGCCTCTTGCTTTAAGAAGTCAAAGCCTGTTGCTATGCCGCGGGCCTCGAGATTGGTCAGTGCGTTGTTAATAATTGAGTAAAAGAAAAACAGTAGGGCAGCGATAACAACGAGCTGGAATACAATGGCACGTGCCGTTGGGTTATAAAACAGGTGTTGCTGTTTACTTTTTGGCTGCTCAGTACTGGTTGGTGTTAATTGGTGTGAAGAAGACTTTTCAGCCATACCGCATCCTTTAAATGAAACCAATAAAAAGGGGCAACGCGACGTTGCCCAGTTTAGCCACGGATTAACGGATTGGTGGTGCGAACAAGATGCCACCATCATTCCACAACGCATTGAGGCCACGTTTAATTTCTAGCGGAGATCCCATACCGACAGTGCGCTCAAAGCTTTCACCGTAGTTTCCGACCTGTTTTATAACTTGATAGCCCCAATCATCCCTAATCCCCAATCCTTTCCCTTTTGGTCCATCAACGCCAAGTAAGCGGGTGATATCTGGATTGTCCGATTTTTTCATATCATCGGCGTTGGCAGATGTAACCCCAAACTCTTCAGCCGCAATCATGGCCGTTAGTGTCCATTTAACAATATTGAACCATTGGTCGTCGCCCTGACGGACAACGGGACCAAGCGGCTCTTTTGAAATTACTTCTGGCAGTACCATGGCGGAATCTGGGTCTTCTAGCGTTAGACGCAGCGCGTATAGGCCTGATTGGTCGGTGGTTAATACGTCGCAGCGACCTGCATCGAAGCCTTTCGAGGTTTGCGCAGCAGTATCAAAGACAACAGGCTCATATGTCATGCCGTTGGTGCGGAAAAAGTCGGCTAAGTTGAGTTCGGTTGTGGTTCCTGATTGCACGCAGACGGCAGCACCATCTAAATCAAATGCACTGGCGACCTCGATCTCTTTTTTTACCATGAACCCTTGGCCATCGTAGTAATTTACTCCGGCGAAATTCAAGCCCAGCGCAGTATCTCGCTGCAGCGTCCACGTGGTGTTTCGAGATAATAGGTCGATCTCCCCGGACTGAAGGGCCGTAAAGCGCTCTTTCGCGGTTAAGGGAATATATTTGACTTTGGTTTTGTCTCCTAAGGTCGCTGCTGCAACTGCCTGACAAAACTCAACATCTAAGCCTTCCCACTCACCTTTTGCATTCGGGTTAGAAAAGCCGGGTAACCCGGTACTGACACCACACTGCACATATCCCTGTTTCATGACCTGTTCGAGAGTGTCTTCTGCTGCTAGGGTGTTTGCTGAAAAAAGGGCTGTAGTCACAGCGAGCGCATTAAATACAGTTTTTACTGTTTTTGCCATCAGATGTTTCCTTCTCCGTCGCGATAGTCCCGATATAGGGGCCTACAGTTTTTGTATATTAAGCTGCTAATCTAAAAACACTATTTACAATTAACATCTTTGTAACAGGTTTGAGTATAGGTTCAGTTTTAAAACATGACCAAGAATGAACAATGATAAATTTAATTTGTGGGATAACCGCAGTTCAGCAAGTTAGCGGTTTTATGGCGGATAAATAGACTGTTTATGCAAAAGTCAGCTGAATGGAAAGATTGGTCAGCTTGGAATGGCACCAACGCCTATTTTGTTTTTGGCGTGAAAGGCGAATTGGCGGTGGTTGTTCATCTGTATGGGGATGTAAATGAATAAAAAGCATCGCCTTGCTGCTGCTGGCGCTATGATTTGTGGCCGGGTTGGTTACAATAGAGAGAAGTGAATTAGATAGAGTCTGTTATGAATTACCTTTCGTTAAATGAATACGCAAGAAAGTGGATTTTTACCCATGCATCAATGCCAGTTTCAGAGGAACACCTTGCCTTCATTCGACCATTGACGCAGGCGCGTTCTTCGCAATTATGGCGTGAGTTTATTAGCGCGATGAGCCCAGATGCGGATCATTTTGAGTCAGGTGATTGGGCGGCAAAAGAGAGCAGTTGGAGTGATGAAATCGCTTGGCAAGACGAGTGGGAGAGTGATGAACCCGCGCTACCTGAAGCGATTGCAGCGTTTATCGATTGGGAAGATAACACGCCAGTCTACTTCTGTTATGAGAAGTACAATGTGATTGAAACCACTTGGGGTGTATTCAAGCATACGTGGAAGAATTTCTTGTTCTTTGATGATGGCCCAATGTTAATTGGTCGCCGTAAGAAGCAGGTGTTATGGTTTAACTCTGAAGGCCAAGTTAAGCTCGGTCGACGCGACGACTAATCGCAACTCGAGAGTCATTGAAGTATTGATAACAACAAAACAGCCCGCAATGCGGGCTGTTTTTGTTTATCACGTATGTTGGTGTGATTAGAACTTACGGCTGTACTGCAGGCCAACAAGGACAGCATCAGCACGAGTGGTAGCGGTGACCTCTGGGTGAAGTGGCAAGTTTTCAACCACATCTACATCTTGACCGATTAGATAGGTTAGGCCAAAGTCGATATCCGACTTGCTATTAATGCGATAGGTAAAGCCAGCAGAAGCCCAATGACGATTAGAATCAGGAATTGAAATAGATTTTACTTCATCTTGAGCTGACATGTCATACATGTAGCCAGCACGAAGTGTCCACGTGTCGTTCATGTAGTAGGTACCACCAACTGAGATATGCCCAGCATCTCGCCATTTGTACTCACTTTCTAGTCCGGCAATGTTAAGGGTGTCAAATGCACTCCAACCGACCCATTGTACGCTATAGTGAGCGGCAAAAGCATTAGTTAAGCGGTGGTATCCAGAAAATTCAACCATATCGGGGAGAGGGAGGTCGATATCATCGGCGCTTCCGTACGGTGAAGATACGTCACCAGTGGCAGTAACGGTTGGGCTGTAGCGATATGATAAACCGAAGCGGTGATTGTCGTTCATCTCATAGGTGGCACCAAGATTAAAGCCAAGCGCGATGCCATCAGCATCAACATCTACTCTACCCAGAAGATTGCCAAGATCGCGATTAATTTCTCCTTGACCAATAATAAGGTCTAAACCAGCACCAAAACTCCATTGATTGTTTACACGGTAGGAAATAGCAGTGCCGATATTGGCACTAGTGATCGCTGTTTTACCGCCGTACCCAGCAATGCGATCATCAAGTTGATCACCAAAATCTACTGAGGTGCCAAAGTTGGAGTATGCATTGATGCCAACAGCCAACTTATCGTTAATAACGTGAATATAGTGGACATTTGGAACTAATGAGCCACCACCTAAACCATCGGCAGAAAAATTGTGATCTACTGTTTCGAAACACAAAAATCCGCAACTTTCAGTGGTTTGATAGTGACCATTGTTAACCCGTACATCGGTATCAATATAATTGAAGCCTAAAGAGAGACTGCTTTCGCTAAATAGTGCCATTGCAGCAGGGTTACGTGCCATTACTGACGCGTTATCAGCAATGACAGCATCACCCGCGAATGCACGGCCTAGACCGGTTGCAGATTGAGAATTGAGTTGGAAACCTGCCGCCATTGCAGAGGTAGAGCTTACAGCCAATGCAGTAATGATGGCACGGCTTAATAGACGCTTCTTGTTCATAGTACTTCTTAATCTATTGAATGAGGTAATGGTAATTATTTCTCTCCATCTTTCAGGAGATGTTTTATGACGAGAAGTGTAAGGAGTGGGGTAGAGAAGAGAACTCAGACCAGTCTTGAATTGCTGAGAAACTGAATGAAATACAGTGCATTGTTCAGCTTGTGTTTGGCTTGTTTGCTTTCTTGTGAGTTATGCGTTGTAGGAATGCTGTGTTATTGCGCTTTGTTGTTAGCGCATGGTTTGCGCATTGTGCGTGGTGTGTTTCTGTACTGTTGTATTGCCTAATTGGGAATAGAGTTAATACTCAACTAATATTTAGCCAGTGAATCATTCCTATTTAATTGTTCTCTTTGGCTATTGAGTTGCGCAACTCTTTTGTGTATCTGCGCTGATTAAGGTAAATTTGTGAGCATAGACAGACTAAGCACTTTGCCATTGGATGGCACCTGTAATAAATAAGGATCATGATGTTACCCCTTCTTCCCTTTCAGGCCAGTATCGATAATGCTGTGCTGCAATATATAGACCTTCTTAACGCGACTTCGTTCCAAGGTGATGTAGAGGTGGCGTATGCCAGTCGTTTGAGTGTTGCCACGGACAATAGTGTTTATCAACAGCTGCCGCAAGCGGTGATATTTCCCCGTTCGACGAACGATGTGGTATTGATTGGTGAAGTGGCTAAACAGTGCCCAGCGGTTAGCTTCTCTGCCCGAGGCGGTGGTACTGGCACCAATGGGCAATCGTTAACACCCGGTGTTGTGGTGGACCTATCGCGTTATATGACCCAAATTTTAGAGGTGAATATCGAGCAAGGGTGGGTAAAGGTTGAGGCTGGGGTAATAAAAGACCAACTTAACGATGTGTTACGCCCGCATGGCTATTTTTTCTCGCCAGATCTCTCTACCAGCAATCGAGCCACCATTGGCGGTATGATAAATACTGATGCATCGGGGCAGGGGTCGCTAAAATATGGCAAAACCTCCGATCATGTCTTGGCACTGAAAGCGGTACTTGCAGATGGCTCTGTGTTAGATACAGAGCAAGGCCTAACCAATGGACTCGCATCGATTGCATGCTCTGTGACAGAAGAGGTGTGTCGCCAACAGCGCAGTGAAATCGAAAACAAGTTTCCCGATCTCAACCGCTTTTTAACCGGTTATGATTTAAAAAATGCGCTAAATGTTGCCGACGATACGTTTGATATTACCCGTGTGCTTTGCGGTTCGGAAGGATCGCTGGCCATGATTACTGAAGCTAAGCTCAATATTACGCCAATTCCGACGGCGAGAACCGTTGTTAATATTAAGTACGATAGTTTCGATGCCGCATTGCGTAATGCGCCGATGATGGTGCAAGCACAAGCGCTGTCAGTGGAAACCATTGACTCTAAAGTGCTGAATTTGGCTAAGCAGGATATTGTTTGGCATACCGTGCGTGACTTGATTACCGATGTGCCAGATGCAGAGGTGCTCGGCATCAATGTGGTTGAATATGCGGGTCAAAACAGAGAAGACAATGATCAGCAGGTGGCAGCTTTGTGTCGTCAACTTGATACGCTTATCGCGGAGAAAGTCTCGGGAATATTAGGGTATCAAGTATGCAGCGACTTGGCTGACATCAATAAAATTTATGCCATGCGCAAAAAGGCAGTGGGTTTACTGGGAGCGACGAAAGGCCATGCCAAGCCGATCCCGTTTGCAGAAGATACCTGTGTACCGCCGCAAAACTTGGCCGATTTTATAAGTGAATTTCGCCAACTACTGGATAGTCACCAGTTACATTATGGCATGTTCGGTCATGTGGATGCAGGCGTGTTGCATGTACGCCCAGCGCTCGATATGTGCGACCCCGAGCAAGAAGCATTAATGAAGTCACTGTCAGATGATGTTGTTGCACTTGTTGCCAAGTATGGCGGTTTAATGTGGGGTGAGCATGGCAAAGGCTATCGTTCCGAATATGGACCAGCATTTTTTGGTGATGTACTTTTTACCGAGTTGCGAAGGATTAAAGCGGCGTTTGACCCTCATAACCAAATGAACCCTGGCAAGATTTGTACGCCATTGGGGTCAGGGGATGAGCTAGTCAAAGTGGATGCGATTAAACGCGGTTATTACGATCGGCAAATCCCGATTAAAGTTCGAGATAGTTATTCCGCAGCAATGGGGTGTAATGGTAATGGTTTGTGTTTTAACTATGACACCAGCTCGCCCATGTGTCCCTCTATGAAGGTAACCGCTGATCGTCGTCAGTCGCCCAAAGGGCGAGCTGGTTTAGTGCGCGAATGGTTACGCTTATTGTCTGAGCAAGGTGTGGATATCCTTGCTTTAGAGCAACAGACAATGCAGCGTGGTCCATCGTTGAAAGCGCTGATTGATCGTTTTAAACAGACTTATATCGATAAGCAATATGATTTTTCGCATGAGGTGATGGAGGCGATGCAAGGCTGTTTGGCCTGTAAAGCTTGCGCCAGCCAGTGTCCAATTAAGGTTGATGTGCCGAGCTTCCGTGCTCGTTTTATGAATCTTTATTACTCACGTTACCAACGACCATTAAAGGACTACTTGGTCGCTTATATTGAAGTATTGTTACCTTGGATGGCTAAAATGCCGAAGGTGATCAATACCCTATCGACGAATCGCGTTTCTGAGTTTGTGTTGCGTAAGAGCATCGGCTATCGAGATACGCCCGCATTGTCTGTTCCAACGCTTTCGGCGTCATTGGCATCACATCATGCGTTGCGTTTTGATCTCTTGTGGCTGCAGGCGTTATCCATTGAGGAGCGGGCGCGATACGTTTTGGTGGTTCAAGATCCGTTCACGAGTTACTACGATGCAGAAGTGGTAAGTGACTTCGTCCATTTAATTGAAAAACTGGGTAAAAAGCCGATATTAGTGCCATTTAACCCGAATGGTAAAGCGCAACACATAAAAGGGTTCTTGCGTCAGTTTACGCAGACTGCGAGAACCACCTCTGCTTTTCTAAATCAGCTCGCAGAACTCAAAATACCCATGGTTGGTGTCGATCCTGCGTTGGTGCTTTGTTATCGGGATGAATATGATGAGGTGTTGGCCGACAAGCGTGGAGAATTTGAGGTGCTGCTTGCCCATGAGTGGTTGATGCCACTTATCGCAGAGCGTCAGCCATACCCAGATAGAGAAGATGCGCCATGGTATCTGTTTGCGCACTGTACAGAGAAAACCAAGTTACCCAACGCTGAAAAAGAGTGGGGAGCTATTTTCCAGCATTTTGGTGCGGCATTAAACAGCGTGCCTGTTGGTTGTTGTGGCATGGCGGGCACCTTTGGGCACGAAACGGAAAAATACGCGGTGTCGAAGGCAGTGTTTGATCTGAGCTGGAAACCGACACTCGACGAAATACCTGATCATCGTGCGATGATAACGGGTTATTCGTGTCGTAGTCAGGTTAAGCGCTTACAGGGGCAGCGCTTGCTTCACCCGGTACAAGTGTTACTGCGACTCATATAGTCAAAAGCGGTGATAATCACCGCTTTTTTATTGATGTTTATCGATGCAACAAGAGCGTGTCATCAATCTCTCTAAAGTGGTCACAAGCATTTACAAGGCTGCCAGCCGTTAAATTTGGTACGCCATAGACTTCGACTTCAATGTGATATCGTTGCTGTAAATGCTCAACAAGCAGTGAAAAGTCACCATCACCAGAGAGAAGGATGAGTTTATCTATATGAGGTGCCGCTTCGAGAGCATCAATGGTTAGGCCTACATCCCAATCCCCTTTGGCTGAGCCGTCACTGCGTTGAATAAATGGCTTTAGCCGAACGTTAAAGCCAATAGCGCGAAGAATGTTCTGAAATTGACGTTGCTTCTCATCGCCTTTATTGATGGCATAAGCATTGGCTTGATAGATTTCGTTGTCTTTTGTGGCTTCTGCCCAAAACTTGTTGTAATCAAAGTTGGCACCAAACTGTTCGCGTGTGGTGTAGTAAATGTTTTGTACATCGACCAAGATGGCAATGCGCGGCAGGCTTGTTGTAGGAGTAGTAGGTTCAGACATGAATGGTTGCCATTAGATAGATACAGCAACGAATAATAGTCAATATAGACGGTAACTTAAAGGGTTTATCTATGGTTCTGTCGTTTGGCGCAAGGCATAATAAAGAAAAATATGCCATTGTGTTGTTTAAGGTCATGCAGGTAATTAAGGAGTTTACGTGATAAAAGCGATAGTTGTTCTGCTGTTTCTTCTTATCGGCTTTAACGCGTTACAGCGACTGGACATCTCAGTACAGAAAAAGATTTTTACTGTACTGGGCTCGATTGTTGCTTTAGCACTGGCCATGTTTGTGGTTTCTGAATTAATCCGATAGTTGGGGTCGGTCGTATGGCAGATATCGGTAGTGAAAAGAAGATCAAAGTGGTGGTGTTACACGGCTTATATATGCACGGGGTGGTGATGATCCCGCTGTGTCGACGCATTACTCAAGCTGGGTATGAGGTGTTAAACCTTACTTATAATACGATTAAGCCTGACACAGAAAAGATGTTTGAAGAAATTGATCAGTTTGCTCAGCGCGAACCGATAATTTTGGTTGGTCACTCTATGGGCGGCGTGATGTCGCGGCAATATTTAGAGTCGCGACAGGATAACTCGGTTCAAGCGGTGATAACCTTGGGCACCCCACACCAAGGGGCTAAAATCGCCAAATATATTCATAGAATTGGGCTTAAAGATGTCGTGTTACGTGATAGCGCGAAATACTTGCTGCCACAGAAAGTCGAATGGACTCACCGCGCGCGCTTGTACAGTTTAGCGGGGAATTTTTCCTTAGGCGTGCTGCCTATTATTTTGCAAAGCACTGAGCGTCCATCAGACGGCATTGTCTTACTAGAAGAGACCAAAATGAAAGGGATGTGGCGCCATAAAACAATGCGCCAGACCCATGAAAGCATGTTAGTTTCAACGGAGGTCGCAGATTGGGTGTTAGCAGCACTCGATGAGGAAGAAGGCTACATGCAACGTGGCTGTAATGAAATCATTGAAATGTATCAGTGAGAGAACGACGCGGCCAGCAGGCGCTGGTCGCGCGATAAATAAGGCGTTTAACGTTCCATGACTTGATCAAAATAAGATGTATCTTGTTTTTGCAGCCAATGCAGGCGCTGACCCAATAGAAGCGCAGCAACGGTTAAGCCGACGATGGTTCCAGCCCAAAAACCGTAAGGGCCCATACTCGTTACAATAAGATCGGTGCGACCTAGCACGTAGCCTAAGGGTAGCCCGATAAGCCAATAGGCAATAAATGTCCTCACGAAAATCGCTTGCATATCTTTATAGCCACGTAGTGCGCCTGCCGCAATAACTTGTACCGCATCGCTGATTTGGTATATCGCCGCCATTAGCATTAACTGGCCAGCAAGTAACAGCACTTCTGGGTTGTCGTTATAAATTAAGGCAATATTATGTCTGAATATAACGGATAATATCGCGGTTACGGTGGCAGTGATAAACCCTATAGCAATGGCACTGTAACTGGTTATTTTTGCGCCGTGTAAGTGCATTTGCCCTACGCGATGACCAACTCGAATACTCGCTGCAATGCCAAGGCTCAATGGGATCATGAAGATCATCGATGAGAAATTGACCGCTATCTGATGCGCCGCAACGGTCACCGAGCCAAGTGGTGCGAGGAAAATAGCCACACAAGCAAACATGGTGACTTCAAAAAACATTGCTAAAGCGACGGGCAGCCCGAGATTAAATAGTTTTTTCTGTGCACGAAAGTGCGGCTGTTGCCAATGGGAGAAAGGCTGTAGGGCATTGAGTTTCGGTTTAAGCTTAATGTAGGCTAATAAGCATACAGCCATTAACCAATAAACCAACAAAGTAGCAACGGCACAGCCAGCAGCGCCTAGGGCTGGAGCGCCAAAATGGCCATAAACAAAGATCCAATTCAGTGGGATATTGGCGAGTAGCCCAATGAAGCCGATAAACATAGCAGGGCTGGTAAAAGATAACCCTTCACAGTAGCCACGCAGTGCGGTAAATAATAAGATCGCAGGCATTGCCCACAAGACAATCTGTAAGTATGCGATGGTTTTATTGCTTAGATCTGCCTCAATGTCCATCAAATCGACAATGTAGGCGGCATTGTACAGAACGAGCATGAGTGGCACAGAGAGAAACAGGGCTAAAAACACGCCTTGTTGTACTTGGTAGCGGATTTTCTCTTTTTTACCGGCCCCAAATAGCTGTGCGACAATAGGCACAATGGCCTGTAGCACCCCTAGCCCAAACAGCATCGTAGGCAGCCAAATGCTAGAGGCAACGGCCACCGCTGCCATATCTGTCGCACTCACGCCCCCGGCCATGATGGTATCAACAAAGCCCATGGAGGTTTGTGCCACTTGTGCCAAAAGGACGGGTAAGGCAAGCCTAAGTAAATGCTTAGACTCGGTGAGATAATCTTTCAAGTGTGTCTCCGAATAGAAAAATAGCGAGCCAAAGATAGGTGCGCTGGATTTTTACTTGTTCTTGTCGCTCAAAGCTTGTTGCGCCGCTTGGCCAATGGTATCGATATCTGTATTGTGCTGCGCCAGGAACTTTTCAAATAGAGGCATCAATGCGTCCATTTTCTCGTCAATGGCATCGCGTACGGTATCGACGACCACTTGCGTACCTCGTTCAATTTCAACATTAATATTTGAACCGCGTTGCTTTTGTTCGAATGTTGTCATCCGGCGGGTTTCAGGGATCAGCCATACATCAAACCAGCCCTCTTTTTTGTTCACGTCTGAGACGGTTAAGCTGGCACCATTAAGCGCGATATAGCCTTTAGGAAAAATATATTTTGCCCATTGTGCGGTGATAGAAAGACGGACTCGATAATTGTCATCTATCTGTTGCACATCAAGTACAGGAGTTTTGAAATCGACGTGACCAGATAGCGGATGGCCGCCAATCTCAGCACCATCTTTTGCTGCTCGTTCGACATTGATTGATTGGTTCGGCTCGAATTCACTCAGGGTCGTGATTTGTAAACTCTTCAGCATCACATCAAACTTAACACGCGTTGGGGTGATGATTTTTGTCACGGTTAAACAGACGCCATCAACGGCAACACTGGCACCTATGTCTAATTGATGACAAAACCCAGGTTCAAATTCTATTTCGAATGTTCTTAAACCGTTGTGGTCAGTGATTGAAGATATCAGTGCAACTGACTGAATAATACCGGTAAACATGATTTTATCCTCAAAGCGATGGTGTGATCGTGAACGCTAGATAGCGACGGCGTGAGAATATCATAAAGTGTTTACTGTCGCTCTAGTTAGTATAGCTAGAGGGGGTAATTGTTTATATAGGCAGGGAAATTCAGTGACTGTTGTTGAGAGAGTGTTGATTTCAGTCTGGGCTAGTAGAACCGTTGATTGAAGAAGTAGGTGAACATATATCACCTACTGTGTTAGTTGGGTTAAGTTTAGAATATTTGTTCGTCATCGGCATCAACAAAGAGCTGAATACTTTGAGATGCTTCGTCAATATTCAATTGCAGGTGAATAGCATTGCAGCAAGCAGGGCAGTCATCATAAAAGTCCTGACTGCCAGCGCTAACATCCAGTGTCATTTTTATCATGTGGCCGCAATGGGGACAAATGATATTTTGGTTCTTAAAGTTATTCACAACTACTCCTTATTATCAATACTATTAATATGAATAACACCTGCTTTTATCATAGTGTGAACAGATAATTTTCGTACAAAAATAACGCATATACATGATAGCAATCTCAAAATAACTAGCTTTCAATTACTTATTTAGCAAGTAGTTGAAAATGGATATCTATTTTGTATCGTTTAGGCTGTTGAGTGGTGCTAATTCGGTGAGATTCAATACTGAACGCGGATTATTGTGTATGTTTTGAAACCATGTCCTGTAGTTAACGACAGGCTTATGCTTATAAGGCATGCATTTGATTGGTTATTTTGTGTCTTGAATAAACATTGGCAAATAGGGTGTAACTTCACATTGTTTTAAGTGTTATTTGAAAATAATGATTGGAAGTGTGGCATTCTCTGTTAGCAACGAAGAATGTTGGGACTAAGAGCTGACCTGTTCCATCTTAAAATGTTCAAGTGCTTTAATGAAATTATCATTTTTAATCGGTTTTATAATTATGTAGTTAGCGCCAGCTGACATAAAATCTGTACGTGTCTCATCGAGGGCATCAGCAGTGCAAGCATAAATAGGGGTTTGGATTTTAAGTTCCTCTCTAATAATGCGAGCTGCTTCAATTCCTCCCATTACAGGCATATGGTTATCCATGAGTATAAGGTCGAACTGATGGTGTTTTAAGTGTTCTACCGCAAGTTTGCCATTCTCTACCCAGTCGACGCTAATGCCAACTCTTTTGCAGAACATCTTCGCTATTAATGCATTTGTCTTATCATCTTCAACCAATAAAACTCGGAGATTGAATTCAGGGGTTGGGGAGGAAAGCGTAGGCTGTTTGGCGTGAGTCGTCGTTGATATCTCTCGCATCGGAATCCAAAAACAAAATTGAGTACCAATATTTTGTTTACTGCTTATGGTTAGCTCTCCTTCTAATAATGTAATTAATTTATTTACAATTGTTAACCCTAATCCACTGCCTCCATACTTACGGGTAGCTGAAGGGTCAGCTTGAGAAAAAGGATTAAATAATTCATCTAAATAATTATTATTAATGCCAATGCCAGTATCTTCAACACTAAAGTGGGTGTTTTCTCCTTCGCGCCAGATTCTAATTGTGATTTTCCCGCGTTGAGTAAATTTTACCGCGTTGCTCATTAAGTTAAAGAGAACTTGGACGATACGTGATTTGTCTGAGTTGTAGATAACATGTTCGTCCAACTCATTATGAACTAGCAGTGTTAAGTGCTTTTTTTCACATAATGGTCGGTAGATTTCAGTAATAGGCCCAATGACTTCCTTGAATGAAAAGTTAGCAAATTTTAGTTTAAAGTCACCTTGTTCAATTTGGGAGTAGTCGATAATATCATTCAGTACGGTCAACAGGTGCTCGCCGCTTTGATACAAAACATCGACATGATCACGGTGTTGCTGATTCTCAAGAGAGTTTTTTAGTATTTGCGCGATGCCAAGTATGCCATTTAACGGTGTACGTAGTTCATGGCTCATTTGGGCTAAAAAATCTGATTTGGCTTTTGTTGCCGCTTCTGCTGCGAGTTGCGCGCGACGGCTTTGCCGCTTTGCTTCGATAAGAGTTGTAATATCTTGCGCTTGTCCAATGATAGAAATAACTTTATTATCAATGATTAAAGGTGCTAGATTCCAGTGATAAATGGTATTGTTTACGTTTGTATGCACACCTCTAATCGTTTCTCCATCCCGAGCAGCATCTAAGTGAGTCCGTATTTGTAACTCGAAAGCGTTGAAAGTATCCGTGGGTTGCTTGGCATTTTTATCGTATTCGAATTGCTCCTTTGCCGCTGGGTTAATACGTTGTATTTGATAATTGCAATCCCACACGATAGTGGGAGATAGTGCAATTTTGAACAGGTCATCGAGGGAGCGCTCTTTTTCAACGAGAGTGGATAATGTCGATTGTAGCGTCGAGCCAATTTGATTGAACTCAGTGATAGGTGTGCCACCAAATGGTTTGAAGTGTTGTCTTTGCGTAGCAGAACGCGTGTAGTTCATTAACGTATTTAACGAGTCTAAAATACGATTTTTAATATGATGCCGACTAAATATTAATAATGTGACAACAACAAACAAAGAGGCAATTGCGCTAAAAGAGAACTGTTCTTTTAACAGGCTTATGTTATCACTTTTATCTAGAGTTAAAAATTGGATTGGAGACGTTTCGCCATCAATGTTAAATGGAGAAATGTTAACAAGATAACGAGAACTAAGGAACGATGTATCGGTAGCACTTAATACTTTAAACGCATGCTTATATTCATCTGATTCTTTTTTTAAATTAGTCGCGACAACATCAGTGCCATGAACTAAAAAAATAGACTCCACACTAGAAGCTGAACGAAAGTCATTAAGTAAGGATAAGTTGTTATTAAGTACAACTGCAATGTTTAATTCTGCCACAATTTTACCGGTGCTACGGTCAATGATTGCCGTTCGACGAACAAGAAGATCTACAGGGTCGAGTAACCCATCTGACCGGATGTAGTGCCATTTCGAGTCGAGGTTTACCTGATTAATAATGTTAGCGATGGTATGCTCATCAATACCATGGAAATAACTTGCACCATCGTGCCAAATCAACTCACTATCTTTACTGATAAAGCGAAAGTCGGGCGAATTTGCAGAGTTATTCTCTTCAAGAGCAAAGAACAAGTCATCAAGTGCGAGCATATTCTTCGATTGAAGATAATTCAGAAGATCTTGACTATATGCATTGGCCTCTTGGCTGCTTTTTAATGCTGCAAGCCTGTAATTAATGATGTTTTGCAGTAAGTGTGAGGTTTGGTTGAGACTTCGCTCAATTTCACTATTTATGCTATTAACACTAAAGTGGTAGCTTTGCGTAATAATAGCAAGTGTCAGCAAGCTATATCCGACAAAGAAAAGTCGAATAATTAGGCTTGAAAGTGACTGAGGTTTTTTCTTATTCTTCATTAGTTGCATTATTTTGAGCTTGAATACCTAAATGCTCTTTGTTTCAATATGTTGATATGTGCAGTGGTGTGATCTTTGGTTACAATTTCAAAATCACCTGAATAAACAATTGGCGATGCTTTTTCTTCTAGGGAAAGTTTGATAGCTTCGGCCATCGCGATTCCAGTGTCATCATTCATTCGCATTACTGTCACATCCATTTTCCCACTTTGAATCGCCTCCAATTCAGCACTGCCTCCTCCCCAGCCATTAATGGCTACATCGGCACGGCCACTCTCTCTAAGTGCATCGATTGCCCCCAGTGCGATATCAGTGGCGCAAGCATAGATAAAATCTATATCTTGGTTATCGCTTAGGATTTGTTTTGTTGCTGTGTAGCCTGTTTCCCTATTAGCTTTTGTGTAAAAAGATGAACTTAATACGTACTTTGTTGCAGGGGTCATGGCTTCAATAAAAGTATCCCCACGAGCAGAGCTGATATACCCTTGCGAAAAGTAAAGCATGCTATATGTCGCCTTGTTTGGATACTGTGATTGATAGTAATCAGCTAATGCTATGCTGCCAGTTTGGTGATCGAAGCCAACGTAAAGAAAAGGTTGATTCCCTTGCCATGCTTTTACGGGAGTGGTGATATTTTGCAAAATAAGTTTAGTTTCTGGGTTTTGTAGTACGTGGTCAATAAACTTGCTGTGACGCGCGGTATCAAGGGTAAAAACCAGAAAGTCTGGTTGCTTTTTCATCGCTTGCATAAGGTGCTGGCTTTGTTGACGCATATCGATATTTGGCCGAGAGAAGACACTATCAATTTCATACGGGATTGCTAATTCCTGTAGCCTTTTTTCGAAAGCAGTAATATTGCGACGCCAATAATCCGATATTTGCTCTCCTGGGTAAACAACCGAAATGCGTAATGGGCGGTCAAGTGTTTTTAACATCTTATTGGGTGGTAACCTAACGAGTTCGCTGAGCTGGTTTGTTAGGGTTTGCTGTTCAGGATGAGCATCTAAAAATTGCTGATACTCCCAATAACCATCAAGCGAGGGACTACTGTGTGCAATTAGAGAGATAAAACAGAGTGTAAATAGGATGGCTTTAAATGTCTTCACCGCGCTCACCTATGGTTGCAATAGTTAAAGGGTTGTTTCCGATAACTATAGTTTGCAGTGGTTTGCATTGCTTACTTTTTTAAGCTTTGAAGTCTAATTAATTAGTGTTTTGATTGATGGCTGTATGATACCTAACTTTTTGAAAGTGGCTTAGGCTTCAGTTCGACAAGCGATCAACGCTGGGTGAACTAACTACGATAGCGAAGTGTTTGGAACAGCCAGCCAAGACTGAGCAATGCGAGCCCTAAACCAATGAAACTTATCGCACGCCAGAGCCCATCAAGATAACTTGCGTCAGAGAGGAATACTTTGAGCACGGCAACAAACAAGGTGGCGAGGCCGCCCGATTGCCACTGGCGTTGATTGGCTTTGACGCCAAAGGCTGTTGTTAAACCGCCGAGGGTGATTAATGCGACAGAATAGCTCAGCCACTCAGCCATACCTGTTATAGCAAACAGAGACAGCGTCTCTTGTTGCCAATACTGCCTGATTGACAATATTACCCACAGTGCCCCCAGGACAAGTGACATTGAATAGAGCCAACGTGATGGGATGCGTTCAGGGTGCAACTGACTTTTGGCGATCCCTGCCAATAGGCATGATGGGAGAAGCCAACCGAGCGCCAATGGATTGAGAATAGGAAGCGCGGAGGCAGAAATGCTCTCCGCCCATAGAGGCATAAAATGCGTGTTAAGCAAAATGATACACAATAAGGCAGCATTAAGGAGTCCAACGGAGTACCAATAGTAGACATGCTGCATAGTACCAAGCTGGCGGCGACGGAATTGATAAACAGCGCTTAAAACGAGCGCTTCTATGAGCCATAAGCTCACTGATATCAGGCTAACTGACTCAAAGATGATGTAACTGCCGGTTATCCAATAATGGCTTTGCGATAGAACAAATAGCGCAACAACATGCAGGAGCGCGCTTTCAAACCATGTAGCGACCAAAGAGTGGTGGCGACGATGCCAGCGAGCCGTGTAAATAAGTATGAGCAATGCAGGTGTAAAGTGAAGTACTCCCCACATTGATGACGTGATGCTGTTAGCTTGCCATTCAGGAAAGAGCGGGATAAGTGATAGCCGCACAAGCAGTAAGGTAATGATCCCTTTGTACATCACTGGTCTAACGGGCAATCGTGCATAGTATGGTTGTAGCGTTAAGAATAGAACGTGCATGACTAAAAACAGGCTAAACCATTCTTGTTGGGCCCAAATCCAGTACAGGGTTAATCCAATTAGATGTGTGGCATTGGTGAGATCTGACGTAATTTTCGGTACATAGTAGGCAACTAGCATAACCCCAAACGCACAAGCAGCGATGGTATAGCTCCATGTTGCGATATATTGCGGAGTCTGGAGATCAATATATAACAGTGAGCTAATTAGCAGTATCGGCACGGTCGAAACGCAAAGCCAATAGTTGGTTTTGTTACGACTGATTAAGTACTGCAAGATGAAGCGCCACTGGCAAATAGATAACAATAAAATAAATAGCCCTGCTTGCGGCCAAGGGGTCTGAGTGGAATGAATAAATTGTTGTTCAAGCATTAGGGTTGATATTACGACAGCGACTAGCGTAACTGATTGAAGTTGATTACGTGAAAATCGATGCTTTATCGCGGGAAGAATAATCAGACAGATAGGCGCAAGCAGGGTTGCGGTTGTGTCAACAAAGCTGGCTGACAGGCCTTGTGAGATCGACATATTGACCACGAGTAACAATATTGTCGTAATAACAGGATGTTGCCACGAGTTAGTTTGTTTTTTTATTTGTGAACAAGTCCATCCTGTTTCTGCCACAAGAATTAGCAGGTAAGCACTGGCTGGCATAAAGAGTAGTATCCAGAGAGTGAGATCCGGTATTGGAACGTTTAGTCCCACAGAGGCACACCAAAATAGATGGCAAAGTGTCATTAAGCTAGAGAGCCAACGGTTGTGGACTTTTTGCTCTACATAGCGACCTGCCAATGAGATGGCACAAATGTAGGCCATTAGCATGAAATGGTTGCCACTCTCAGTGACTACCCATAGTGGTGCCATGTACCCACCGATTAAGCCAAGAAATGCCATCAAGCTACCAAAACGCAAACTTAACGTTAAGCTCATGAGCGCAACAGCGGCTAGCAGTGTTAACGCGAATAGTGTGGGAAGGAGTTGGAAGACGACGACGGCTAAAACGATGGTGGTGTAGACCCCAGTGATACCTGTCGCGGCAAAGGCAGAAGGTATATACCCTCGACCATAGCGGTCAATGTGAGGCCATTTTCCACGTTGGCGTTGGCGATGCAACCATTCGCCAAAACCGAGAACAGATGTGGAAAGAAGAAACGCAGCAGCCAGTTTTGTGACCGGTGTGAATGACAATTGGCTAGTGATGAACTGAATAATAAATCCGAGACCCACTAAGAGCGCTACGCCACCAGACCAAACTAACCAGTATTGCTGCAGGTGCTGCATCATGCGTTGATAGAGAGCAGAGACAGTTGAGCTTATCTTGTTATTGGAATATGTTTTGCTCTGTGACTGTGACTGTGACTGTGACTGTGACTGTGACTGTGATGTCGTCGTCGTGGTGGTCATCGATACCGGCGCGATAGGCGATGCTTGAAGCGGCTGTGGTTGTTGTTCTATTCGGTTGAGTAAGTCTTGGTATTGGTTTTTAAGTTTATGTACTTCAAGGAACGCCAGAATTGCGAGTACAGGAGAGGCCAGTATGATCAGTGCAATGAGAATGGCTAATATTGTCAAAATCTCGTTTAGTACCATGCTTGCTAACACGGAGTCCCTCGTTAGGTGGTCGTTATACTGATGGGGCCATCATATCCAATTCAGGATAAGTATAGGAGGGGAAGGGCTATTTTCACATCGTTACATCATAAAGTTACGTCACATCTAATGATAGTAGGAATGCGGTCTCAGGTGTGAGGGGCAAAATCTTCTTGCTTAAGCTGATTTGTTTTAACTATTACTGAAATTTGTCTAATCAATTTAGTAATCTTGGAAAATTAAGCCACAATCAATTTAATTAGACAGAAAATAGATTCTGACTTAACGCTGTTTTTGGGAGGCTTTATGGAGTCATTGAAAGTTAGAGACTATATGCATACTCATCCGGTGACGTTTTCACCAGATGCCTCATTGTCAGTTGCTTTAGATACGCTGTTAGCATCTAAACAGACTGGTGGCCCTGTTGTTGATGCGTTGGGGAAAGTGATCGGTTTTATATCGGAACAAGATATGATGCACACCTTGTTAAATGTGGGGTATCACTGTCAGGATACCCATTCGGTTCGTGATTGTATGCGCACAGATGTTCTGGCTGCCAGTGTCAATGAGTCAATTATTGATTTGGCAGGGCGCATGGTATCAGGAAAGCCGAAATTGTATCCCGTCGTAGAGGGAGAAAAATTGGTTGGATTGATTACACGAAGAGATGTATTAAAAGCAATTAGCGCGCATCTTGGTGCCTGCTTTAAGCACCCCGTTTAGTTTCATATCCGACATAAATAGCACTGCTGCCATTGTCGCAGTGCTACCCACCAAAAAATGACGCCAACTAACCCTACAGTAGGGTGCTTATCTATTCATCTGCTAAATTCAACTTTTGATTAAATAACTCAACTTTTCTTGATCTATTTCCGAATACGGCAGCGTAAGTGTGTGATAATGCGCCTAGATTTTACTCAGTCTCATTTTTATTACACCCACTTTGGAATGGACTCTATCAAGGATTACCCTACACATGCGTCAGTACATTCGCTATATCATACCTGTTCTTATCCCTCTTCTTATTGTATTTCTGCCCGCGTCAGCTATCCCTATTGATGGGCTGACGGTTATTCAGCAGCGTGTTATTGCCATCTTTTTGTTTGCGGCGTTGAGTTGGGTTTGTGAACCTATTCCAATTTATGCCACGTCGGTGGTGGTCATTATGCTGCTGATTCTGATGGTGTCCAATAATGGTTTGATATTTTTTCAAGCCGGAGCAGGCGAGCCTCATATCGGTGAGTTATTGAACTCGAAAGACATCATGGCCACCATGGCGAGTCCAATGATTATGCTATTTCTTGGAGGCTTCTTTCTTGCCATGGCGGCGACAAAGTACCGTCTAGATGTCAACTTAGCCCGTGTTCTCTTGCGCCCGTTTGGTCATCAGCCGAAATATGTCATGTTAGGCTTGATGCTGATCACTGCGGTGTTCTCAATGTTTATGTCAAACACTGCGACAACGGCCATGATGCTGTCGATCCTTGCTCCTGTTATTGTTTTGTTTGGTAAAGATGATCCTGGGCGCGCCGCTTTTGCTTTAAGCATCCCTGTTGCGGCGAATATTGGCGGTATGGGGACACCAATTGGTACACCGCCCAATGCTATCGCACTGAGCTATCTTACTGGCGATAACACGATATCATTTGGTGAGTGGATGATGTTCGCTGTTCCTTATGTTGTGATTTTGATGGCATTATCATGGTTACTGTTAGTTAAATTGTACCCAGCGAAACAAGAGAGCATTAAGTTAGAAATTAAGGGCAAGTTCCTTAAAACACCTAAGGCCATTACGGTCTATGTTACCTTTGCTGTAACAATACTACTGTGGTTGATGGGGACAAGCCATGGCATGAATTCGTACACGGTCGCTTTGATTCCAGTGGCGGTGTTCTCTATGACTGGCATTATCAATAAAGAAGATCTGAAGAAAATCTCGTGGGATGTACTTTGGTTGGTTTCCGGTGGTTTTGCATTAGGTTTGGCACTTGATAAAACGGGACTGGCAAGTCTCATGGTGAATAGCATTCCATTTGATAATTTCTCGCCGTACATTGTGTTAGTTGGTGCTGCGCTGTTGTGCTTGCTGATGGCAAACTTTATGTCACATACTGCAACGGCTAACTTATTAATGCCAATTATGGCAGCATTAGGCATGTCGATGCAGTCATTGGCACCATTAGGTGGCCAAGTGACCCTTGTTCTAGTGGTAGCATTTGCAGCATCGCTCGGTATGTCATTACCAATAAGTACGCCACCAAATGCTTTAGCCCATGCTTCAGGAAATGTTAACACTAATCAGATGGCTAAGGTCGGTATCATTATTGGTGTTGGTGGCCTGGCGATGGCATTTGTGTTGGTATGGATTTTAAATATCGTTGGATTTATTAGTTAAACGCTATGGAACATCATCAAGAGTTAGATCGTATCATCAAGGTCTATTTTTCAAGACCTAAACACACCGAGCGTATTGCTTCTGGTGCCGTCGTCTTGGAGCAAGGTGGTGAGAACGATAAACTGTTTTGGGTGAAAAAAGGCCACTTGACAGGGCACCTGAAAGATGAAGAAACGGGGCAAACGGCTGAAGTTTTCTCTGTTTCAAGCGGGATGTTTTTTGGGGTGCACAGTTTTTTTGCCAAAACTGGAAAAGCGTCAACGACAGTGATTGCTGATAAAGAGTCAGAAATTGCGTGGATTGACAGCGTCACTCCAGCGGAAGATGTCGATAATTATGGTTCTCTTTCTGAACAGTTTATGCCTGTGATTGTGCACGAGTTATCTCGACGTCAGGTACAGGCTGGCTTACAAGCATTTGCAAAAAAAGAGGCCATGGAAAGCCTGTATGCTGCGGAGCAGATGTCAACACTTGGCCAGTTAGCGGCAGGGATTGCGCATGAGTTAAACAACGCTGTTGGTGTTCTTAGCAGTAAAACGGATACGATCGTTAACGATTTGGCTCAATTGCTTGAAGAGAGTCACCCTGAAGGGGTGCCTTTCTTCGATGCTGGTATTATTTCGGGCCAATCAGCTAGCTCATCTCAAGTGCGCACCCGTTCTAAAGAGCTGGTGGACAATTTCCGTCTTGATCGTGAAACCGCTAAGCAGTTAGCAAGAGCATTGCCAGATGGAGACGTGCCAGACGATTGGTTACAGGCGTTACCTGAGTGCCTCCATTATTGGCAAATGGGGCGAGATCTGCATGATATGCGATTAGCCTCTAAGCATGCGGCAAGTATTGTACGCTCAGTAAAACAACTTGGTGGTACTGATCAACAACGATTGCCAGGGGTTGATATTAACGAAACGGTGAATAAGTCTCTTGCGTTATTGCAGAGCAATTTACGTCGCGTTAACGTGGTCCTTCGACCGGCCGTATTGCCATCTATTACGGCGAGTAGCACTGAATTAGTTCAGGTGTGGGTGAATATCATTAAGAATGCTTGCGATGCGATGGTGGATACCGAAGAGCCTCATTTAGAGATTATTACTCGCCATAGTAATAATCGATTGGCGATTACGATTAGCAATAACGGGCCAATGATGGATGAAGCGACACGACGCAAGATATTTCAACCTAATTATACGACCAAAAAAGGTGGTCTTTCTTTTGGACTGGGGCTAGGACTGGCGATAGTACAGCGCATCATAAATAGTTATGGTGGTACCATTGCGACTAAAAGTACTGAAGAAAAAACCACATTCAGAATTAAATTGCCAATCCGGTAAGGAAACAGTTATGGAAAAGATCAATATCATTTGTGTGGATGATCAGCGAGAAGTGCTGAGTGCGGTATTAAACGATTTAGCGCCGTTGTCGAGTGCGTTTAATATTGAAGACTGCGAATCAGCAGCTGAAGCGTTAGAGCTGATTGATGAGTTAGATGCGGAAGGAGAACATATTGCTCTCGTTATTTCTGATCACGTTATGCCTGGGAAAACAGGTGTCGAGTTATTGACTGAGATTTCCCAAGATAGTCGCTTCACATTCACCAAAAAAGTACTTTTGACAGGGCAAGCGACACATCAGGATACAATCCAAGCGATAAATGATGCACGTATTGAAAGCTATTTCGAGAAACCCTGGAAAGCGGAAACGCTCTTAACGACGGCAAGAACCTTAGTCTCAGAATACATTTTCGATATGGGATTGGATTTCCAAGCGTTCAGTAGTGAGCTTGACCAAAACGTTGTGCTACGCCGTTTACGCTAATCATTACTTTATCTAGATAAGGCACTGCAAATGTGATTGCAGTGCCTTTTTTATCGCTGGGATTTGTCATGTAAACGAAAACCTTGTCTACACTTACTCTCTGAAATAGAGAAATCGATTACAGTCACAGAATGTAACAATGATGCGCTGTTACATTGATGATGTGAAGCTGATCACGTTATGGCCGAGTATGATTGGATAAGATATCTTTATCGATGAAGCGCTGCCGCTTTAAGCCAGCGTAATATTTTAAGTCAAGGAGACGGATATGTCTGAAGCCACGGTTTTCCACCTAGGAGTAACAACAACTGATTTACAGGGTGCTGAACTGGCAATAATTCCCGGTGATCCAGCCCGAGTGGAAAAAATTGCTGCGTTAATGGACAACCCTGAATTTCTGGCGAGCTCTCGCGAGTATACGGTTTACCGCGCTCAATTAGAGGGTAAATCAGTAATTGTCTGCTCTACTGGCATCGGCGGCCCCTCTACTTCTATTGCTGTTGAAGAGTTAGCACAATTAGGCATTCGAACCTTTTTGCGGGTGGGGACAACTGGGGCAATTCAGCCGCATATTAATGTCGGCGACATGATTGTTACCACAGGATCAGTGCGCTTAGATGGAGCGAGCTTACATTTTGCTCCAATGGAATTCCCAGCGGTAGCCGATTTCGATGTGGCCACTGCGATGAAGCGAGCGTGTGAGTCGACTGGCGCTGCGACGCACACAGGTGTTACTGCATCAAGCGATACCTTTTATCCAGGGCAAGAGCGTTACGATACGTTTTCTGGACGGGTTGTTCGTCGCTTCCAAGGGTCTATGCAAGAGTGGCAACAGATGGGAGTGTTAAACTTTGAGATGGAATCAGCAACACTCTTAACCATGTGCGCAAGCTCTGGATTACGGGCTGGTTGTGTCGCAGGTGTTATTATTAACCGCACACAAAAGGAGATCCCAGATCACGCCACGCTTAAAGAGGCTGAAACCCGCTCCATTAGAGTGGTGGTGGAGTCGGCTCGCTTACTGTTGGCCGCTGAATAATTTTGATGTGATATATAAAACAAGCGCCGTTTATCGGCGCTTGTTCTTTAATTAGAGAATAGATTGCTCCCCACCAGCTTGTTTTACCCAAGTGGTTAAGTGCTCTTGTAGGTTGTTAAGCTCATCAGGACCGATAATGGTGAGTCCTAGATCTTCGGCACGAATTAAATCATGATGACGTAGTGGCCTAAAGCTGACTAACATCGCACGTGCTTGTAAACCACCAAGTAAGTCGCGCAATGATTCTAACTTATACAGGGTATCGTCCCCGTCATCACGCATGCCTTTTGTTTTACATTCAATGATGTGCAGCTTATTATTGACAATCGTTGCTACATCAAGCTCATTGCGAACTTCACGCTCACCAATTTTCCGATACACCTGTACGTTAAGCGAGTGATCTTGAATAGTAGGAACGGTTTCTTTAATTACCGCTAAGGTATTGTGCACATAATTCTCTAACCATTCGCCGTTAGCAAAACGACGCGCTTCTTCTTGCGTGAAAGTTAGAATCCCATTTTGGTAAGCAGCGAGTCCGGTATTAACCAAATCCTCGATCAGAAAAGCAAGCTCACGATATCCTTGTTGTTTATCACTGAGTTCGACATCGAGCTTTTGCTCTTTACGACAGGTTGTCGCTAAGTAATTTAGTGTCGCAAGACCCGGCCCCAACTCTAAGGCGTTACTGGCCCACTTTTTGCCAATTTGCATCAATTTTGCGTTCAGTGAAGCGGGAATGGCAACTTCAGTAAGTTCGGCGCGCGCACCAAAAATAGTTAAGTAATCAGAAATCTGGATACGATCTTCAATTTGACGTTGCGGTTTGCCGTCGGGATATAACCAGCACATCTCATCGCTAAAAGGTTCAATAACGTAAATAGGGCAGTGGTAGGTTCGGAAAACTTCATATGCGGTAAGCAAACGATGCCGTAAGCCACAACTGGCATTAAACCACACTTCACTAGCCTCTGACGCAAAGCGCTGTACTAATGTTTCGATACGCTGGCGGATGTTAGCAACGTTTATTTCATCAGGAATTTCAAAAAACTCAGCGCGTATACCACGCGGCTCAATGATCGCGGCGAGGCGCAAAAATTGTTTGTGCTGTGAGTGAACACCAACAAAGACAACTTGCTTTACTGGGATGGTTTCGTCGAGCAATGGCGTGATGAGTCTAACGGGATCTTGATCGATAATGCCGACATGAATGACCATATATTGTCCTTGTTATTAAAATTGGAAAACCCAAACTGTATTGTCTTTAAATAGGGCATATTCTATTGCATTTCAAGGGTAACCAGAGCTTTTACGTTATTTTATCTAGCTTGAATGTCACTGCATGATGAGCTTCACTCACTGGTGTTATTTTGTAGCAAGCTGTTGTTGTAATTGTCTAGCGAGTGTAAACATTTCCGGTAATATGGCATCGATTAATTCAAGTTGTTGCTGTACTAAATGAACTAAGTTGTCGCCAGATAGCGTTTCAGTGTGTTTAGCGTCGACGTCATCTATCACCGTCGGCATATGTACGCCCCCCTCTAGTAGAGACTGCAGTTTCTTGAGCTCACGATGGATATGACGATGGGCGAGCGTCACCGCTTTATGGACATCTGCGTTACTGACTTGTATTCGATGGGCTCCGATAGTGGAGATATAACTTAACATCGCATTACTTAAGCACATGAAGCGATAGCAATCTGCACTACTGAGTTGGTGGCGTTCTGGTTCACTCAACATATTTGTGATAACCGCATTTAGTGCCACATCATTATTGTGAGCATTTCGTCGTGCGACCCGGTAGGTTAAGGTGTCAGATTTACCCCATCGATATTGAACCACTGTTTGTGCAAGATATTGGCGATGACCCGCAATAGTGTTTGCCATAATGGGTAGAATTCGTTTGTTGTGCCAATCAGGCAAGATCACGTTAATAGCAAAAATAGCAATGGTGCACCCGATGAGGGTATCAATAAGACGAGGGAGCATAATGGCGAAGCCTTCTCCTGCTTGCTGAAAACAGGCCAGCACCAGCAAGGTAATAAAAAACGTCGCGAGTGCATAGTTGTGTTGTTTATAGTAAAAGAACAAAACTCCAGAAAGGGTGATCATAGTGAGTTGCCCCTCTATGGTTGGCAGTAAAACAAGTAAAAAGCCGCCAGCAATTAATCCGCTCAACGTGCCAGCGATTCGTTGTTTCATCCTACGCCGAGTAGCGCTGTAGCTTTGCTGGCAGACAAAGAGGATGGTAAGTAAAATCCAGTACCCTCGGTCAAGCTCAAGAAAATGGATAGAAGCATAGCCCATCATTAGTGCAGTAGATAAACGAATGGCGTGTCTAAAGAGTGGAGAGTTAAGATGTAATTCTTGTTTCACTCGTCGCCAGCGTGGCTTTAGTCCGCGAGGCTCGTCATCGGCGATATCATAATCTTCAAAACTTTTTGGTGGCTTATTCAAGGCAATTTGAGACAGCTGTTTATCGATAGCAAATAAATTATCATAAAGAAATTCGAGTTGATTTAACGGTGCTTGCCAGTGAGGTTCGTTAGCCGCGCGAAGATGCAGTAACGATGCTTTGACTTCGTTTAAGGTGCGCAAGTTCTCTTTACTGTGGTGATAGTGCCCTTGCTGGTTAACGGCTTTGGCCAGTGCATGACAAGCTAGAGCTTGTTGTTGTAACAAGCGTTCAAAACGAAACAGAATATCACTGTGTTGAAAAGTATGGGCCAGCTTATGATAGAGATAGTGAGAAGCACTTAAACGCTCGTGAATATCTTGTGCGGTAAAATAGTGACAAAACTCGTTAGGATTACACTGGCGTTGATTGGTTCGCTTGTAATGTATCAACGCTGTTTTTGCTTGATTAAGCGCACTAACAACAAGGCCATTACATTGTGCATTTTTGAGTCTAAGTGGGCGGACATCGTACTGCGACAGCGGATAGAACAACTGACTTTTGGATTGGAAAAATGTTCCCATCTGGGAGAAGACTTGTGCGAGTGAAAAGCGTAGGGGATGCAATGGAAACAAAAAGCGCCAGCATATAGAAATGGCACCGTACCAGCTGGCGCCAAGCAGCATAATAATAGGTTGTTGCCAAATGTTGGTGCTACTCTTGGCATCTAACATGGTATAGACCGCAAGGAGTAGCGATGCAAAAGCAATAGATTGATAACAGCGCCCCATTGCACCGAGCATGATAAAAATAAACGCAGACCCTCCTAGCCCGACAACAAATAGCCACGGGTAGGGAAAGAGTATTTCGGTTGAAAATGCAGCGATGGAAAAACAGGCTAAAGTAACGGTAAGTATTTTCTTATTATCTTTGAGATTAGCGTCAGATTCAGCCAAGGCGGCTGCTATGATGCCGAGAATAAATGGTGTAATCAGCGTTGTATGTTGGAAATAACCACAACTGCCTATAATGCCAAGAATAGCGATGAGTACCTTAATGCACTGATGTACTTGTTCATTACTATTTATCAGCTTATAAAAAGGGGATGGGTATCTCTGTATCATAACGTAGAAAATCGGCAATTATTAAAGGCTCACGATAACAAAGTTTGTCTGTTTTCCGAATAAATATCTCGCTTTTTATCTTGCCAATGTCAGTATCCTCGCTACAGCCATATTTGCTTTTGTATGCGGCAAAGCCAGCTGATAAGCTTGGTATAAGTATACGTTTTGCATTGTTGTGTTGAATATTGGGCATAAATGTAAGATGGAATAGAAATGATAGATAACGAGTCAAGATGACAATTGATACTTCAGATGAAATCACGCAAGAGGAAGAGATACTGGCTTCCATATGTGCTAATCGTGTTGCTCAGTGGTTGGTGCAAGGTGATTATTGCTTTATTGCCATTCGTGGTGAGAGTACGCTATGGCTGCAAAGCTTAACCGATGATTTGGTGATTGAATTCGAACAGTGGAATGGGTGCGTAAACGTTCATCATGGGTTGTGTTGGTCGACATTAGAGCTAACCTCGGCCTGTGGGGAGCGTACTTGGTGGGTACATGGCTTACCACGGCAAAAAGCCCGTCCATTTGCCGCGTTACTGACCTCATATTATGTCGCATGGACGAAAGACCGTGTAGCGGCCTTTGATCACGCCCTGCCTGAGATAGAAAAAACGATACAGCAATATCAGGCTTACCCTTTCTTTATGCGCGAGACCGAGTATCAAGCGATGCGTGATACTGTTGTTTCCTGTGTCGCCTTGAGTGAGTTACCGCAAGAGTTACTGCGTTCGTTTCGTCCACGCAGCATGGCGTTTATAGATAACTGGTTACAAGAGGAGTTATTGCAACGCAATGAGCGGTGGTGCGTTCAAGAGTTGGCACGCTGGGAGACATGGCTAGACGCTATTGAAGCGCTGCCCTTAAACCACAGTCAGCGAAATGCGGTGGTGGTAAATCAAGATCATAACTTAATTTTAGCTGGAGCTGGCAGCGGAAAAACCAGTGTGTTAGTTGCACGAGCTAACTATTTGCTTACCAGTAAGACGATGGATGCGAATGAAATTCTCATGTTGGCATTTGGCAACCAAGCAGCCAAAGAGATGGCAGAACGCTTGGCTGTCGGAGCATTGAATCAAATTAAGGTGTCAACTTTTCACAGTATTGCCATGCGTCTAATTGAATCAGCAACGCAGACGAAACCCGAGGTAGCGCCTTTTTCGACGGATCAAGAGGCAAGAAAGGTATTTTTTGACACTTTTATGGCTCAGCATTATAGCGATCCCACTATTGTTGATAAATGGAACAAGCACTTAGAATTATGGCCAATACCAGGGTTGCAGAGAAACGGCCATTGGCTTGATGGTATAGAAGCGCGCACTGTTGATTGGTTATGGTCTCGGTTGGGATTATTACAACAAGCGACGTTAAATAAAGCACAGTGGAAGAATAAAATAATAGAATCAAGTGTTGGTGGTGAACATCAAAAACAAGCGATCAGTGAGTTAAACCTGCTGTGGCCACTGTTATCTAAGTACTACGCTTACCTAAAAGAGCACAGCCAAGTTGATTTTAATACCATGATTCATCATGCGACCACGTTGGTCAGTAAAGGAAAAGCGACGGTTCCTTGGCGAACGATTATGGTTGATGAGTATCAAGATATATCCCCACACCGACTCGCATTACTTGAAGCGTTAACGCACACTGAGAATGCGCCAAGCTTATACGCTGTCGGTGATGATTGGCAGGCCATTTATCGCTTTGCTGGTGCTGATGTATCTCTAACGACAGGGTTTGAAACACGTTACCCTCACGGACATATTGGTGTATTGGATACCACCTACCGTTTCTCCAATATGTTAGGTGATGTTGCAAATCAATTTGTACAACAAAATAGAGATCAACTGACAAAGCCGTTGAATGCACATCGCCAACAACGCAAAAAAGCGGTGTGTTTGTTAAACCAAGGCTTGCTAGAGCAAGAGTTAAGTGCGTTGGCACAGCGGCAAGCCGAGAAAGAGGTCTCGGTTTTGTTATTAGGGCGTACACATAAGCAAATGCCAGTCGCATTGGATGAGTGGCAGACAAAGTGGCCTAACTTATCGTTACGCTATTCAACTTGTCACGCGAGTAAAGGGCAGCAGGCTGACTACGTGTTTATCTTAAACGTGGAACGGGGCGTTTTCCCAATGAAGTCGCGTGATAGTGGCTTAATGCGAGCGTTGCAGGTTGAACATAGTGACATCGCGTATGCTGAAGAACGACGCTTATTTTATGTCGCGTTAACCCGAGCAAAACATCAGGTTTGGGTTTGCGCTAACCCTGAATCTCAAAGTGTATTTGTTGATGAGTTGGCGACTGATAAGTATCCAGTGGTCAATAAACTAAAGCGCAAAAAGAAATAACTCAAAGGTAGCCTAAGCTGGCAGAAAACAGCCATTGGAAGGCTACCCTGTTTTACTGATATTAGCCAACGCGCTCAGCGATATATGCTTCATAGTCAGGAATATCGATTTCAACTTGTTGCTTAAGTAACGGTGAATGGATAAGGAAGTCAGCCGTTGCTCGGTTGGCGGCGACGGGGGTGTTCCAAACACTCGCAATTCTCAATAGTGCTTTCACATCAGGATCGTGTGGCACTGCATTCAAGGGGTCCCAGAAGAAAATCATCATATCGATCTTTCCTTCAGAGATTAACGCGCCAAGCTGCTGATCGCCCCCCATTGGACCACTGATCATTTTGTTAAGCGCTAAGCCAGTCTCTTTTTCAATCATGTGCCCTGTTGTGCCTGTTGCATACAAGGTGTGCTGACTGAGTATTTCTTGGTGCTTCTTTACCCAATTAAGCAGTGAGCTTTTCATGTGATCATGCGCGACGAGAGCAATATGCTTGTTGGCTTCCATCATACGGGTTGTGCTTTTCATCATTATCTCCATATTTTTTTTCTTTCATAGCAAAGTCAACATCAAATAGAAAGCGTTATCTTGTTAATCGGCGATTTCGATGCTCCAAGTGTTCGTTATTTATTCACTTACCAAACGGATGAGCGGTGGCGGATAACTAAGTCATGAGAAGGGGACAGTGAGCGGCTTATCGAGTCTGCCAGATTATGCAGTCTAGCTCTAGAGTTAGAGTGTTTCATAAACAAGACTTACCAGTGGCTCAGGGTGGAATAGTTCAGAAAAGAGGTAAAACTCTTGCTATCTTTATGGCGAGCGGTTTTTCAGTTGGATTTAGGGAAATAGGTAAATTCCCGATAAGGACGGTAGGGTAGGTGATGGATAAAATACAGCGAGTTGGTGGTGTTCAAGGCTCGAATCATCAAGGACGGTGTACATGGACAACCGTTGATTTTGAGGCGTCAGGATTAAGCCAAGACTCATACCCGATAGAGGTCGGCTTCTGCCTTCCTTCAGGCTCGATGTACAGTATGTTAATTAATCCTTTATCGGTAGATGACTGGAGTCATTGGGACAGAAATGCAGAAAATATTCACCATTTATCAAGGAGAATGCTTGAGCAACAAGGAGAAAGCGTTGCTGATGTTTGCCAATTTCTTAACCATAGTTTAGGCGGCTATGATGTTGTATTATGCGATAGCCAGTGGGATCTTTATTGGCTCGGACGCTTGTATCGGGCAGCCCATATGCGCCCGTCATATTGCTTGACGGAGATTTCGCAATGGCTAAAGCGGGTAGGGACCAATAATGCCGACGATTACTATGCATTATACTATTCGTTAGGGCCCGTCAGGCATAGAGCGGCTGACGATGCAGCTCAGATGTCGCAGGCCATTTCACTATTACTGGATTCATAGAAAGACACTTATATTGATACGGATTGCACAATTCAACGCGTCATTATCTTACTCCCATAAAGGGGAGCTATTGCGCTGTTTGCGCGCTAGAGAGCTAGATCCTCGGATTCAAAAAATCGCCGCTACCTTACAGTATGTTCGTCCAGATATCGTGATGTTGTGCGAGTTTGATCAGCAGGCTGATCGTGATGACTATGAAGCGTTAACGCATTTCTTACAGCGCTACTGCCATAAAGGGCACTTTGATCTCGAAGGCATTAGCTATCCGCATGTTTATTTGCCTTCCAGCAATACAGGGCTAACTCTGGCGACCGGATTACGGGAGCTAACATCACCGATTTTACCGGAAGATGGGCTGGGCTTTGGTTGTTTTCCTGGTCAGTATAATTTTGTGTTTTTGTCAAAATTCCCGATTATAAACAGTGAAATACAGTCAATGCAGTTGTTAAAGTGGCGTTCAATGCCAAACAATGCGATGCCGCAGGACTATTATCACACCGCAATAGAGTCGCAGTTGCGCCTGTCGTCCAAGAACCACGTTAAATTGGTGGTTGATATTAACGGTGCGCCTCTTGAGTTTCTATTATGCCACCCGACGCCCCCCGTTTTTGATGGTAGTGAACGAAGAAACTATCATCGCAATCATGATGAAATTAGATTGGCCATTGATCTTATTGATGGTGCTGATTATCTGCGTGATGACGCGGGGAATACGATAAGCTTAGGGCGCAATGGGCCATTTGTTTTATTGGGTGATTTCAATAACGATGCTTTTGATGGTGACGGCGATAGTCGCATTATTCGTGAGCTTTTATATCACCCAAGGGTTCATCGTCAATGTGCTGTTGGTCACCGCGCTCCACGAAGCCGAGGTGGGTTTTATCACGGTATGAACCTGCAACGTCGAGGAGAGCACCGCATCGGGAAGGCGGCGTTTTGGACCCATTTAAAAGGGCTTCGCTTAGATTATGTCTTGCCTAGCTCAGAGATGACAGTATTAGACAGTGGCGTATTCTGGCCGGATAAAAAGCAGCGCTTTAGATCGTGGTTCGAAGATAGGCGAGGAAGGCAGACGCCAACAGCTTATTCTGATCATCGGCTGGTTTGGGTGGATGTCGAGGTATAAGTTATATGTCAATGATTAGCGTAACCCGGTAGCCAATAAGTCGAGATGAGAATCTAGCATCAGGCTACGCTGCATTGAATGTTGCTTTTTACTCAGTCAGTAGTTTTTGTTTAAATCTCGCTTTGGTTTCATCATCAGCTTGTGCATACCAAAACTCTAACATTTGTTCTGCTATTTCGGGAGACGATGCCGCTTCATTAATTTGGTCTTGTGCACTTTGCTTATTGTCGTCAATACCTTCGGGTAGGTTGGCGATCGCCACAGCACCCTGTAATGCAGCACCTTCGCCACGCAAGTTATACTCAGCGATTTCTTTTTCGAAATCTCGTCCTAACTGAAGCCCAGATTTACGTAATACGTCAGTCGTGTAGTTAATCGGTTCACCGCTCTTCGTCGTGAATGAAAATTGTGGCTTACGGCTAAACTGGATTTCATCGCTTTTATTACGGATAGGAGGTAATTCTAATGCTAACTCATCGTCTACAGCTTGAAAGGTAACAATCTGTACCGGTGAGGTGTAGAGGCTTGTTTCTCCATTTGAACGGTAGTCGGTGCGAATGCGAAAGGCCAGTTGATGCTCGCCATTATTGAGTGTGAGTGGCATGTTACCTGAGGTGTTAACGCCATTAACGACAACCCATTCTGCCTGGTCGGATAATTTGATTGAAACATCAGCCATTGAGACAAGCGGAGTGAACAGTGCAAGGGATACGGCCAAATGGCGAAGAGAGCGCTTAAACATAATCGTCCTTTATTTAGTTTCTACAGAGCATGTTCGGAAATATACCCTGAATAATGACTTTAATCTAATGGTATGGTGGTAGCGTTAGCCCGCCATATTACTGGCGGGGCGTAGAATATAAATTACAACATGCGCATTAACGAACGTGACACGCAAACCCTTTTAGGTAGAAACCTTCTGGATAAGCACTATCAATTGGATGGTCTGCTGCTTGCTCGAAACGTTCAATAAACTGCACTTGGCGATGGGCGTCCAAAGCGGCGTCAGCAATGATTTTTTGAAACAGGTTGCCTTCCATCAGGCCTGAGCAAGAATAGGTTAACAGCGTGCCGCCTGGATTAAGGATCTGCATTGCAAGCATGTTAATGTCTTTGTAGCCTCGACATGCGCCGTTTAATTGCGCTTTGGACTCGGCAAACTTGGGCGGATCCATAATGACAACATCGAATTTCTCACCGCGCTCACGATACTCACGTAGCAGTTTAAACACATCAGCATTTAGAAACTCAGCTTTGCTGGTATCAAAGCCATTCATTTCTGCATTGCGGCGTGCGATATCCAAAGCTGGTTGTGATACGTCAACATTGATCACTTCTGCCGCGTTACCCTTAAGCGCATAGAGCCCAAAACCACCAGTATAGCAAAAGCAATTCAAAACCCGCTTGCCATTCACGTACTTCACGGCTGCTTCTCGGCTGTCGCGCTGATCGAGATAAAAGCCGGTTTTATGACCGCCTTTAATATCTACACTGATTTTTATGCCATTCTCTGTAATAACCACAGAAGCTGGTGGTTCTTCACCATGCAGCACGCCAGTGCGTTCTTTTAGTCCTTCTTTTTTACGTACGCTAACATCAGAGCGTTCATAGATATGGCAATCAGGGAAAACGTGTTTAAGGGCGTCGACAAGAGCAGATCTTTGCACATCGGCGCCAGCACTCAACAATTGGCAAACAAGGTAATTGTCATACTTGTCAATGGTTACGCCCGGTAAGCCATCAGATTCAGCTGCGATAAGGCGGTATCCAGTCAGGCCATCACGAGCTGCGAGTGTTTCTCGAAGAACGTTGGCTTGTTCGATTTTCTGAATGAAAAAATCTGTGTCGATAGCTTGTTTTTTGTCGAAGGTCCAAACTCGAGCACGGATTTGTGAGTGCGGTGAGTATGCGCCTCGCGCTAACCATTGGCCGTCTGCCGCATAAATCTCAACGGTCTCCCCCAACGTTGGCTTTCCTTCAACTTTTTGAATTCCTCGAGAAAAAATCCAAGGATGGTGGCGGCGGAGTGATTTCTCTCGCCCTTTAACTAGATAGATAGCAGCAGTCATAATGATTCACAGGCTGTGGAAAAGGTCGACATTGTCTTGGATACGCCAGTTAAATTCAACCTAGATTTATTGTCGAACAGGCGTTGTTTGTTGTTGATGGTGGAGAAGGGCGATAAAGTCATCAAATTTCACTGGCTTGTTAAACAGATAACCTTGGCCCAAGTGAATCCCACTATCAATCAGGCAATCTTGTTGCTGTGTAGTTTCGACACCTTCGGCAATGACAGTGACACCAAACTCATTTGAAAGATAGTGGATGGCATTGATGATCGCTTTAGATAGTGGATTAGTGGGGAGGTCGATAATAAATTGTCGGTCTATTTTTATCTGGTCAAAGCCATTAATCAGCAAACTTTCCAATGACGAAAATCCGGTGCCAAAATCATCTAGGCTAATGGTGATCCCTGCTTTTCTTAATCGTGAGATAGCGTCAATGGTATTTCCCTTTACGTGCATGTGAGATGTCTCAATGATCTCAATATCAATATAATTTAACGGGAGCTGATACTTCTCGCTGAGACTGTTTAAGAGCGGGATAAATGCGATGCTGGTGATCTGCTTGGGTGAAACATTGATGCTAATGCGAAAGTGGTCAGGGAGCTTATGCTGAATGGGACCCCAAGTCTCGAAAACACGCTGTAAAACGGCATTTCCTAACGGCAAATAGAGCTCGGTTTGTTCGGCTTCTGTCAATACCTCGGTAGGGGCGGCCATTTCATTGTCATTTAAGCGGAAAAGTGCTTCACACCCAATAATAACCCCTGTTTGCATATCGACCTTTGCCTGATAGTGCAGTTCAAAGTTATCGTCACTGAGTATGTGTTGTAAGCTTCTCATCAATGCGATGTGATGTTGTACTTGCTGTTCATACTTTGGCGAAAAGACTTTTATATTTGCACCACCGGCTTCTTTTGCGTGCCTTAGCGCGATATCGGCGGTATGCATAAGAGTTGGGGCGTTAGTACCATCTGCTGGACTTAACGTTGCCCCAATAGCAAGCGAATAGGTTGCGGGTGCAGTAAGCATTACATGTTCTAACAAGTCAATAAGTTGGTGGCGGTCGGTGTTCCAATCAAATACCGCAACAAAATTATCCGCATCCAGACGGCATAAGAAAGATTGCTTCGGGAGTGTTTTTATTAGTAACTCTTTGACATCGCATAAAACCGCATCACCAAATTGAAGCCCGTAACGATTGTTAAGTTCACTAAATTCGTCAATGTCAAAGAAAACCACCGCAAACGGTGTTGACCTATCGGTACGTATTGTCAAATGTTTTAGTAATGCTCTCCGATTATTCAAGCCAGTTAGTGAATCTGTTTCAGATTGGATTTTTAGCTGGTGGTTCTTATCGGACAGAACTTGAAGATAATGATTTACTCGATTTACGGCACCATTGTGAGCATCAACTAATAGGCTTATTTCATCGTTTCTACTGGTGCTATTTAGCTCGATAGGGGCAAGTTGTGATGGTGAAACTGTATGTAATTGCTTGATAATACTCTTCATTGGCAGGCCGAAGAGTGAATCGACAATGAAGTAGCTCAATAACAGAAAGGTGATAATTAAAGACAGCACTACCGAGAGAGTAATAGCCCCTGATTTGATAATCATGGCTTGTAGGTAGTGCAGATTCGTTGTGGTGTGTATCTCACCGATATGTATGGAGGATGCAGTAGACTGTGATGCGTCCTCCTGATGATTTAAGGTTACCTCACTTTGTCCTGAAGGAAGTAGCCAGTTTAAAAAGGGATTGGGGGGCGGCTGTAAATGGTTATGTTTGGTTATCCAAGGCTGCCCTAACTTGTTGGATAGCAGTATGCTATGAAAAAGCGGTTCTTCACAAAGACTATCCAAAATAGCATTGGCCTGCTCTATGTCATTTTGATAAAGCGCTAATGAAACCGCCGGTGCGACGGCCTCTAATCGACTGATGGTTACCCGATGTACTTCGTTGGATATTATTTTAGCTTGAATAAATAATGCACATATAGTGACAATGAACCCGCAAAGAAAGAACCATATCGCTGCTCTGCGGATTAACTGTGTTTGCAGCGGTTTAAAAGTCTGCCTATGCATATCATTATTATCCATTGGCAATATAAAATATTGTCATAAGTGTTGAACTTACTAGGCGATATTATTAGTCTAGTTTGATATGCAACAATGGCAATGCATTTTTACTCTCAAGATGGTTCACGCAGGTAGATAATCCAGTAACCTAAGCCGACAAAAATACCGCCGCCAATAATGTTTCCTATTGTGACGGGAATAAGGTTGTTGATGACGAAATCGAAAAAATTAAGATCGGCAAATTGTGCTGCTGTTGTGTTGGTCGCACTCCAGAAGGTATCAGGTGCGAAGTTCTTGATCGCAATGGCCATAGGTACTTGAAACATGTTCGCGATGCAGTGTTCAAATCCAGCAGAAACAAACATAGCAACGGGTAAAATGGTAACGAGTATTTTGTCTGTTAAGGTTCTCCCGCTAAATGTCATCCAAACAGCAACACACACCAGTACATTGCACATAATACCCAGAGCGACGGCTTGCCAAAAGTCGTGGTGAAGCTTGTGCTGCGCGATACGCATAGTGTTAATACCTACTTCACCACCATCAGACAGGTATTGTTTGCTAATGAGCATGACACCAACCAACATCAGCGCACCAACTAGATTACCTAAATAGACAATAACCCAGTGTGAAATAAGGTTTTTCCAGCTAATTTTTCCACTGGCTCTTGCGACCAGTGTCAGTACTGAGCTGGTAAACAATTCGCCGCCAGTAATGATGACCAATATCAGGCCTAAGCTAAACGCCAGTCCACCGACAAATCGAACCATTCCCCACGGTAATTCTCCAGCGCCCGTTGTTACTGTTGTATAAAATACAAAGGCGATACCAATATGTAGTCCGGCTGAGATTGCGAGTAAAAAGGCTTTTAATGGATCTTTGGTTGCTTTGCTAACCCCAATTTCTGCTGCGCGTTCAGCCATTTGAGGCGGAAGTAGTGAGTCAAACTGATTGATAGGATTCATATTATCGCTTGCTAATATTGATGGAAGTGTGATCTGTCGCACGATAATGCGGCTTGTTAGGTTTGGTTGCAATCATCAAAAATGAAAAATAGTGATGACAAAATTGGAAACAGATTAATGACGTTATTTCGGTATCAAGATTGGCAATGTTTGATGTAAACACATAGACTGGCACTCCAAAAGTTATGTATAACGCGAATGAAGTATAGATGAAATATTTGAACGGTTATCCTGAAACGGTGGTGCAACAGGCAAGGCAATTGCTTCAAGATGGGCGATTGAATAGCTATTTTGCAAAGCGCTATCCTGAACAGCATCAGGTTACAAATGATAAAGCGCTGTTTGAATTGGTCATGAGCTACAAAAATCGCTATATAAAGAAAAGCCCGCCACTGAGTAAAGCCTGTTTTGATAAAAAGATACGTAGGGTTGATCAAGCGTTGGGTACGCATACACGTGTATCGCGTATTCATGGGCAACGTATGCAAGCGAAAAAAGAGATTAGAATTGCAAGCCTATTTCGTCATGCTCCATTGGGTCTATTAGAGATGATTGTCGTGCATGAGTTGGCACACATTAAAGAGAATGAGCACGACAAAGCGTTTTATGCGCTGTGTTGTCACATGTTGCCGGATTACCACCAGCGTGAATTTGATACTCGACTCTATCTCCATTGGCTCGATGAGCAGCAAAGCAAGAATGCATGATAACCTTGCAAAAAGGGCATATATCGGCCTACTTTTATGCATTAAGAGCTTTACATCGCAAGCCAGTAACGGAACAATGCACAAGTGTTTGGTGCGAGCAGTAGGTTTTAATTTAGTTGCTCGGATGTTATTAACCACATATCAGAAGTTTATATGAGTAGTCAGCAAGAGAAGCAAAAAAAATCGAGCCCTCTATTTGAGATAGTGTTCAATGTATTTCTTCCCTCTTTTATCTTAATGAAGTTAAGTGGAGAGGCTCAGTTAGGAACGGTGGGAGCGCTGATTGTGGCACTTTCTTTTCCGCTCATTTATGGTGGTTATGAACTGATCCGGTACCGCAAATTTAACTTTATCGCACTGCTTGGCTTTGTGAGTGTATTGCTGACAGGTGGTATCGGTTTGCTGCAATTAGATACAAAGTGGTTAGCACTGAAGGAAGCGTTGATCCCTGGCTTAATTGGTGTGGCTGTTTTGGCTTCAACCTATACTAAATACCCTGTGGTGAAGAAGATGATATTCAATGACTCAATTTTGAATTTATCATTGATTCGTTCGCGACTAGAGGAGACAGGCAAAGAAGACGCATTCGATCGTTGTTTGCTAACATCGAATTACTTGTTTGCGAGTACTTTTTTGTTCTCATCGGTGATGAACTATGTATTGGCTACCTGGATCGTAACCAGCCCAGCAGGGACGGAGGCGTTTAACGAAGAGTTAGGCCGTTTGACGTTAGTGAGCTACCCGATGATCGCGATACCGTGCATTATTATGATGTTAGGTATATTCTATTTTGTTTGGCGACAAATTCGTGCCATGACCGACTTAGAAACGGAAGAGATTTTCCAGCAACAGTAGTTTTCCACTCTATTTAAGTATTTTCAATGTCATACATTACACATTAAAGTGCGTAGTGTGTGGCATTTTTATGTCAGCGCATTGATTAACCACTGAGTCAATAAATGAATAGAAGGAAGAGTGCGTTTATAACCATCGCAAAATAGATAATAACCATACCCACTGTCTATTTTGGCCTGACATGGGTTGATTAAGGTATCGCGTTTCAACTGTTCACGGATCATGAATTCAGGCAGGAGTGCGAATAAGGCCTGCTGCTCAATCACAGAGAGTGCTAAGAAAAAATGTTCTACCCCTAGGGGAGCATAGTTATCTGGTGCGTCAATACAATGGTGTTGTAAAAACAGCTCCCATAATGATGGGCGAGTGAGTTGTTTAAGCCAAGGGTAATGACGAGCTAGCTCCAAACTATGGATTGGCTGGTGGGCGAAAAAGCGTCGACTCGCGACAAAGCATAACTCTTCTTTTATCAATAGCGTCGCATTTTGATAGTGCTTTCCTAACGGCAGACAGCGAATCGTGATGTCTGCACTCGTCACTGTTGCACTGCTGTCAATCAGCGGATCATTTGCGGTTTCGATATTCAGCTGAATGTCGGGCAGATCAACGCTGGTGATGGCATTGACTAACCATAAACTACCAAAAGACGGTGGGACATTTAACGTAACAGGAATACGTTTGGTCGGTGTCTGTTTCATCTCTGCGGTAGCATGTTGTAGTAATGATATCGCTTGTGTGGCTTTCTCTAAATATTTTTTACCGGCATCGGTTAAGGTTAACTGAGCGTGATGGCGATAGAAGAGTGCTTGCCCTAACTGAACCTCTAGGCTTTGAATCTGCTTACTGATAGCACTTTGTGTTAAGCAGAGTTGTTTGCTGGCTCGGGTAAAACTCTGGCAGCGAGCGACCACGATAAAAGACTGCAATGATCGAATTGATGGCAATGACGTTTGCTGAGTCATGGTGGTATGCCTGTAGGTATTCCTTTCTTTCATAGTATGCGAGAAAGATTCGTTTGTGGTTATATTTTAGGCGCTTATCTTGAATGTAACGTTAATGAGTCAGGAGTGAACAGTATGAGTGCTGTTTTTCATCGCCATTGTCACACAATCTTACCCGAGGCGGTTAGTGGCAGGGGGATATATTTATACGATGAGAATGGAAAGGCTTACCTAGATGGGTGCGGTGGTGCGGCAGTGTCGAATCTAGGTCATCAGCACCCTGATGTCATTACTGCGGTGTGCGCACAGTTAAACAAGATGGCGTATGCACATAGTGCATTTTTTACATCAAAACCAGCAGAAGAGCTGGCGCAGCTTTTAGTCGATAAAGCGGGTGTTGCGTTTAGCCACACCTATTTTGTTTCTGGCGGTTCAGAAGCAAACGAATCAGCATTGAAGCTGGCACGACAGTATTTTGTAGAACAAGGTAAAAGTGCGAAGAGCTATATCATTGCTCGGCAGCAGAGTTACCATGGCAACACATTGGGTGCCTTAGGCAGCGGTGGCAACATATGGCGTCGAGCGCCCTTTGATCCTCTTCTCCGCTCCGCTGTATTAATTCCACCTTGTTATGCCTATCGTTATCAAGATGCTGATGAAAGTTGTGAACGCTATGCCCGACGCAGCGCCGATGAGTTAGAGAAAGCAATTTTACAACTAGGTGCAGATAATGTTATGGCGTTTATTGCCGAGCCGATTGTTGGCGCGACAGCCGGTGTTGTTCCTGCCGCGAAAGGATACTTTCAGCGGGTCAGACAGATTTGTGACCAACATGACATTCTTTTGATTATGGATGAGGTGATGTGTGGTGTGGGGCGCACTGGCTCTTTCTATGCCTTTGAACAGGAAGAGGTGGTGCCGGATATAGTGACATTGGCGAAAGGGCTAAGTGGTGGCTACCAATCGTTAGGCGCGGTGGTGGTACAAAAGAAATTATTTCAAGCGATAGCGCAGGGAAGTGGCTTTTTCCAACATGGACATACATTTATGGCTCATTCTGCGGCGTGTGCTGCCGGGGTAGCAGTCTGTAATGTGATCGACAGAGATAGCCTTCTTTCACAAGTTAAGCGGCAAGGGGAGCTATTACAATACTTATTGGCTCAAAAAATTGGTCGCCATCCCCATGTTGGGCAAATTCGTGGACGAGGTCTGTTTATCGGTATTGAGCTGGTGGCAGATAAAGAGAGTAAAGCACCGTTCGCAGAACGTTCTGATCTTGTTCAGCAGATTAAAAACGCAGCGCTTAGCCATGGACTAATGTGTTACCCCATGTCTGGCACTATTGATGGACGGCAAGGGCACCATATTCTCCTCGCTCCGCCCTTTATTATTACCACTACGCAGTGCGGTGAGCTAGTGGATAAACTGGCACTGGCTTTAGACGATGTTTTTGTATCCTCGCCCAAGATAGTGAGTGAGCCTAGGGAACTGACGCGAGGAGCGCTTAAATGACAGCGATTATTGTGGCCCCAAATGGAGCAAGACGCGATAAAACAGATTGCCCTAATATACCCATCACACTGGATGAAATGCTAAGTACGGCGTTGGCGTGTCGAGATGCCGGTGCGAGTATATTGCATGTTCATGTTCGTGATGAGACGGGCGCCCACACATTGGATCACTCTTTAAACCAACAATGGTTAGCTAAGTTAGAAGCTAAGTTGGCCGACAGTATGGTGGTGCAAATGACCACAGAGTCGGTTGGACGTTACTCCTATCAAGACATTGCGACTTATATTGCCACTGTACCAGCCAAGGCAATCTCAGTGGCGCTAAATGAGTTATTCCCGCCAGAGGTTTTAGAAACGTCACAATTAGAGGGTGTGCGCAAATGCTTAACTGAAGCGCAGAGGCGGGGTGCGTTGATCCAATATATTCTATACCACCCAGATGAGCTTGAAACATATCAAACACTGGTCGCTAAGCAAGTGTTGCCATCACAGCACCACCTACTGGTGGTGTTGGGGAAAATTTCACCGCAACAACAAGCGAGACCGCAAGAGTTAAATGCTTTTTTAAAACGCGGCATCGCAGAAACAGGTGTTCGATGGGCAGTCTGTGCGTTTGGTTTGCGAGAATTAGAGTGCCTCGAGTATGCACTGGGTTATGGCGCAGATCTTCGTGTCGGTTTTGAAAACAACATTTGCTTGCCAAACGGAATTCTCGCGACAAGTAATGCTGAGCAAGTAGAGGCAGTGACGCGAGTAGTGCTCAGACAGGGCTATCGCTGCCTTGATGCTGACGAGATACGAGCGGCGTTGAAAAATCAGCGCTAGATCTCGGAAACAAAAGGAAATATGGAAAAACTTGCCTTTGTGATCTAAATGTTAAACGTGTTAATGTTTAGGTGGCTGAGCTTGATAGCGAACTGCTTTTTAATGGGGTTTTGACTGATTATTGTGAATAAATGCAATAGAGTTCGATGCAAAGTCACGCTAGTTATCGTTATCAATTACGGTGAATGCCGTCTTGTTCTATCACCAGCAAATAAGGGATTTCAATGAAGTTAGTAAAAACAGCATGTATAGCACTGGGATTTGCGGGCGCATTGGTAGGCGCGAACGCCTCTGCACAAGATTTTGTCACTATTGGAACTGGTGGAGTCACCGGTGTGTACTACCCAACAGGTGGTGCAATTTGTCGGTTGGTTAATAAGTCTCGTAAGGAGCATGGAATACGCTGTTCTGTAGAGAGTACAGGTGGGTCTGTTTATAATATAAATACGATTCGAGCAAATGAACTTGATTTAGGCATTGCTCAATCTGACTGGCAATACCATGCTTACAATGGCACGAGTAAATTTGAAGAAGTTGGTCCGTTTAAAGAGTTACGTGCGGTATTTTCGATTCATCCAGAACCCTTTACCGTGGTCGCTCGTGCAGATAGCGGTATAAAAACGTTTGCAGATTTAAAAGGCAAGCGTGTAAACATTGGCAATCCTGGTTCGGGTCAACGCGGGACAATGGAAGTACTGATGTCGAAACTGGGTTGGACAATGGATGACTTTAAACTTGCCTCTGAGTTGAAAGCGTCGGAGCAATCTAAAGCACTGTGTGATAATAAAATAGATGCCATGATCTACACCGTTGGCCATCCAAGTGGTGCAATTAAAGAAGCGACAACATCGTGTGATAGTGTGATTGTTGAGGTCAGTGGTGAAGCAGTAGAGAGCTTAATTGCAGACAATAGTTTTTATCGTCTTGCGACGATTCCTGGTGGTATGTATAAAGGAAACGATGAGGACGTAACGACGTTTGGTGTAGGAGCAACGTTTGTTAGTTCAACCAATGTTGATGAAGCGACAATCTATCAAATAGTTAAAGCTGTATTTGCTAATCTAGATGATTTTAAACGTCTACATCCAGCGTTTAATCACTTGCAAGCTAAAGAGATGATTAAAGATGGCCTATCTGCACCATTGCATGATGGTGCAGCAAAGTATTATAAAGAAGCAGGTCTAATGTAAGTTAAATAGACGCATTCAATTTATAGCCGGCAGTGATGCCGGCTTTTTTATCCGTTCAAGCCGCCATAATGCGCTCTATTCATCATATGTGCCATTTATCGCATTCTTATGCGTGCCTTGAGCATAAAATGTAACCTTGTGTTAGGTTAAACGATAAGGAGATGGGGCGAGTAAAGAGGAGATGTAGTGATAAAATTTAGAAATATCACTAAGTCTTTCGCCAGAGATGCCGATAGTGCAAGAGTGTTATCACGGGTATCCGGTGATATTGCTCGAGGGGACAAAGTGGCTCTATCGGGAATTAGTGGTTCAGGGAAAACAACGCTTCTAAATATTTTAGCGCTAATGGATCACACTTATCATGGCGAACTTTACTTTGATGGGCAGCTAATGTCCAAAGATCCAAATGAAGCGATGCATTTACGTCGATACCGTATGGGGTTTGTATCTGAGTGTAACCAACTTTTTCCGTTGCTGAGTGTGTTGGATAATATTGGTTACTCCTTGTCAGTGACGGGATACAGCAAACGGCAGCAAAGGCTTTTTGCGAATGAGATGCTAGAAAGGCTTAACTTATCAAATATTGGTAATGAAAAAGCGTTGAATTTGTCAGCCGAGTTAAAGTTTAGCGTTGCGATAGCACGGGCTGTGGTACATCGACCTGCCATATTATTTTGTGATGAGATAACGACAGGTTTAGGCGATGAAGAAGCTTATCGTTTAATTGAATTGATTGCAGATTTATTGGATGAATATCGAATTACATTGATTTCAGCAACGAGCGATCCTCGATTGTTGAATTATTGTACACACTGTTATTATTTAGAGAAGGGCGAAATTAAAGGAGAGAAATGCTTTTAAATGAGGAGAGTCACAGATAAGTCAGTTATGCTAGGCTAATATATAGTTATATATATGCAATGGTTTATCCGTTTTTGAAATCTCCTCTACCAGAAAAATATGTTGACCAGTATAAGAGCGTGATATTAATATTGTAAAGTATACTAAGCTATGGGAAGTTTATACTAGTACGTTGTTTATTTTTCTGGTTTAGTGGCTGAAGTTAACTACAAGTATAACGACTATTATAAAGGGTTGGCTTCAGCTACATTTTATTTTAAGGGTTTGATTTTGTATAAGGAAGTGCTGAACTATCAATGGAAGAGAAGCTTAATTATAACGGCTTTATTCTGTCTGGCTACGGCGATGGTTACAATGCTTGTTTGGCCAGAAAATATTGCTATTCATCTAGCGATCAGTTTTGGCTACGGCTATAGCGCCGTTGTTTCAGCTAAAATTTTTATCACATTAAGGCCTGATGCTAAGTATATCATTGTAAATATATCTTCAGTATTTATATCATTACTATTTGGCACACTAAATGCGTATTGGTGGCTACAGTGGGCGACATTAGCTGACGTGTCTGATCTTATTCGGCCAGTTGTATTACTCGGTGTCGTGTTTACTGCTATTTGCTATTATTACTTCTATTCATGTGAAAAGCAGTTAATATTCGAAAGGGCGCTGGAGAAAGCTAAAAGAATGCAGTCTGAGAATGAGCGGCTACTTTTGTTGAGTCAATTGCAGCAGCTACAGAGCCAAATAGAACCTCACTTTCTATTTAATACACTTGCAAATATTAGTGCGCTACTTGAAACAGATAGAGACAAAGCTAGGGTGCTGCTGGAAAAATTAACGGCACTATTACGTGTGACATTAAGAAGAAGTCGCGACCTGTTTGTGACGCTGGATGAGGAGATCGAGATGATCTCTTCATACTTAGACATTCAAAAGGTTAGGCTTGGAGGCAGGCTCTCATATAAAGTTAACCTTGACCCCAAGCTAAAAACGATACAAATTCCACCTATGTTAATTCAACCACTTGTCGAGAATGCAATTTTCCATGGTATTGAGCCAAAGGCAAAAGGAGGGCATATCGACATATCTCTAATGGTTTCTGACGGTGAGCTGTATGTTGACGTAGCAGATACGGGTGTTGGACTGAATAGCGATAACGCTATGCTGAACACCGGACATGGCGTTGGTCTAGATAATATTCGCCACCGTCTATTTCGCTTGTTTGGTGAAGGAAAAAGACTAGCAGTCAAAGAGAACAATAATGGCGGTGTTACCGCTCAAGTTGTATTGCCAGTAAAAGTACCTAAGTTGCTCGTCAGCTAAAGGAGTGAAAATGGAAGTAACTGCAATTGTTGCTGATGATGAACCGTTATTACGTCGCTACCTTTGCTCTGCGTTAGCAGAAGTGTGGCCTGAGTTATCCATCGTTGGGATGGCAGAAGATGGGCAGCAAGCTTTTCAGCTAATTGAGCGTTTGCAACCTAATATCGTTTTCCTTGATATTCGTATGCCAGAATTGGATGGAATGTCATTAGCTCAGAAACTATACGAAAAAAATAGCAATACGATTATTGTTTTTACGACCGCGTATGATGAATATGCCGTGGAGGCATTTGAAGCAAATGCAATTGACTACTTGCTAAAGCCGTTATCAAAGTCGCGTTTGATGGTTGCTTGTGAAAAAATAAAACAGCATATAAATCATAACTCTCATTATGACTACGAGAAGTTATTATCTCAGTTTAAACAATTGACGTTATCGCAACAGCAATCAACGCTAAAGTGGATTAAAGCACAGTACCGAGATGAGATTCATTTAGTTGCTGTTAAGGATGTACTGTACTTAAAGGCAGAAGACAAATATGTTTCTGTCTATCAGAAGAATGACTCAGGTCTAATAGAATGTTACCTTATACGCACGCCGTTAAAGGAGTTATTAGAGCAGTTGCCGAAAGATGATTTTCTACAGATTCATCGCTCTACCGTTGTTAATGCGAGCAAGATAGATAGGGTTAAAAAAGATTTTAGCGGCAAAATGTATGTCTATATTGGCGATATTAGGTTGTTGGTTAGTCGTAGTTCACAAGTGCTCTTTAAAGGGATGTAAACTAACATGCTCTCAGATTTTCTTTTCTAGGCGCTGAAAGAGCAAAGATAAACTAAAGCATAGGACAAAGTAGCATAGCCCAACGATTAGCCATATTTCAAAAATGAGTCCAGATGAGTTGGCAATTTCTGAACCTACAAATGTTAACTCCTGTATCGAGATTAGAGAGATAATTGATGAGTCTTTAATGATCGAGATTGATTGCCCTGCGAGGGCTGGGGCAATATTTTGCAGTAGCTGAGGAAAGATGATCTCTTTAAACGTTACCCAACGACTCAGCCCTAAGGTTTTGGCTGCCTCCCATTGCCCCTTAGGGATAGTACCTAGCCCCGCACGAACCACTTCAGCAATATAAGCAGCAGATAGCATCGAGATGCATAGAGCGCCAGTCAGTAAATTTTCCCACAAGCGAGCATCACCAAACAGGGCCGTTAAAATAAGAGATGAACTATTGGTGTGCTGTCTTAACCACTCATTCAGCCCTAAGAGTGGTATTAATTGATTTGAAATAAAGAAGTAGAAGAGAAAGATAAAGACAAGTGGTGGGGTGTTTCTCACCAGCATGACATAGCATGTTGCTAGCATGTTTGTGCCTTTTAGGCGACTAAATCTAGCAGTGCCAATTAAGAAGCCAATCAGGGTGCCGAGTACTAATCCCCATGCACTAAGACGTATGGTAGATAATAAACCCTGTACGAAGTAGGGCATATTGCCATCTGCACGGGGGGTAAAAATTAGCTGGATCGCTTCCTTCCAGTGCCATTGATAGTTAATGCCTATACTAGAACGATGGTAAAGCCAACCAATGAATAAAGCAGTACCAAGAATAATTACAATATCAAGGGAATTAGGTCGCCAACGTTGATTTGCTGGCGACAGACCCCTATGAACAGAAAGGGAACGACTATCCAACCTATTGTCCTTGTGCTATCTGTTTTTGCCAATCTAAGGTACTAAACCAGTACTCGTACCTTGCCTCTAACCAGCCATCGGCTTTACGCGCAGCGATCCATTGGTCAAAAAATGCTTTCTTGTCTTGATCATTGAGCCTGACAGCAAATGCTTCATTACCTTTGGCTAATCGCTCTGCGAACGGAATGAAAAGAACGGTACTGTTTTTTATCGCTTCATGCTCCGGTTTCGGGCTGGATGCAATCGTCGCATGAGCATTGCCATTTAGTACTTCTTGGAAAGCTTGTGCATCGTCATCGAATTGGAGAATTTTTGCTTTTGGAAAGGCCTCTTTAGCAACTTGAACGGTATAAGCACCGCGTCGAGCGGCAATACGAACTCGACGAGAGTTGAAGTCATCATGGGTTGTAAAACCAGCCGCCAGTTCTTTATGTCCGGCCAGTTGAACACCTGAATGAGAATAGGGCTGTGTAAAAAGTACGCTCTTCTCTCTTTCTTCTGTGATAGATAAGCCGCCGATAATAACATCAAACTTGTTTGCCAATAAGGCAGGAATAATGCCATCCCATGCAGTAGGCACAAATTCGACCTCCCAGCCAGAGTCTTTCGCGAGGCGTTTTGCAACATCAATCTCAAAACCAATCAGCTCTCCTTGTTTATCTCGCATCGCCCAAGGCACGAACGTTGACATCCCTACACGCAGTGTACCGCGTTCATTAATAAGATCTAAATTCGGTGTTGGGTTTTCAGATGCAAAAGATGGCAAGGCCCAAACCAGCAATAGCGTTATGATTAATATACAATTTCTCATTATTGTTCTCCTATGATTGGGGTGTCAGTTTATGCCGAATCGATGCTCAAGCCTGGCAGCCACCATTGAAAGCGACAAGGTTAATATTAGATATAGAACCGCGACTACAAACCAAATCTCGAAGGGCATGGCGGTCTCAGACACTAAATTTCGCGCTTCGGTCGTTAAATCGAATATCGCCATTACGCTGACAATCGAAGAGTTCTTGATCAAAGAGACCGCTTCATTGGTTAGCGGTGGCAATACGCGTTGAATCATTTGTGGCAGAAGGATGTAACGATAAGTATCTATATTTGATAGTCCAAGAGAAAGTGCCGCCTCTCTTTGGCCGTTATCAATACTGTTTAACCCTGCTCGGATCACTTCTGCAGTGTAAGCGCCTTGGAAAAGAGAAAGTGCAAGAATCGCGGTGGTAAATCTTTCAAAGCCTAAGGTCGGCCCGAGAATAAAATAGAGAATATACACTTGAACGAGTAAAGGGGTATTTCGGATGAGCTCTATATAGCACCATGCCAGCCCTTTACCGATTATCGAATGTGATGTGCGCAAAAGGGCGGTAGTCAGCCCTATTGCCAGGGTGCCTACAAAGCTTGCGATGGATAGCTTTATTGTGACCCAAAGGCCAAGGGATAGCTCTGTTGCCCACCACCGACCATCTTCAAAGACAGCAATGAAAGGCGGAATCCGCGACCACTGCCATGTATAATTCATGGCCTCTGCGCCGCTGTCTAGAACCCAGCCTATCCCGATCAGAATAATACTAATCTGAAACAGTGCGGAGATGAGGGGAAGAAAAAGACGTTTTATCATGCGTGTGTCAGAATTTGTTCTAAAAACTGTTGGGTACGCTGATGTTGAGGGGCGGCGAAGAGTGTCTCGGGTGGGGCAATTTCAATAATTTCTCCTTGATCCATAAAGACCACCCTGTCGGCCACTTTTTTGGCAAACCCCATTTCATGGGTCACACACAACATCGTCATGCCTTCTATGGCGAGTTCATGCATAACGTCGAGCACTTCGTTTATCATTTCTGGGTCTAGAGCCGATGTAGGCTCATCAAACAACATGATATCTGGCTGCATGCAAAGTGAGCGTGCAATAGCAACCCTTTGTTGTTGGCCTCCAGATAAGTGAATAGGATATTTATTGGCTTGGTCGACAATTTTTACGCGCTCTAATAACTGAAATGCCCGCTGTTTCGCTTCTTTTTCAGACAACTTCAATACCCGCATTGGGGCCAAAATGAGGTTTTGTAGAACGGTTAGGTGAGAGAACAGGTTAAAGTGTTGGAAAACCATTCCTACTTTCCCTTTGGCGACTCGGTTAATGGGCTGACCGTGAAGAGATATTGTGCCAGTTTGATAGCGTTCTAAGCCATTAATACAGCGAATTAACGTCGACTTGCCTGAGCCGGATGGGCCACAGATAACAATCTTCTCACCTTCTGCCACCGACAAGTTAATGTGCTTTAATGCTTGAAAAGTGTCGAACCATTTATCGACATGGGTAAACTCGATGGCTGGTGGGTTTTTCACTGCTATGTTATCTCTTTGTTTCGTAGTTGTTTCTTACTTTATCAGGCATGCCAAATGAATGCACATGATTTCTACGGCACGATGAAATGACGAAGTACTGCGATTTGGGTAGATTGCATCGTTTAGCTTTAGGTTTAACCTGTTTTCACTTGGCAACCGATACTCTCTGCATCGCGTCGAAATGCGTGGAAATAGGCGCATACGTTATTGTATGTAATTGGTATGCATGTATACTGTTTTGCTTGTTTAATGTATTTGAACTCAAAATGATAAGCCATGGTAACGGGAATGTTGCCGTGAGAATGTAAGGATACAATCTAATGAAAATAACTTTTCCCACCAATTATTCATCTCCGCTCTCTTTACGTGATACTGAAGTTGCGATTAAAAAGTTGAAGGACTATTTTGAGTCTGCGCTTGCTTATGAGTTGTATTTAACGCGTGTGTCAGCGCCACTGTTTGTTAAACCAGAAACGGGGTTAAATGACAACCTGAATGGAACTGAGCGTCCTGTCTCATTTGACTTGGCTGACGATGATAATGCTTGTGTTGAAGTGGTCCACTCTCTTGCGAAATGGAAGCGTATGGCGTTAGCGCGTTACGGCTTTGAACAGGATGAGGGTTTGTACACTGATATGAACGCTATTCGCCGTGATGAAGAGTTAGATAATCTACACTCGATTTATGTGGATCAGTGGGATTGGGAAAAATCGATTGCAAAAAGTATGCGTACGCCTGAATACCTGAAACAGACGGTGGGCAAAATTTATAACGCGTTTCTAAAGACAGAAAAATATATCAATCAAGAGTATCCAGTACTCGATAAGTGGTTACCTGAAGAGATCACGTATATTACAACGGAAGAGCTATTGCAGCGGTACCCCGATGCAACACCGAAAGAGCGCGAAAATGCGATTTGTAAAGAGCACAAAGCGGTATTTCTAATGCAGATTGGTGGCAAGCTTTCCAATGGTGATATTCATGATGGTCGCGCTCCTGATTATGATGATTGGTCACTAAATGGTGATATCTTGTTTTGGAATCCAGTATTAGAGTGCGCTTTTGAATTGTCTTCGATGGGCGTAAGGGTTGATGAAGCGGCGTTAACCCAGCAATTAAGCATTGCTGGTTGTGAAGATCGTGCCAATTTACCGTTCCACCGTGGTGTTTTAAGCCAAGATTTACCTTACAGTATTGGCGGCGGGATAGGTCAGTCACGTATATGTATGTTCTTTTTACATAAAGCACATATTGGTGAGGTTCAAGCATCAATTTGGCAAGATGAAATGATAGCGGCATGCGAGGAAAAGGGCATCGTACTCCTTTAATTCAGCCTCTTTTATCTGTTTTATCAAAATATTAAGCCGGCATTACGCCGGTTTTTTGTTTTGGGAGCGTGTTAATACATTAAGTGGCATTTGCTGGGCAGCCGAGTATATTCTGCTAATCTCATCATGTAATGGTCGTCATCCTTGAGGGTTGGCGAGATTTGGGCTGGATTCCAGGAAGTAAGGGTGGGGTGGGTTTGTTGAAGTTTGTTTTTATGGTCGTACTCCTTGGCTTGGTGGGTTGTAGCCATACTCCTGATTTAGATAATCGTTTTAACCGCGAGGATTATTTAGCTGTTTATGAACAGTGGCAAGGTGTTCCTTATCAACTTGGAGGAACGAGTCAAAGAGGGATTGATTGTTCTGCATTTATGCAGCAATTCCACCGTGAATTGGCATTCCCGATAGAATTGCCTCGCACGACGAAGCAACAAGTTAAACTCGGAGAAAAAGTCAGTTACGCAAAGCGACAAGCAGGAGACTTGGTCTTTTTCAAAACAGGACGAAACGTTCGCCATGTTGGCGTATTGCTTGATTCGGATATATTTATTCATGCATCAACCAGCCGAGGTGTCATGCAATCAACATTATCGAATCCATATTGGCAGTCGACCTTCTGGCAAGTCAGGCGACTACCGGACCCTTTGTAACTATCATGAGCGCGAATGCCAACCCTAATCTACGATATAATTATGCTAGCTTCTATGCCGTTAGTTTGAAGTGCTTAGACTGTTAAGTTGTTGATGAATATTAGCCAGCTCTGCATTAACAGGGGTGAGGAGGTCTGCATTTGGCAGGCGTCCATCTCTCGCCATACTTTCTATATCATCTAGACTTTTCACGACATCTTTTTCGCACATCGTGCGCAGTGCCCCTTTTAACGTATGTATGGTGTGATGAAGTGCTTGGTGGTTTCCTTCTGCTACGTATTGAGCAATCAAGTTTTGATCATTTCCATGTTCTTCGAGATACATCATGATGACTTGCTGCAGGATGTCATCGTCACCACCAGTGAGTTCGCTGAGTTCGTCAATGTCTATCATTTTCCTTTCCTAATTTTGTTCATATTCATTACGTGATACTACGTCAGTTGCATATAGGTTAATGTAGCTCAAAAATGAGAATGGTGTTGATAACTTTTGGTCGATTGATGCATAGAGCCAGTAACTAAGATTAGATAAAGATATGACTTGTTTGATAATTTGCTAACTCAGGAACCACTCACTATATTTAAGGTGTTGCATAGCGGTGAGTAATGATGATGAAAAGGAGTGTTGACAAAAAGTCCTCCATTAACTGGTCAAAGATGGTTGTTTTGATTATTGATGATAACCGAGTTTCTTCTACGTTATTAAAAAGCGAGTTGAATCGAGTCGGTTTTGGTGCCGTTTCTATTGCATCAACATTAAATGATGCGGTGCGTTTTTGTCGTGGGCAACATTTCGATTTTCTCTTAATAGACTTTCACCTTGATAGTGGGATGAAAGGTAGTGTTGTGGTAGCTGAACTGCGTAGCAAACGCCTTATTGATAGCACGAGTGGTGTTGTGCTGATGTCAACGGATAGCAGCTCCGATATCGCAGTAAACGCCTTGTCATCGCATTTTGATGCGTTTGTGACAAAACCGGTGAATATTCGTGGTTTAGTGGTAAAAATGACGGAAATAAGGCAAGCGATAGCTGCTTTGTCACCAATCCGAGTGCATGAGGAGATAGGTGATATACGAGCTGCGGTGGTGGAATTAACGCAACTGTGCCTACGCTATCCATCGAATTATCGCTATGAATGTGAACTGCTCGATATGCTAGAGCGCCATCAGCTATGGAGCCAGCTAAGCGACTGGTTCATGATGCATGAATCTCACCACTTACATCAGCGCCGCGAGTTGTCTAAAGCCCGATATTATTGGCATATAAAGGAACCAGACGTAGCGATACGTATTTTGGTGAACCTTATTAGTTGCAAACCACGCTATATTTTCGCTTACGACACCTTGGTAAGCTTCTATGAACAGCAGCAGAATTTAACGCAGGCGATGCTTTATAGCGAAAAAGCCATTGCGCTATTTCCAGCCAGTTGTGATCGGTTGGTTAAATTAAGCCAGTTAGCGTCTGATGCGCACGATATCGAGCGTGTGCTTTGTTCTGGAAAGGCATTAGCCAAGCATTTGCCTACCACCTCTAGCGATTGGTATCCGATCTATTGCAGCTATATGGATGCACTAATGGCACTGTTCGTTACTCTGCCTGCCAAGGTATCGAGGCGGCATGTGTTAAATCACCTCCGCATCATTGAGGATCGCGCGTGTTTCCTGCTATCTAAATCGGATGGAGTGTTGTTAAAGTCGACAAACTTGATATCGATTGCACATGGGGTGCTACCTTATCAGCAATATCATGAGGCGCATGTCAGGCTAATGATCGGCTTAAGCCCATATTTTTCGCGTATGCATGTACTCGATGACAGGCTCTTGCGAAAAGCCCTAGCTGTTAGCATTGCGACGGGTGAGCGTTGGTTAGTTTGTAACATTCGTCAAATATTAGATGCGCGTGATAGTGGTGCTGCGATAGCAATAGATAAGACTCAAGACCTTAATAGTGAGGACTACCATCTTGGTTGTCGTCAATTACATCGTGCTCATCAGCTATTTGAAAGCCAGCCTATAGCGGCATTAGCGCTTTGTCGGCAGTATTTATTGCGTTATCCAGAATCGGTCGAAGCCAAACTATTGGTTAACTCACTAGAGCTGCGACAAGCAAGCATCGGTTCTGCATTAGCAACAGATGTTATTGATAAATTACCGCTTCCGAATGCCCTTAAGCAGTGGAATAGAGAAATGGCTTCAGATAGATCTAGCCATGCGAGGCATATTTATTTACAGGAGCTATGTCGTCAGTGCCATGCTTCTTGCCAACTTAATCGTTGACCTTTTGAGTAACAATTTCACGGAAACGTTCCCCACTAAGATCGGCAATTGGGCGCTTCCAATTGCCGATTAAACCGGATGATAGTGCCTATTGTGAAGCGGTACGCAAGTAACGAACCTTAATGACAGCGTCTAAAGATTCAATACAATCAATCACTTCTGTTGATGCCGCTTCTTCAATATCCAAGATATTGTAGGCAATATTGTCTCTACTTTTGTTGATCATATCTGCGACATTTATCTTCCTTTCCGCGAGAATAGACAGCACATCCCCTAATACGCCGGGGATATTCTGGTTACAGAAGGTAATTCTATGTCCGGTACTGAGAGACAGTTCGGTATGTGGGAAGTTAACTGAGTTTTTAATATTGCCATTGAGCAAAAATTCACTGAGCTGCTCAGCGGCCATAACCGCACAGTTGTCTTCGGCTTCTTGTGTACTCGCACCCAAATGAGGCATGAGTAATATGTTAGGGTGGTTAAGCAGCTCTGGTAAAGGGAAATCACTGATGTATTTCGCCAGTTTCCCTTGTTCGATCGCTCCTAGTAGTGCTTGGCTTTCCACTATTTCGCCTCGAGCAAAATTGACCAGCACAGTGCCAGGTTTAATACAACTTAGTGTTTGGGTATTGAGTAACCCGATTGTTGCTGGTGTTGCCGGAATATGAAGCGAAATGAAGTCTGATTGGCTTAATAACCCTTCCAGCGTATCCATACGTTTTACGGTACTTGGCAGACGCCAAGCGGCATCAATAGAGATTGATGGGTCAAACCCCAATACGTTCATACCCAAGTCGATACCACAAGAGGCTACGCTAGCCCCAATGGCGCCTAGTCCAATCACACCAAGGGTTTTGCCTGTTAACTCGCAACCCTTAAAATGCTTTTTCTTCGCTTCGACGTGTTGGTTAAATATCGCGTTATCTAGATTGCTATCTAGTGTGTTGATGTACTGCATGCCTTCCGCGATACCACGGCAACCTAATAAGAGGGCAGTTATCACTAACTCTTTTACAGCATTCGCATTAGCGCCGGGTGTATTAAAGACCACAATGCCTTGTTGTGTGCAGTACTCAACAGGCACATTGTTTGTGCCGGCTCCGGCGCGAGCGACAGCAAGCAATGAGGATGGACATGCCTGTTCTGCTAATTTATGACTGCGTAATAAGACTGCATGAGGGGCGGAAATGGTTTCTCCAATATCAAATTTATTCGCTTTTAGTTTATTGATACCAAGTGGAGAGATGTGGTTGTAGGTTTGAATATTGTACATTGGACGTCCCTGTTACACGTAAGTAAAAAAACGCAAGGAGAATCGCCTTGCGTTATCGCTTGTTGCTAAAGGGCTACTTCCTGATATGCCCATTCCAGCCACGGAAGCAGTGCTTCAATGTCTGATTGTTCAACGGTGCTGCCACACCAAATTCGCAATCCAGCAGGTGCATCACGATAGGCTCCGATGTCATAGGCAACGTGTTGCCCCGCGAGTAACTTGATGAAGGCTTTGGTTTGGTCTGCATCGAGTTTTAAACAAAAACAGACACTGGTATTAGAGCGGGTGCAGGGGGTTTCCGCGAGAAAATCAATCCAAGGTGTGCGCTCGACAAAAGCGCTTAACACGCTAAGGTTAGCTTCAGATTTAGCGATGGCTGCACTCACGCCGCCGATACTTTTTACCCAGTCTAACGCATCTTGATAATCGGCAACGCATAACATAGAAGGCGTGTTAATTGTTGCACCTTGGAAGATCCCTTCGATAAGTTTGCCTTTTTTGGTTAGGCGGAATATTTTGGGCAGCGGCCAAGCGGGGGTATAGCTTTCTAGTCGTTCTACTGCACGCGGACTAAGAATAATCATACCGTGGCCACCCTCGCCGCCGAGTACTTTTTGCCAGCTGAAGGTTGTTACATCGAGTTTGTCCCAATCCATTGGCATCGCAAATACGGCAGAGGTAGCATCACAAATGGTAAGCCCTTGGCGATCGTCGCGTATCCAGTTGGCGTCAGGGACTTTAACCCCCGATGTGGTGCCATTCCAAGTGAAAACGATATCATGATCAGCATGGGTTTTATCGAGAGCAGGTAACTGTCCATAGTCAGCGCTAAAGGTATTCACTTGCTCCAGTTTTAGTTGCTGAACAATATCGGTTAGCCACTCATTACCAAAAGATTCCCAAGCGCAGACATCAACAGGGCGTGGACCTAATAGATTCCATAGCGCCATCTCCATTGCACCCGTATCGGATGCGGGCACAATACCGACGCGATAATCCGCTGGAATACCAAGTAATGCTTTTGTTTCTTCTATGGCTCTTTGTAATGCACCCTTGCCAACGGCCGCACGGTGAGATCGTCCGAGAGTACTGGTATCAATTGCACTTAATGCATAACCCGGGCGTTTAGAACACGGACCTGAAGAAAAGTTAGGGTTGTTGGGTTTTACTGTTGGTATCATAATTCATCCTGAAAATATATTTCCTATAATAAACTTATTTCCATTTAAGGATATAAAGCCAATATAGTTAAAAAATGAAGGTGATAATAATTAAATACAATAAAAACTCACCTGAGCATTTCTACTGAAATTACAGTTATTTCTAATCTATAATGCGAGGCATTGTGCAATAATGCAGATTAAATAGAGTATTTCAGTTGGGAAGAGGCATAACGTATATATTGCATCACGGCTGTCATTTTCAACTAGTACAAAATGTAGCATGAAATTAGTGGCGGTATCCACTTTTGTTTAACGAATAAATGAAAGGAGCATTTAAACCAGGTATTAAGGCAATAAACGGCGAGAGTGAGCTTGCAGGGTGATACCTGTGTAACCGAGGGCTACACAGGTATTGGGGTTATTCTACCTTTAGGCCTATTTCACCATCATGCTGGTTCAAAACCATTTTTTGTATATTGAAACCACACACCATTAGAATTAAACACCAGTTCAGGTAAGGTAATTTAGCGTTATTAAGGCTGCGTTCGAACTGCTCTGGTTTCCAAAGAAAGCCCTTCGCAACATTTTCTACTGTCAGGCCAGTAAAGGCGTTGTCAGATATAATACGCTTAAACTCTTTAGGCTCAGGCATGACAAAGTCGCAGTATGGCTTAAACGCTGTGGGCTTAAATGCTCGCATGACTTTTCTGGCATCAATTGGCTGCAATGACTCAATATGTTGGATGTTTGGTCGACCAATAAGCGCGGCAAGAAAACACCAAACTGGGTACGGGATTGTCGATATGGTATCAGGGTCTCTTTTATAGCGTGCAGTCCAATCAACCAGCTTCTTCTCTTGCATTCCTGTCAGGCTAGCCAGTAGCTTCGCTTCATAGCCTTTGTCTTTCAGCAAGTTGACGATTTCAGCCACTTCAGAAACGAAGGGTTTAGACCAGCGGTGTGCCGGGCTAAATGTATTTTCTCTAATCATATCACTCAGTATTTTTGGGCTGCACTAACGAGGTACAGAATATCTTAATTGCTACGGATGATACGAGATATTGAGGGCATGTCCAGCTTTAATCATGGTTATTGTTTGTTGGGCTGTACGCCTTACTTTGTATTCATTTCGTTACGCCTTGATTGCGCTAACTCTCTTTATGGCTTGTGGCTTCAGCACTAATGACACTATGCTTGATAGTAATGTGGCGTAAATAGGGAGCCACCATGAAAAACCTAATCGTACTGATTTTATTTTTGCTGATTGTCATGCCAGTTCGAGCGGATGATGTCTGGATAATTCCGATTGATGGCGCGATAGGGCCAGCTTCAGCCCACTTTGTTGTGACGGAAATCGAGTCTGCTCAGCGAGAAGGGGCGAGCTTGGTCATTTTGCAGATGGATACACCCGGGGGGCTAGATGCCGCTATGCGAGATATGATTCAAGCCATTACTAACGCATCTGTCCCTATTGCAACTTGGGTTGGACCTGCTGGAGCGAGGGCGGCGAGTGCTGGCACTTACATCTTATTGGCCAGCCATATTGCGGCAATGGCAGAGGCCACCAACCTTGGCGCAGCGACACCGGTTTCGTTAATTGGTGGAACACCAAAGTCACCAGCATCGGATGACGATCAAACGACGGAAGATGACAATAACGATACAGCAACAGATGACCCTAAAGCCGTACCAGCAAAAACTGCCATGGAGAAAAAAGTAATCAATGATGCGCGTGCCTACATAACAGGGCTAGCGCGTTTGCACGGACGCAATGCAGAATGGGCTCAAACAGCGGTGAGTGAGGCGGCCAGTATTGATTCACACGATGCAGCGGATTTAAATGTGATCGACTTTGTTGCTAATAGCCTCGATGAGGTGGTTGAAAAAAGCCAAGGAAGGGTTGTAACACTGGATAACCATAAAGTGACATTGAGCTTTTCTGAGATACGTTGGGTGGAACGTCAGCCAGATTGGCGAGCTGAGTTGCTGGCAGTGCTGACCAATCCCAACATTGCCTATTTATTAATGATGATCGGTATCTATGGCATCATTTTAGAGTTCTATAATCCTGGCATCGGCTTACCTGGTATTTTAGGTGGCATCTGCCTCTTGCTAGCCATGTATGCATTGCAAATGCTACCGCTAAATTATGCTGGATTAGCCCTGCTACTACTCGGTATTGTGCTGATGATAGCGGAAGCATTCAGTCCGAGTTTTGGTCTCTTTGGGCTGGGCGGGATAGTCGCGTTTGTCTTTGGATCTATCTTTCTGTTTGACAGTGATATACCTGGCTTTCAAGTCGCCCTACCTTTAATTGCCGGTATTAGCCTGTTCTCAGTGTTGGTAATTATTCTCATGTTAACGCTGTTGTTGAAAGTTCGGCGTCAAGGCGTAACAACTGGCGCGGAAGTTATGATAGGAAAAACCACCGTGGTCGTAGACGAGTTGGCCGATGGACGGGGAGAGGTATTGCTAGGTGGAGAGCGTTGGTCTGCGGTTTCTTCACTACCTTTAAAAAAAGGGCAACAGGTAATAGTTACAGAGCTAAAAGGCCTAACATTGGTGGTCAATATTCTTGATCGAACACGCATAGATTAACTTGCATTGATAGATTAGGGGGAGACATGATTCTCTATTCACTGGCGGTGGTATTAGCGCTAATTATTATTTTACTGTTTAACATGTTTAAGGTCCTGCGTGAGTATGAGCGGGGCGTGGTATTTTTCCTCGGGCGATTTTATCGGGTTAAGGGACCGGGTCTGGTGATTCTTATCCCATTTATTCAACAAATGGTCCGAGTTGATTTACGTACTATTGTGCTTGATGTGCCGTCGCAGGATTTGATCACCCGTGACAATGTGTCGGTAAAAGTGAATGCGGTGGTCTATTTTCGTGTATTAGATCCGCAAATGGCGATCAACAATGTAGAAAGCTATTTAGAAGCAACAAGTCAGCTGTCTCAAACCACGTTGCGCTCTGTTCTGGGCCAGCACGAGTTGGATGAACTGCTATCGGAAAGGGAGAAGCTCAATAAAGATCTGCAAGGCATATTGGATCAACAAACGGATGACTGGGGCATTAAAGTGGCCAATGTCGAAGTGAAACATGTCGATTTAGATGAAAGCATGGTAAGAGCATTGGCGCGTCAGGCGGAAGCAGAGCGAAATCGTCGTGCCAAGGTGATTCATGCTATTGGTGAGTTAGAAGCCTCGGCCAAATTAAGTGAAGCGGCGATGGTACTAAATAAAGCCCCCAATGCAATTCAGTTACGCTATATGCAAACGTTGACAGAAATAGCCAACGAGCGTTCATCGACCATTGTTTTTCCCATCCCGGTTGATCTTATCAGCAGTCTAGTTCACGGTAAAAAAGCGCGAGATGAGGAGGGTTAATCAGCATGATAAGGCCTAATGTCGTCAGTTTAGTGAGAGGCATTGGGCTTTATGAGAAAATCCCAATGCAATTAACGTCAGTGCCAAGAGAAATAATACGTAGTTGCTAACCATAGAGTTCACTGAGCCACGGTTGCGGTTGATCAAGAAACTTTTAGTTTGCGTTCTTCCATTTGGCTTCTGCGTGTTTGTCTTTCTCTTCAGCTTCTACCCAGACGTCTTCGCCTTGCTGGGTTGTCTCTTTTTTCCAGAAAGGGGCACGTGTTTTCAGGTAATCAATAATGAACTCGCTGGCGGCAAATGCTGCTTTACGGTGCGGACTAGAAACGCCAACAAAAACAATTTGATCGTTAAGTGCTAGCTGCCCAACGCGATGAACAACAATCGCTTGCTCTATAGGCCAGCGTTGTTTTGCTTCACAAATAATTTCATTCAGTGCCTTTTCTGTCATGCCGGGGTAGTGTTCTAACAGTAATCCTGTAACATCTCGGCCTTGATTGAAGTCTCTGACTTTGCCCACAAAGCTCACTACACCGCCTACGCTGGGAGAACTGGCGAGTTGGTGATAAAGCGTGGCAACATCGAAGTCCTCGTGCTGAATAATAACCACATTAGCCTCCCGTCACAGGGGGAAAGAAGGCAACTTCATCGCCAGCATGTATCATGGTTTCTGGTGTTGCCATACTTTGGTTAACCGCAACTAGCGTATGTTGTAGCGCTTTTTGCCATGGCATGCCACGTGCTTCCAATGTGGCTTTAAGATCAGCGACACTAGTTTTGCTAATATCCAATGTTAGTTGTGATGTAGCCAGTTGTTCTTTCGTCGCTGCAAAAAATTTAACCGTGATCATCTTGGCTCCCATTGTAAAAATCGCCTGACTTACCCCCTGTTTTTTCTACTAACTGTAGTTTGCTAATACAAATATCTTTTTGTATTGCTTTACACATGTCATAGATGGTTAACGCAGCAACAGACGCTGCGGTTAGGGCTTCCATTTCAACGCCTGTTTTTCCTGTTAACTTACACAAGGTTTGAATGTGAACTTGGTGTGTGTCAGGTAATGGGGTTAAATCTACCGATACCTTGGTCAGCATCAAGGGGTGACATAACGGGATGAGAGAGGCGGTTTGCTTGGCGGCTTGTATACCAGCAATACGCGCAGTCGCAAAAACATCGCCTTTATGGTGTTCACCATTCAGGACTGTGTTGAGCGTGTCGGCCGACATGTCAACATAGGCTTCGGCTCGAGCAGTGCGGACGGTTTCCGCCTTAGCGGAAACATCAACCATGTTGGCCTCGCCAGCTGAATTTATATGCGTTAGCGCTGACATAGGCGGTTTCTCAAGTGTGGCATGAAATTACACGGCTTATGTGTTGCATTCAGTTGAGATTGGATAATTCCTTCCCAACCTGTGCGGCATGCGCCAGTTGAGCCCGGAAGGGCGAAGATAACGGTCTGATTGGCATACCCGCCTAGCGCGCGTGATTGGATGGTTGAAGTGCCGATCTCTTCATAGGAGATGTGACGAAATAGCTCACCAAACCCTTCGATTTCTTTATCAAATAAGACAGAAATTGCTTCCGGTGTTGTGTCACGCGCGGTAAATCCGGTGCCACCGGTAATGATCACGGCGTCGACATCATCACTAGCAATCCAAGTAGATACTGCCGCGCGGATTAAATATTTGTCGTCGATGACGATTTTTTTCTCTGCGAGGTGATGCCCTGAATCTTTTAATGCATCAACGAGATAAGCGCCAGAGGTATCAGTTTCTTCATTGCGCGTGTCTGATACAGTTAAGACAGCAATGTTTGCGGGTGAAAATTCTTTCGGTGCGTGTCCCATGATTATTTTCCTTTTTATCCGCCGATTGAAGCAAGGTGAGGAGTGTGGCCACTACTGCCTTGATGCAAAAAATGATGTTCGGCTTTATGGTGCAAGTTATACTGAATGAGTTCTTGTAGTTCAGTTTGTTGTTGTGGTGTTTGGAGTAAGTGTCGTAGATCGACCCCGTCATCTCCAAATAAACACAGATGAAGTTTGCCGTTGGCTGAAATGCGCAGTCGATTACATTGTTGGCAGAACCCTTTGTCATAAGGGAGGATCAGTCCAATCTCTCCAAGGTAGTCAGGATGGTGATAGACCTCGGCAGGCCCATCGGTAATATCGCGTGGTTTTAGCTGCCAGCCGTCGAGAATGAGTTGGTGACGTATCTCTATACCTGACTGGTGGAAGCGTTGAAAATAGTCATTCATATCGCCCGTTTGCATTAGCTCAATAAAACGAAGCTGAATAGGGTTGTCTTTTACCCATTGTTTAAATTGAGGGAGCTGGGGTAGTGTCGTATCTTTGAGCAGAACAGTATTCACTTTAACCGTTGAGAACCCACATTTTAGCGCTGCGTCAATACCACGCATGACATCATCAAGGCGATTCTCGCCTGTTATTTGATGGAACTGACGCGGATCTAAGCTATCGACACTAACATTTAATTTCGTTAAGCCAGCGCTACGCCATGCGTTGGCTTGCTGTGCTAAGCGGTAGCCGTTTGTCGTGGTGGCAACGTGTTTAATTCCTGGGGTTGAAGCGATGGTTTCAATGATGTCGCAGACATCTCTGCGCATTGATGGTTCGCCGCCAGTGATACGCACTTTTGTTGTACCACATGCAGCAAAGGCGCGCACGACGTGAGCGATTTCTTGTTGTGACAAAAAGCGGTTCGGGGGTTGTGTCTTCTGATATCCATTCGGCAAACAGTACTGACAGCGAAAATTACAGCTATCTGTTATGGACAAGCGCAAATAGTAAAACTGCCGATCGAATCGGTCTTTTAGTTGTTGTGCCATGCATTACCTTTCCAAATACGGGAGGTGAGTCGATTTCTCTTTTCACCCTGATGACCTAGTGTCATGGCGTGGTCGACATATGACATTGTCACTTAGTCAACAACGCTCGGCTCGCGGCTAAACGTGCAAATTTTGAGATTAACGTTAATGTATTACAAAGTAACAGAATTATGTACTAAGAGTATTGTTTTCGTCTACCGCTATTGTTGGTTAATTGTTGCATCTATGTGCTGCCGCACAATTACTACGGATGACAAGGAATAATGATAAGTAGGTAGGTTCATATGAAGGGTAAGTACACAAGCATGCGATTGCTTGTGTACTGAATTGCATGTTCTATAACTAGAAACTAGGCGTTATTATTGTGGACATGTTGTTTCGGTCCAAAACCAGTTTGATTGTGTTGGTGTTTCCCATATGCCGGGGCTGTTTTTAGCTGTGAAGCACGTATTATTATGTATCACAATATCACCGTTATTGACCGTAGTTTGGCCTGCAACCCAAATAATTGCGCTGGTCGTTGGAGGCGTCACATCTGCAGGTGGTTCGACAACTGGCGGCTCTTCTACGGGTGGTTCCTCAACCGGCGGTGCAGTGGCCTCGCTAATTTGTTCCCATGGCCCGCCATCAGCAGGATTATTGCCCTGTGTCCACCACTTCGCTGCGTAATTACTACCTAGATAACTCACCTTATCACCGCCAAAGTAAACTTTTGTCTCGTCCCAAGCTGGGAAGTCTCCCGTTGGTGGTACTGGATCTACTGGAGGCTCAGTGGGTGGTAATTCATCGACAACACGTACCGCTGGCCAGTTCGCATGAGATTCATAGAAATTGGTCACACACTTCTCATAGTCATCAGGCACGAGGGCAGAGTAGGCTGTTTGATAACCGACAAGTTTACATTCGAAAGAAACACCTCCTGGGCGGTCTGCATGATAGGTCCAATCGCCATCCCAGTTGGTGTAGAGCACATCTGTTGCGCCATCTAGATTGATGCTACCAAACGGTGTCTGTTGCCAACAGGTATTTATCTCATCCGCTTCAATTGGGATTTGATAGAAGTCGGATAGCCCTTCCCAGTAACGGATACGATTGACTGGCTGGCCTTTATCTTTATTGTGCTCGCCACACTCTATGCCACCATTAATGACGTTAATTGTGGTACCAAAGCCATAACCAATTCCAGCGTCGGTTTCACGCTGGGATGGCGTCCATGTTCTATCAATAACATGTAACATGGCTGGTTTAGGCGCTTGCGGCGTTAAAAAGAACCAGATAGCAGAAGCCAAATTGAGCCAAGAATCTGCCACTAATCCCGGATTATTCAATAGTACTGTTGCATCGCCATCAAACATTACTTCTGAGAAGGCGCCATAGTTGAAGTGATAAGAGAGCTGTTTAGCTCCTCGTCCAAAATAACCTTGGCCGTCAGCGCAGGGCCAGCGTTTATTTTGCCAGTCATTTTGGCCACAACCTGTGGTATATCCTGGCTGCCCTTCAGACCACCCCATTTCGCGAACATGAACTAAGGCTTGCTGCCACTCTTCAAGTCCTAGCGGGTTGTCCCATGTATTATCGACAGCAATATGTCCGCCAGTCTCTTGTGCAAAATGAGCAAAGGCTGTGATGATCGACTTCTTACAAATTGCATCGGAGTCACGTCCGTCGGTATACTCGCCACAAAAGGCAGGGAATTTACCAATAGCGCGTAAGAAGCGGGTATAAGTATACTCTGGTGCAGCCATGTTGGTGAGGAAGTCCCACTCAGTTTGTGGAAATACGCGTTCAGTACGGATAACATTTTCAGGGTTTGATGCTAACCCTGGCAAGATGGCTTCAACAACACTGTTAGGTTGTGTGAGTAGCGCTTTAGACCAAATGTCATACATTGGGTCGGCTGTTTTAGTTTGTTCTGCGGCGTTAATATCTGAGCGTAGAAGTAGATAGCCTCCAGGATTATCAGGGTCTGGGTTGATGGTCATTGCGGCACTATTAGCAGCAAGTGTGGCAGCGATTAAAGTAGTAATATACCTTATTTTTAGCATGTCACTTTCCTTATTGACAGATTATTGGATACTAAAATAGTTTAAATCTTAAAATTAATTTAAATGTAGTCATAATGCGCATGTAGGATAATATATTTTATAAAGGGAAAGATTGTGAAATCTAGTAAGGAGTGACTCAGTCTCTCCTTAAGATTAAAGCGCAATATGAAATATAATTATCCTCGCAACGTAGCGTTTAAAATATAGACTGAATTGGTAAAAAGACAACCTGATGATAATTGTATTTTTATTTGTATTCTAGGATTTAATGCTATGTATGTTTTAATTTTGTGGCATTTGCTGGTATATTATCTTGTTTATTTCGCCCATTCGAGATATAAGTTCAATGATGCAGCGTGAGATATTATGAGCAAAAAATGCATTATTGCGAGGCTCTTCAATATATAAATACCCGTTACAAACATGTTCTCATTATAATTTGAATCATGCTCATGTTAATTAAATATGTGGTGAGGTTTTTTAATCTATGTTGAGTGGTGAAAGAAAAAACAGGCAGTTTAGTGATGATTGATGCAACTTGTATATAAGTTGTCGGATAGGGAATAAATAAGTCCGGTATGGAGTGTTAGCCAAATAAGAATTGATAAAACAGTGAATGAATGCCCGATACGAGAGCATATCTTGGCTATCTTACACAAAGACATGTAATAGGAGGCAGCCATAACGGCAGAGAGTGCCTCTTGTTATTGTGTTAATGAAGGTCAAGTGCATGTAATCAGGCGGTGGGAGTGGTGTTAGAGCTCATTTAACGCCTAGTTGTTGTGTTGTACCAACAGTGCATAGAGGTGTGGAGATAGAAGAAAAGGGTTGAAAAGCTATGGGTATCGTAATCTAATCAGGAAGTAGCACTCGCTAGTGGTAGAGGCCAAGGAAGGCGAGATAGGCAATACGTTTTTTAGAACTAGTCGAGATTAACATCCTGTGTGGCGATGTAATAAATCCAAAGTGGATCCTTTGAGAATTATGATGATAAATAAAGGTATGGCAACACTGATGCTGTTGCTATGTACTATGCGTGTTGAGGCAACAGCGCTAAATCGTGCGAGTCAAATTGAAGATAATAGTTACAGCGAGGCAGTAGCCGCACAAGCTGCTGTTGAAAATAGCGCTGCGCTGACAATGGAATATCGGGCAGACATCGAACAGTTGCAGCAACAGAATAGTAACCTGCAAATCTACCGCGATCATCTCCAGAAACTAACCAAGAACCAGAGCAAAGAGCGGCGTAGTTTAGCGCATCAAATCAATCAAATTCAGTATACACGGCAAGGCATTGTGCCTTTAATGTACGCCATGTTAGATGGTTTAGCTGAGCTTGTTGCTGTCGATCGCCCAATACGCACAACACAGCGTCTAGAGCGTATTGAAGGACTGCGTACCATGATGCAGCAAGCAGATGTCTCTGATGAAGAAAAATACCGTCGTATATTGGAAGCGTGGCAAATAGAAATGGACTATGGTTCACGACTCGGTAGTTATAGCGCTTCGCTATTCATTGATGCGAAACAACGAGAAGTGGAAGTGTTTTACCTTGGACGCATTGCTTTATTGGCAAGGAGCTTTGACGGGCAACGCTATTGGTATTGGGATACTCACGATAAAAATTGGCATGTTGCTGCGCCATCGCAACACAGTGAGTTTGAACAGGCGTATGCATTAGCAAAGCGGCAGATAACACCATCGATGTTAGTGCTTCCTATCTCTGCCAATGGAGCGACACAATGAGAATTTTCTTTTTTATTTTCTTCATTATGATAGGTCAAGCCTACGCCCTCGAAGATAAAACACAAGTCGCTTACGACAATGAACGCCAGCATAATCACCAGCGCATTACGTCGTTTGAACTGACTGAAGAAGCGTATTTCCAGCAGCGCACACAGCTGCAAGCTGAAAAAGCGCAGCTAGAAGCAGAGATCGCCGAACTAAGTACACTATTTACTGAAAACGAGCGCAATCTAGCTGACATGGAAAAGTCTTTGCAACTTGAAACGGGTAGCTTAGGGGAGCTGTTTGGTGTGGTGCGTCAGGCTGCCAAAGAATTTGAGGCGGAATTAACATCCTCCGTGGCTGTTATTGAAGCTGCATCGGATTTGGCAGTACTAAAAGAGATTAGTGCAGCACGTACACTACCGACTATTGAACAGCTCACTGACATGTGGCAAGTAATGCGTCGTTATATCAACGCTAGTGGGGAGTTGAAGAGCTTTACTGTGCCAATTATTGATAGCGCAGGGACAACGTCACAACAATCTGTCGTTCGTCTTGGGGCTATCGGTTTGATTGGTCAGGAAGGTTACCTGAACTGGTCGGGTAGCTATGGTCAATACTATCCTCGCCAGCCAAAGAAAGCACCGTATGCCGCACAGTTTTCCGTAGCGGATGTGACACACGTTATCGCCATTGACCCATCTCGTGGGGATATTCTTAGCCAACTGGCAGACACACCTACACTAAAACAGCGTTTTGATCATGCTGGGCCTGTTGGGAAAATTATCGTTTTTCTGTTAATTATTGGCTTAGGTATCAGTGTGTACCGATTTATTGCTCTAACCATGATTGCCCGCAAAATACGCCATCAACAGAAAGCAACAACGCCAAAAAATGACAACGCATTAGGGCGCATTCTATTGGTATTTGACGCTGAAAAAGCGCGAACAGTTGAAGCGCTGGAGCTGCGTTTATTGGAACAAGTGCTTGATGAACAGCAGGGCTTAGAAATAGGCTTATCACTGATTAAGTTATTTGCAGCCCTAGCGCCAATGTTAGGTCTGCTTGGTACCGTAACAGGCATGATTGAAACGTTTCAAGTGATTACGCAGTTTGGCCATGGCGACCCGACGATAATGGCCAGTGGAATATCGATGGCGTTGATGACAACAGTACTCGGCCTCATCGCAGCAATGCCGCTACTGTTTTCGCATAATATACTGAGCACAAAAGTAGATACGATTAAAAATATTTTGGAGAAGCAGGGAATTAGCTTGGTCGCACAACAGGCTGAATCCAGCGTTAATAACGGGCCCCAAACAGCATGAGGGCGATAGAAATAACACACCTAAGTACGTCGCTAGTGACAGACTGGTGGGGTCGATTATCGATGTTCATGAGTCAAGGCGGTGCCGTGTTGTGGGTGCTGGCGTTGGTGGTGATTGTAATATGGCTGCTTGCGATAGAGCGTTGTCTGTTTTTGTCTTTTACTTGGCCTAAGTTAAAACAGGATTGGCTAACCCAATGGCGTCAGCGTGATGAGTTTGAAAGTTGGTATGCCCATGCGATCAAAGCAGGCATTGTTAGCCGCGCTCACAGTGCCTTAAATCAATCGTTAGGCCTTATTAAAGTGTTGGTCACTCTTTGCCCCATGCTAGGGTTGCTGGGGACCGTTACCGGAATGATTTCAGTATTTGATGTCATGGCGCGAGAGGGCAATAGTGAGCCAGCGTTAATGGCATCGGGTATCTCCATGGCCACATTGCCGACGATGGCGGGGATGGTCGCGGCATTGAGCGGAATGTTCATTCATTCTCGTTTGTTGAAGGCGGTGGAAAGACGAGAAAGTCGAATGGAAAAACAACTACGTGGGGGCGAGTCATGCGTTTAAATCGTCCAGTAAAGCAGCGAGAAGACGCACACGTTGATTTAACGTCTATGTTGGATATTGTCTTTATCATGCTGATCTTTTTTATTGTGACCAGCTCGTTTGTCAATGAATCAGGCGTCGAAGTTAATCGTCCTCAAGCAAGCCATGCATCCAGCCAAAAAGAAGCAACGGTTTTTGTTGCCATCACATCTGCCAATGAAATATATATCGACAAACGTATGGTTGATATTGAACGTGTGCAAGCAGTGCTCGAACATGTCTTGTTGGATAAAGCAGAAGCTTCATTAGTTATTCAAGCAGATAAACGCGCATTTAACGGAACTGTCGTGACTGTGATGGATGCAGCAAAGGGTGCGGGTATTGCGCAGATCGCATTGGCCACGGAGTCGCTGTAAGTGTGGCGTTTACTATCAGCATTGCCCTTGGCGTTGGCGGCCGCACTGTCTCTTTTCACCGTTATGGCATGGATGGTGAATCCAGTTAAAGCCCCCGTGCGTTCTGACGCTATGCAATTGAGTTTTGATATGGTCATGATGGAACCGGAACAAACTGTTCAACGCCGCCAAAGGCTACTGCCAGACAAACCAATACCGCCTCCTGCAGCCCAGTCATTAAAGCCGGTTATAGAGTTTACAGCGTTAACCTTGCCGGAATTGCCACTTCTTTCGCCCACTGCGTTGGCCATCGAAGTGGGCGAGGTAGCAATGATGGTTCCCAGCGTTGCTGAGTATGGTCTTTTAGGCCAAGAGCAACAGGTGATGCCACTTTATAGAGTTGAACCCGCGTATCCGGCAAGGGCATTGCGGCAACGACTTGAGGGTAAAGTGACACTCTCTTTTACTATTGATAAGCAAGGTCAGCCAAAAGATATTCAGGTGGTGGCGGCTGAGCCCGCAAGAGTCTTTGATCGTGAGGCGATTAGCGCCCTCAGGCGTTGGCGCTATCAACCACGCATTGTCGACGGTGTTGCGGTTGCGCAACCTGATCGTACCGTATCTATTGAGTTTAATTTAGATAAATGAAGAATTGGCTACTAACTGCAGCTCTCTTGATGTGTAGCACTGCTGCGCCGGCGGAACAACTTTCTCAGTATGCTGCAACACGGGTGCAGCGAGCCCACGCTTTGCAACGAGAGGGTGAGATCAGTCAGGCCATTGCTCTGTTAAGTCCATTGACATTGGCTCGGACGTTCGATCAAGCATACATTCATCGGATGCTTGGGATACTGTACTGGCATGATGGTCAACTAGAACAGGCTACTAACCAGTTACAAATAGCACTAGATAGCAATCAGTTCGCGGCTCAAGAGCAAGTGGCTATGCGGCAAATGTTGGCTGATCTCTTCATGGCGCAGAGCAAATTTAGCTTAGCGCTTGTGCACTATATGTCTTTAACGGATGCTTATGACGATAAGAGTGAGAATGCGCGACTTTGGTTGCGAATTGCTCAAAGCCACTATCAACTAGCTGCATGGCAAGAGACCCTAGATGCGCTACAGCATTATGTTGCCAATTTAGGAGAGATGCACTTCGATCTATACCGAATGAGGCTAGGGGCTGAGTTGTCGCTCAATCAAGACGATGCCGCCATTGTCACGCTGCAGTCATTGATTGAGATAGAGCCGAGTGAATACAATTGGTGGCAAACGCTTGCAGCAATACACTTGCGACATGATCATCATCACCTAGCGATGCAGACGCTAGCCATCGCTTATCACAATGGAATTTTGGTTAATCGTGACGAGCAACTCTTGCTAGCACAATTGTACGCTCAGCAGGGAGTGCCTGAGCGTGCAGCGCGATTGCTTTCCTCTCTTGCCCCACACACGGAAAAGGAACTCGTCACTTTGGCTTTTTATTGGCAAATGGCACAAGAGTGGAACGAGGCTATCGCGGTACTTGAACAGATTGTACCGCTAAATAATCACTACCGTTCTCATTTAGTCTCTCTTCTGCGTCAACAGCAGAATTATGAAGCGGCACTTTACCACCTCAATTATGTCGATAATCCTAATGTAGAGCGTATTCAGTTACAGAAGATTGACATACTTTATCGCCTATCCCGATACGATGATGCTGCATTAAGCGCGAAACAGCTTGTTGAATTGACGGGCTCGAAAGAAGCACTACACTGGGATGAATACCTGTCCACTAGCATGAAAAGCAATCTAAATTGATTGAGAGAACCAACCCTTAACGTCTTGCCCTGCATCAAAAATTTGGCTGCGCATAAATGCCATTATTGCCCCGCTCATTACATTTCTTTTTCGCAAACTACTCTTCGAATAATAGAAATGCAATAGTAGTTATTAACACTTTGATCACAATAGCTTTAGTAAATCAAATTTACTAAAGCAAATCCCATTGTTTGAAAAAAATATGCCACGATTAAAGTGTGCGTTTGATCAATTTAATTACATCGCGCATTTGATGTTATATGGCGTTAGAAACGGCCAGGAATTTGAATAAGAGGTCAAAGAATTATTAATTGCTTAAAGGATTATGATTATGCAAAAACTAAAGCTTGAGCCACTAACAAAAGAAAACTTCAAACCATTTGGTGATGTTATAGAAAAAGCGAACTCTGATTATTTTCATATCAATGATAAAACTGGTCAGCGTTTCCATGGTTTAGGTAGTGTTGATGTTAGCGATGACATTGATCCCATTATCAGTATTATTCGTGCTGATGGCGTTAAAGGTCGTAAGTGCGTGGATTTGTTAGAAAAGCACCCTAAAGGTAGTCAGGCATTCTATCCTCTTAATGGAGAGAAATTTATTGTTGTTGTTGCCTCTGGTGATGATGATATAGATGAATCAACACTAAGGGCATTTATTACAGATGGTGAGCAAGGTGTAAATTACCATAGAGATGTGTGGCACTACTTATTGTTCGCAAAAGATATGCCAACGGATTTTTTAACAATAGATCGTGCGGGTGAAGATAACTGCATTGTGCAAAAATTATCTAAAGAATACGCAGTGGATTTTTAAAAGAATTTAATAATGTGCACCCCTATTAAATTAGGGGTGGCATAACGGAGAATAATTATGACAAAAATGAGAGCAATTGAAGCAGCAATATTAATTCTTAAAAAAGAAGGTGTGAATACTGCGTTTGGTGTTCCTGGTGCTGCTATTAACCCTATGTATGCCGCAATGAAGAAGCTTGGCGGTATTGACCATGTGTTGGCCCGTCATGTTGAGGGTGCATCACATATGGCAGAGGGTTACACCCGTACAGCGGAAGGGAACATTGGCCTATGTATCGGTACATCTGGCCCGGCTGGAACCGATATGATTACAGGTTTGTACTCTGCATCAGCAGATTCAATTCCAATTCTTTGTATTACAGGTCAGGCGCCAGTCGCCAAGTTGCATAAGGAAGATTTTCAGGCAGTAGATATAGAATCTATTGCTAAGCCAGTAACAAAAATGTCAGTCACGATTCGTGAAGCGGGACAGTTACCAGGCACATTCCAAAAAGCCTTTTATGAAATGCGCTCAGGCCGACCAGGTCCTGTATTGCTCGACCTTCCAATGGATGTGCAGTTAACAGAGATAGAGTTTGATATTGATCTCTATGAACCGATGACACCATCAAAACCTTCAGCAACACGCGCACAAGCGGAAAGAGCCATTGCGATGCTGAATGAATCAGAGCGCCCACTGTTAGTGGCGGGTGGCGGTATTATTAATGCTGAAGCCAGTGGTCTGTTGCGCGAATTTGCAGAGCTTGTCAATGTTCCTGTTATTCAAACATTGAGAGGGTGGGGAGCGATTTCCGATGAGCATCCATTAATGGCTGGTCGCATGGGGTGTCAAGCGAATCACCGTTGTGGTAACGCAACGTATTTAGAGTCGGATTTCGTTTTCGGCATCGGTAACCGTTGGGCCAACCGCCATACTGGAGCGCTAGAAACCTACACGGAAGGTAGAAAGTTCATCCACGTTGATATTGAACCTACTCAAATTGGCCGAGTATTCTCCCCTGACTTAGGGATTGCATCGGATGCAAAAGATGCACTCGCTATGTTTATTGAAGTGGCACGTGAACTAAAAGCACAAGGTGATTTGAAAGATCGTAGCGAGTGGGTAGAGGCTTGCGGTGAACGTAAACGTACCATGCTACGTCGTGACGATTTTGATTGTACGCCTATCAAACCACAACGTATTTATCACGAGATGAATAAGGCGTTTGGTCCTGAAACTCGTTATGTCGCGACTATCGGTTTAGCACAAATTGCAGCAAACCAGTTCTTACATGTTCATGAGCCTCGTCACTGGATTAATGCCTGTCAGGCCGGACCGTTAGGTTGGACAATGCCAGCAGCGCTGGGTGTGGTAAAAGCTGACCCAAGTAAGCCTGTTGTCGCTATTTCAGGTGACTATGACTTCCAATTCATGATTGAAGAGCTGGCGGTTGGTGCGCAGTTTAAACTGCCTTACATCCATGTATTGATAAACAATGCATATTTAGGATTGATCCGACAAGCACAGCGTGCGTTCGATATTGACTACTGTGTGCAGCTATCGTTTGAAAACCAGAACGCGCCGGAAGTGAAAGAGTACGGTGTAGATCACAAGCGCGTTGTTGAAGGGCTTGGCTGTAAAGCTATCCGTGTTACTGAACCAGACCAAATTGGGGCAGCGTTGGCTGAGGCGAAAGAACTGATGCGTCAGTACCAAGTGCCAGTCGTGGTGGAAGTGTTAACTGAACGCGTGACCAATATTGCGATGGGCCCAGACATCGACAAAGTAAACGAATTTGAAGATATCATCGATTTATAAGAATTAAGCCGCCGTTTACGGCGGCCAAAAGGAGTTATTATGCCTAAATTAGCTGCAAATTTGTCTATGTTGTTCACGGAATTAGATTTTATGTCGCGTTTTGAAGCGGCATCGAATGCTGGTTTTCGTGGGGTGGAATATCTGTTTCCTTATGATTTTTCAGCAGCAGAGATAGCCAGTGCATTGGAAAGCAATGGGTTGACCCAAGTGTTGTTTAACCTTCCCGCGGGCGACTGGGCTGCGGGTGAGCGCGGCATCGCTTGCCACCCTGACCGTGTTGAAGAGTTCCGCTCGGGTGTCCCTCGTGCGATTGAATATGCCCATGCATTAAATTGCGAGCAAGTTAACTGTTTGGTGGGGAAAAAACCGTCTGATGTCAGTGACGAAGAAGCGTATCAAGTCATGATTGAAAACTTGCGCTTTGCGGCAAATGAGCTTGAAGCAGCAGGGATCCGTTTAGTAGTAGAAGCAATTAACACCATTGATATTCCTGGGTTCTTTATTAGCAACACAAAAACGGCGTTGCAGGTTTTAGAAGATGTTGGATCTGACAATTTGCGTTATCAGTATGATATTTATCATATGCAAATCATGGAAGGCGATATTGCGCGTAGCTTGTCGACCCATTTAGCACAGATTGGTCATGTACAGCTTGCCGATAACCCAGGACGCCATGAGCCAGGTACTGGCGAGCTTAATTATCCGTTTCTGCTTGCTCACCTTGATGAACTGGATTACCAGGGCTGGGTGGGATGTGAATATGTGCCAGCGGACGGGACCGTAAAAGGTCTAGGTTGGTTGAAGCAATACAATTTGATTTAAGGAAGAATATTATGAAAAACATAGGTTTTATTGGTACAGGTATTATGGGCAAGCCGATGGCGCAGAATCTGCAAGCGGCTGGCTATACCCTTTATTTCTCTGAGCATTTCGAGCCTGCTCCAGCTGAATTGCTCGGTGACAAAGGGTATGCCTGCCCAACTCCAGCGGCTGTGGCAGAAGCTGCAGACATCATTATCACTATGGTGCCAGACACACCACAAGTAGAAGACGTATTGTTCTCTGATATTGGTATTGCCAACGGGCTAGCGGCTGATAAAGTTGTTGTGGATATGAGCTCTATCTCCCCAATGGATACCAAGGTGTTTGCACAAAAAATTGAAGCTCTAGGTGCGTACTATATTGATGCACCAGTATCTGGTGGTGAAGTGGGCGCCAAAGCGGGCACATTGTCTATCATGGCTGGTGGCCGAGACGAGATTTTCGAGCGTGTTAAACCTCTGTTTGAAGTCATGGGACAGAATATTACCTTGGTCGGTGGCAACGGTGATGGGCAAACATGTAAGGTCGCAAATCAGATTATTGTTGCGCTGAACATTGAAGCCGTAGCAGAAGCACTGTTGTTTGCATCAAAAGCTGGTGCAAATCCAGCTAAGATCCGTGAAGCACTGATGGGTGGTTTTGCTTCTTCTAAAATCCTCGAGGTACACGGTGAGCGAATGGTGAAAGGCACATTCGAGCCAGGATTTAGAATTCAACTGCATCAGAAAGATCTTAACTTGGCATTAGCTGGTGCACGCGAATTGCAACTGAATTTGCCTCATACAGCATCGGCACAAGAGTTGTTTAACACCTGTGCGGCGCTAGACGGCGCGGGCTGGGATCATTCTGCAATGATTAAAGCGTTAGAGCATATGAGCAACCACTCTATCCGTGATGAGTAAGCCTTTCGAGATCGTTGTAATAACAAGAAAGATCTCGAGGTTTTGTTAAAGACGATGACGGGTACGCGAGTGCCCGTTTTTTTGTTTTAAGGAGCGCGTATATGAAAATTGTAATAGCACCGGATTCATTTAAAGAGAGTGTATCAGCAGAGCGAGTGTGTGCGGCAGTGAAAAAGGGCATAGAGCAGCGCATACCAAATGTAGATATTGTGTCAGTGCCTATGGCCGATGGGGGCGAAGGTACGCTTGATGCATTGTTGGCGACAATGGGCGGAGAGCGTGTTGAGTGTGTTGTGATGGGACCACTTCCAGATAGCCAAGTAAAAGCCCAATTCGTGATGCTGGGCGACGGTGAAACCGCGGTTATTGAGATGGCGCAGGCCTCAGGCATAGAATTATTAACGCCGCAACAGCGTGATCCGAGGATCACGACTACTTACGGTACGGGTGAGCTAATTAAAGCAGCCCTCGATAAAGGCGCCAAGAAATTGATTGTTGCTATCGGAGGTAGTGCGACTAACGATGGCGGTGAGGGCATGGTGCGGGCTTTGGGGGCGCGCTTTTTAGATAAGAAAGGGTATGACATTGGTCATGGTGGTGCTGAATTAATTAACCTCACGACCATCGATATCTCCGGCTTAGATCCACGCTTGTCAGACGCTCAGGTTGTTGTTGCGTGTGATGTAGATAACCCTCTATTGGGCGAGCGCGGTGCATCTGCGGTATTTGGCCCTCAAAAAGGCGCGACACCTGAAATAGTGTCACAATTAGATAAGGCATTGAGCCACTATGCACATTGTTTGGTGCAGGAGCTGGGCAAAAATGTTGCGAAAATTCCCGGCAGTGGTGCCGCTGGTGGTTTAGGCGCCGGATTAATGGCGTTTCTTGGTGCCCAACTACAGCCGGGTATTGAGATTGTTTCGTCGACGGTTGGTTTACGTGACAAGTTAACAGGTGCTGATTGGGTTATAACAGGCGAAGGCAAGTTAGATGGGCAGTCGTTGGGTGGTAAGACACCCGTAGGCGTTGCCAAACTAGCACAACAGATGGGTATTCCTGTTATTGCCCTGGGTGGCGCTATGGGAGAGGGAGCGGATAAGCTAAATGAGGTTGGTATTGTTGCTTGCTTTTCTGTGTTAAGTCGCCCATGTACGCTAGAGACAGCTTTAACTGAAGGTGAGGCTAATTTGACAGCAACAGCCTATCAAGTAGCGGGCTTGTTATCGACATTGTCCTAAACGAGAAACCGGTGGGGAAATGGTGAGTTAAGATGCAATCTGTCAGCGTACAGACTAAGGTATCAAAGGCAGCCTATGTGAAACCAGACAGGTTGCTTAACGTTCAGCTTAATTAAGCAAGGATATTAAAATGAAAAACCATTACCCCATCGCTCTTATATGGATAGTGTTATTGTCTGGCTGCTCAAGTACCAGGCCACGCTTGGGTGTGAATGCAGAAAAGCTAGCGCCTTGTTCAGGAAAACCTAATTGTGTCCATAGTCAGACGGCAACCAGTAACAACCAATACATTGAACCGATTGTATTTAACGGCGGGATGGCCAAAGCGCATCAGGGTCTTTTGCAGGTAATCAATACGGAAAAAGGGGCAACAACGGTTAGCGTTGAAAGAAATTATCTTCATGTGGAGTACCGGTCATCATTTTTCCGTTTTGTGGATGATACCGAGTTCTATTTAATAGAAGAGCAGGGCGGCATAACCCGTATTCATGTTAGGTCTGCATCGCGTGTAGGCTACTCAGATTTTGGGGTTAACCGAGCACGTATTGAGCGTATCCGCACTAAGCTAGCGCAGCTAATGTTGCCAGGAATAACATAGAGACTATTCATTTTACCCCAGATATAAAAAAGGCCGCCATTGGCGACCTTCTGTATATTCGTTTTACGCGTTTATTAAAGCGCGATAACGTTGGTAGCTTGTAGGCCTTTTTGACCGTCTTCTACACCGTAAGAAACTTTCTGACCTTCGTTCAACGTCTTGAAACCTTCAGATGCGATAGCACGGAAGTGTACAAACACGTCAGCGCCGCCGTTATCTTGAGTGATGAAACCGAAACCTTTAGTTTCGTTGAACCATTTTACAGTACCAGTATTTGAGTTAGACATATGATGCCCCTATTATTTAATTTAAGAAAAAGTTCAATATTAACAGTGTGTTAATTGGTTGAATTATAATACGTTATGCTAAAATAAAAGGGAAACGCCTAGCTACAAAACACGAGGTTAGTAGTGGAAGTTTTACTTGTACTTGATGCTGCATTTAATAACTCTCTGAACAACTGAGCGGTATAGTAACAGGCGATTATTTTTTGTACAGAGTTATTTTCGTTTTTTTATCAATTTTCTTTTTTAACAGCAAGATAATGATTTTAACCAATCATTATGCTGAGTATTTCCACTCTATCTGATCTTCGTTGTACTAACGTGGTCATCTACGTAACGAGTGTTAGCGTCAGTTTCAGGAGAGTCGGTGCAGCGAGAGTGGCAAGTGTCATGCAAAATAAAAGCGCTTATCGTTAATAAGCGCTTTTATTGTGACTTGTGATGGGGTTAGTAGTGTCGCATGGCTTCTGCGACAGCTTGGCCAACATCGATAGGCGCACGGTGCTTTAACAACACCGCTTCTAGTGCTGACAAGGTGTGCAGCACAGCTTCTTGTCTGGCGTTGTAGCCCATCGTACCAATGCGCCAGATTTTTCCTTTCAGTGGACCAAACGAGGTGCCGATTTCGATACCAAAGCGGTGCAGTAATTCGTAACGGATCACTTCGCCGTCAACGTTATCAGGAATATAAACACCTACCACGTTATTCATTTTGTAATTTTGGTTACCAAACAACCTTAACCCCATCGCCTTTAACCCGGCTGCCATTGCATCTCCCGCTACTTTATGGCGAGCGATCACGTTGTCAGCGCCTTCTTCAAGGAAAATGCGGGCGCATTCGCGTGCGGCGTATAGCATAGAGGTTGCTTCGGTATGGTGATTAAGACGCTCTTCACCCCAATAGTCGAGAATCATTGGTAGGTCAAAGTAGTTCGATTGGATCATCGTTTGATCACCATCTTGATGGTGGCTGTCGCGAATCCCTTTTTCAACATGCTTACGGCGATTAATGGCATCAACAAAGCGCGGACTCAACGTAAGCGGGGCACTGCCAGAAGGACCACCTAAGCACTTTTGCAGGCCAACAGAGACAGCATCTAATTGCCAATCATCAATGAGCAGTTCATTTCCAGCCACAGAGGCTGTTGCATCGCAGTAGTAAAGTACATTATGGCGACGGCAGATTTCGCCGATTTCTGCTAATGGTTGGTTCATGGTTGTAGAAGTATCACCTTGAACCGTTGCTAATAACTTGGGTTTTACGCGGCGAATTTCTTCTTCGATGCGTTGTGGGTCACAGACTTCACCCCATTCTACGTCAATGGTGGTGATTTCTGCACCAGTTCGTAATGCAATTTCACTGAGCAAGTGACCAAAGCGACCAATCACAGGGATCAGTACACGGTCGCCGGGTTGCAAAATAGAGACGAGCACCGCCTCGATACCAGCTCGAGCTGTACCATCGATAAGCAGTGTCGCTGGGTTGGTGGTACTAAATACGTCGCGGTAGAGTACTTGAGTTTGACGCATGTACTCAGTCATTACAGGGTCATACTGACCAATCAGCGCTGATGAAATAGCCTGATGAACGCGAGGATAGGCATTAATCGGGCCTGGTCCCATCAATAAACGTTGTGGTGGGTTTAGGTTTTCAAATAGTTGTGGGGCTTTTTGCATTGCTCAATCACTCCCTGATGTCTTTGAGCGGGATATAGCAGAACCGTATTCCTGATCCTATCCCAATGGTACGTGTTCAAACCTTATCAAAAATGGCGCTCCAAGAGAGAGCGCCAAAGTAGGAAAATGTCACTTAATTAAAAATTTTTGATAATAGACTCTATATAGCAACTTAATTTTTAAGAAATAGAAGCTATCAGTCATTATTATTGTTTAAATACAGCCAAAGGCTGTGTTATACGGAAGTTTAAATATCAACATCCCGGTTACAATCTTTCGAGTAAATATAACTTAACGGTTCACCACGACCTGATGCATAACATGCTTGCGGTGTATAGGCTGCCATAAACAGATAGTCACCTTTCTTAACTGGAATCCAGTTGTTATCCAGATTATAAACACCTTCCCCAGTAAGAATCAGTGCCCCGTGCTCTTGGACGTGCGTCTCGATATAGCCATGGCATGCTCCGGGATCGAAAGTTAAGATATGGAAGTTCATATCAAAGCCTAGACCGGTGGGCAATAGGTCTTCTACTGTCACGTCTGTCATCCCCTCATAATGGATTTTCTCGAGCTTATCCCGATGGTTACAGACTACGCGTGGCGTCGCACCATCGACAGCAATATAACGTCGTTTATACAAGAATAGCTGGCTATCGTTGCCTTGATTACTGTTTTCCATAAACAGAAGAACGCCCGGAGGGCAGTAGAGATACCCGCCTGCTGTTAATTGGTATTGTTGGCCGTCGACAGTTGCTGTTACTTGTCCTTCGGTAACGTAAGCAAAGGTTTCGATCTCTTCGCCACCAAAGCCCTGTCTGTTATTTCCTCCATCGTGCATGGTGACGATGTAATCGACAAAGCTTGCCCCTAGCTTTGGGGAACTAAGAATGGTGATATCGCAGTTCTCAAATCCAGGAATGACATTTTTCACCATGCCATCAGGTGTAATAATGGCGTAGTTATTTTTCTTTATCTCTGAGCGCGTGGAGAGCAGGTCATTGATGTAACCGGTATTATTGTTTAGGTAACCCATATAGAACCTCTATGTAATCATGCTGTTTGTCGCATTGTTGTTTGATAGACATTCTATAACTGTTTTTTTTCTAAGGTGTGATCTGAGTAGGCGTTCTGGCACTGTGCTGTTTTATTTAATGTTATTTTAGATATTGCATAAAAATGTTTTATAAATTGGGAAACGGCACCTGAATAATGGACAAGCTTTGAATTTAAAAATAAGGTAAACGTATATCTTGACCTAATTAAAAACTGTTTGAGATATGTCTCTTACTAAATATCCATTATAAAAGGTTGACTATGAAAAAGCGTATTGTTATCGCATTAGGTGGAAATGCCATGCTAAAGCGTGGTGAAGTATTATCAGCAGAAAACCAACAAAAAAATATAGATCATGCTGCTGCTTTGATTCAAAAACTTGAAGCAGAGTATAGTGTTACCGTAGTACATGGCAATGGGCCTCAAGTCGGCCTATTAGCATTGCAAAATCAAGCATACACCGATGTCCCGGCATATCCTCTAGATATACTGGTGGCTGAAACGCAGGGCATGATTGGCTATATGCTTACCCAAGCGTTACAGCAACAAGGCTCAACGAATACAACATGTTTGCTAACACGAGTAGAAGTTAATCCAAGTGACGTGGCGTTTAGTAACCCATCAAAATTCGTGGGGCCCGTTTATGCACCAGAAGAACAGGCAAATCTAGAAGAGCGCTATGGTTGGATGTTTAAAGAAGATGGCGGGTATATTCGCCGCGTTGTGCCATCGCCTTCTCCAGTTAACGTGCTTGAAGTCCCTACTATTTGTGACTTGCTAGATAGAGGACAAACTGTCATCTGCTGTGGTGGCGGGGGAATGCCAGTCGTCAGTTCAGTAAATGGCTATCGGGGAATAGAAGCTGTTATTGATAAAGATTTGGTTTCTGCCATGCTAGCACAGCAGCTAAATGCTGATTATCTATTAATTTTAACCGATGCTGATGCGGTATACCAAGATTGGGGCACGCCACAGCAGAAGGCACTACGCGATGTTACTGTCGCCCAATTGCGTCCGTTTGCTGTACCAGATGGGGCTATTGGACCAAAAGCGGAAGCTGTCATTCAATTTGTAGAACAAACGGGTAAGACCGCATTTATTGGTGCTCTACAAGATGCTGACGCTATTTTGGCTGGTGAGAAGGGCACAAAAGTGAGCCCTGTCTCTGAAGCTGTGTGTGAAGAAGCGTTACCTGCTTGATATATCGATATTGTTTAAAAAGCCTTGGATCATCGGGTCGTTGTTTTGAAACTTCTCGATGAGCCATTGTGTTACTTGACCCGCGTTATCGTGGCGCCAACCAATCGAAAGAGGGGATGGCGCCCGACTCCATTGCACGTTCTTTTCGATTAACTTCCCATTTTCTATCAGCGGTTTTGCTACATTCTTGGGTAGAAAACCAACTCCGGTACCTGTTGTGTGACACGCCAGTTTGGTACTTAGATTTGGTACCTTAATCTCTTGCTGATCTCTGAGCAGCCATGCTGTACGTTTGTTGATATGCTGCGACGTGTCTTCAATATTCACTGCAGGAAATTGACTTAACTGTGATTCTCTTAACGAGCCTTCAGCATTAGCGAGCGGGTGCAATGGAGAGATAGCAAAGACCCAACTTAGTTTACCAAGAGGAATGACTGCAACATTGTTGTCAATGGTATCAAGGCCGGGTAAGCCGATAGCGATATCGTAGTCACGATTTAATATGTCGTCCCATACGCCCATATAAACACCAGAAGAAATGTTAATGCTGGTAAACGGAAAAGCTTCATGTAATGAGGCGATAAGCAATGCAGCTGTACAGTCATCAAATAGCAGGTTATTAATAACGATATTAACATTCCGCTCAATGCCATCAGAAATTTGCTGTAGTTCACCAGGAATTGTTTCCATCCATTTTAGCCATTTGTGACAATGATTTAGTAAATGATGACCAGCTTGGGTTAATTGTACGCTACGTGTTGTTCTTGAAAACAGTTGTACATTCATGTCGTCTTCAAGCGTTTTTATACGGTAACTAATTGCCGCAGGAGTTTTGTGCAGTGTCTCTGCTGCCTTAGAAAAGCTGCTATACTCAGCCACTTTCATAAAAGACCTTATTGTTTCCTTATCTAGCATTAGTACTCCTTGTTAATCCTGTAAGGATATATTCCATTCTAACTCATACGATATAAGAATGAGTTATTTGTGTGTCAAATATTACCTTGTTTGCTGCTATTTTTAACCTATTTTTTTTAAAAGTGACGATGTTGTTCAAATTTATTTAAAAAAGAGAGGTATTGCCTCTTGTCTGGTCAAATTGATTGAAAGAAATAGCCTAATTAATTGAAAGATTTATAACAATAAAAGTGATGTGATTTAGTTCAATAATTTAAAATTTGTTCTCCTTTAATCTTAGTCCATAGAGTTACATAGTATCTATGGTTAGTCATTCTTTGCTTTCAATTAAGGTGGTCTTTAATGATCCAAGCATTTTTAAAAAAAGGAAGTTTTCAGGATTCTGTCAGCCTCATGTTGATATCTCGACAGTTGAGCGAGCTAGACAGTGTCGAGGAAGTGTCCGTTATGATGGGGACGCCAGCAAATAAGTCATTGTTGGAGTCAACGGGTCTTTGGCATGCGGTATTTGCTGATGCAACACCAAACGACATTTGTGTCGCTATTCGTACAAACGAAGGCGAACAGGATGTTACGGCAGATATTGCAGATAAACTGGACGAGGCACTGACCGCAGCTGCAAAACCTACTTCGGGACAACGGCTTGTTACGGTTAGACGCTGGCAAACCGCACAGGCAAAATTAGCGGATGCAAATCTGGCACTGATTTCTGTTGCGGGTGAATACGCAGCTGATTTGGCCAATCAAGCCCTTGACCGTGACCTGAATGTCATGATGTTTTCAGACAACGTGGCGTTAGAGCAAGAAGTCGCACTGAAACAAAAAGCGGCGGCCAAAGGATTACTGGTGATGGGGCCAGACTGTGGCACTGCGATGATTGCAGGTTCCCCGCTGGCGTTTGCGAATGTGATTCCCGAGGGCAACATTGGTATTGTCGGTGCATCTGGCACAGGCATTCAAGAGTTGGCGTCGCAAGTGGCGTTAGCTGGCGAAGGGTTAACGCATGCGATTGGTTTAGGTGGACGAGATTTATCAAAGTCGGTTGGCGGTGTGAGTGCATTGACGGCATTAGCTCAACTGGATGCGGATCCGGATACGCAAGTGATTGCTTTTGTCTCTAAGCCACCAGCTCCAGAAGTTGAGCAACGTGTTATTGCAGCTATGCAACAGCTAAGCAAACCCGTTGTCGCACTATTTCTTGGCTCGAATCGTCCACAGAAACGTGATGGCAATGTGACATTTGCTACCACGCTCGCTGAAGCTGGCCAACAAGCTGCCATGCTAGGTCGCGTGTATAAACACTTAAGAGAGCGTCAGCCACAAACAGGCAAGCGTTTATTAGGTTTGTATACCGGTGGAACGCTGGCGGCTGAAGCTGCAATGTTAACGGCACAGCAGTTTGGATTACAGCCAGATGAGAGCCACCATCAAGGTGTCATGCTTGATGATCAAGGTCACTTGATTATCGATTTAGGCGATGATCACTATACGCTTGGTCGTCCTCACCCGATGATTGACCCAACAACACGTACGCAAGAAATAGAAGCACGCGCCAGTGATGAACAGGTAGGTGTATTGTTGCTAGATGTTGTGATTGGTTATGGTGCAACCGGTGATCCTGCCGGTGCGGTTGTCGATGCACTACAACGTGTCAGTGAGCGTCGTCAATCCCCACTTCATGTCATCGCAACAGTGACAGGAACAGAATCTGATCCACAGCAACGTTCAATACAAATTGAAACCTTAAAAGAAGCGGGTGTTGCGGTGGTTAATACATTAGAAGAAGCGGTGTTGTTATCTGACGTCATGCTAGGCGCACCAGTTAAAGAACAAACGGTTGAGCCATCTGCGTTACTGGATGGAGTCAATGTCATTAATGTGGGACTACGTAGCTTTGCTGATGATCTTCAGTCTGCAGATACTGCCGTTGTTCATTACCAGTGGTCACCGGTTGCTGGTGGAAATAAAAAACTCATTAGTTTGCTAAATAAAATGCAATAGGGAATTCTAATTATGTACTCATCAATAACCGAAGCAAATGCTGCTGTATTAGAAAAAGTAAAAGACGCGCGTCCATATTGGGTCGATGTCGCAGCAGCGGGCGACGTCATTCCATGGCTAAAAGAAGGGCGACACCTTCTGCATGCAGGGCCGCAAATCGTTTGGCAAGATATGACAGGCCCAATGCAGGGTGCATGTATCAGTGCTTGTCTATTTGAAGGTTGGGCAGACACCGATACCCAAGCAGAAAAAATGCTTGAAAACGGTGAAATTTCATTCAGTCCTTGTCATCACCACAATGCTGTTGGTCCTATGGGCGGAATTACGTCAGTAAATATGCCAGTCGTTGTTGTAGAAAACAAAACCGACGGCAATTATGCCTATTGCAACCTAAATGAAGGGATTGGCAAGGTAATGCGCTTTGGTGCCTATGGCGAAGAAGTGCAACAGCGTCTGCATTGGATGCGCGAGGAGTTAATGCCTGTGCTGAAAGATGCACTCGCAAAAACAGAGAAAGGCATTGATATTGGCGCAATCATGGCGCAGGGAATTACAATGGGGGATGAGTTCCACCAGCGTAATATTGCGACATCTTCATTACTGTTGAGAACGCTTGCACCGTATATTGCATCTTGTGATCTACCTAAAGATGTAATGAGTCGCGTATTCAACTTCCTAAGCATTACTGATCAGTTCTTCTTAAACCTAGCGATGGCATTTTGTAAATGTGCGATGGATGCAGGCGCGACGGTTAAAGCTGGCTCGATTGTGACAGCGATGACCCGTAACGGTAAAGACTTTGGTATTCGCGTTAGTGGTTTGGGAGATCAGTGGTTTACTGCTCCAGTAAATACGCCAGAAGGTTTGTATTTTACCGGTTACTCTCAAGAGCAAGCAAATACCGATATCGGTGATAGTGCAATTACTGAAACCTATGGTATTGGTGGTGCAGCTATGGTCGCCGCACCAGGCGTAACACGCTTTGTTGGTGTAGGTGGCGTGGATGTAGCATTAGACGTTTCAGAAGAGATGGCAGAAATCTATGTAGAACAAAATAGCTTGCTACAAATCCCGTCTTGGAATTTCCAAGGTGCTTGTATCGGCTTGGATATCCGCAGTGTGGTTGAAACAGGAATTACGCCTGTTATTAATACAGGTATTGCACACAAAGAAGCGGGTATTGGACAGATAGGCGCCGGAACGGTACGCGCACCATTAGCGTGTTTCGAGAAAGCCCTTGAACAGTTAGCTGCAGAGATGGGTATCATTGCAGAGAGCGAATAGGCCACTGTAAAAAAATAAACTGAATGAGGCCAACTATGATTTATGAAGCGACAGCGTACAGTAAAACAGCGCCTAAATCTGTTGGCCCATTGCGGTTTGCGGGGGGAGGGAGTAAAGCGATTAACTTCCTGACAAATGATGGCGGGGTACTAACGCTGCATCATCCCCGTGGTGGAATCGGACCGTCAGGCTGGTCGCTAACAGGGCAAGCATTTCGTCAGTTGCAAAAACGTGTTAATCAAGGTGAATTAATCTCGCTCGATGATCAGGGCATCAATGCCGGTATGTTGCGTATTAATCGCGGCAAGCAGGAGGTGTTGTTAAAAGGTCTCTTGGCAAAAGGCCTCTGGGCCGATTGGTTACAGCTATTTCTATCGAAGCAGCATCGTAATACTGGTCTTTATGGTAGTTTAGCGGACATAGTGACACAGCCTTGTCATTCACAGTTTGACGAGTGGTTTGAAAATTTAAACTTGTGGCGTAAGGGTTTATCGCCTGAGTGGACTCACTTGATCGGAGCTGGGCCTGGGCTTACTCCGAGTCATGATGATATGTTGGTTGGTATTGCTTTTGGTGCTTGGTGCACAGAGCACACTCGTAACATGGCGTCGGCATTGATTCCAGTAGATACCCCATTTCATCAATTAACGACAGCAGTGAGCGCCAGTTATTTATCACAATCGGTTTTTGGGTGTTTTTCCCAATCGCTATTAAATTTAAACGCTGACAACTATGCTCAGTTCGAACGTAGTGCTGCGGATTTCTTGAATCATGGTCACTATTCTGGTGCCGATACACTATTAGGCTTATGGTTATTTCATAAATATATAGCGACAAGTTAGATTATTTAATAGTTTCTAAAAAAAGCCACCCTAGAGATTGAAAAAATCGCGCAATAATAATAGCCCCTTAGGGGTCACAAACAAAATATTTCAAAATTGATATTGTATAGCCTCTCGAAGCAAAAAATAATAAACAGTCCAGATGCGCTATATTGACGGAGTAGATAATGAATCTAACGATTGAACAGCTTCACATACTAATGAAAAATAAATTGGCTAGTGCTGGTTTGTCTGAGGACCATGCGAGCATAGTAGCAGACGTTTTAGCCTTTGCTGATACGCGTGGTGTTCACTCTCACGGTGCTGTGCGTGTTGAATACTATTCGGAGCGTATAGCGAAAGGAGGGATTAATACATCTCCTGAATTTAAAATAGAAGAGACCGGACCGTGTAGTGCTGTTTTTGATGGCGATAATGGAGCGGGACATGTTATTGCCAAGCTTTCTATGGATAAAGCGATAGAAATGGCGAAAAAGAACGGCGTTGCGGTTGTTGGCGCAAAACGTATGAGCCATAGCGGCGCATTGGGCTACTTTACTAAAATGGCGGCAAAAGAAGGGTTAGTGGCCATTTCTATGTGTCAATCTGATCCAATGGTCGTTCCTTTTGGTGGCAGTGATGTCTATTATGGCACCAATCCAATCGCCTTTGCTGCGCCAGGCCCAGATGGCAAAATTGTTAACTTTGACATGGCCACGACTATTCAGGCATGGGGCAAAATCTTAGATGCTCGTTCTCGCAACCAGCCTATCCCTGATACATGGGCAGTAGATGCAGAAGGAAACCCAACGTCAGACCCTCATGCAGTGCGTGCACTTTTGCCGATTGCTGGACCGAAAGGGTATGGTCTAATGATGATGGTGGATATTCTTTCTGGCGTGATGCTGGGACTGCCGTTTGGTAAGCATGTTAGTTCAATGTACGATGATCTATCTGAAGGAAGAGAATTGGGGCAATTACACATTGTATTGAACCCTGAGTTTTTCACTACCTCCAGCTATTTTATTGATGCTATTGCCACGACGATGCAAGAATTAAACGCTATTCCTCCAGCTGAAGGCTTTGAACAAGTATTATACCCAGGTCAGAATAGTGATTTGATTGGAGAAAAATCCAAGAGAGAGGGTGTAAATATTGTTGATGATGTATACGAATACTTAAAATCCGAACACGTATATATTAATTCATACGATAAAAAGTCTGCGTTTAATTCATAGATGATATGTTGTTTTACTATATAAATTTGATGAAGTAAATTCCAATAACGTGATACATATAAAGGATATTATGATGGAAGCCATTAAAGATAAAGTAATAGAAACTTCTGAAAAAATTACTGCAATTGGTTATGAAAACGGCGGTGCAGGTATGACTCGCTTGCTTTATACCAAAGAGTGGTTAGAAGCACAAAATTTACTTTTGAGTATGTTTAAAGAGAGTGGATTCGAAGCCTATAGCGATGATATTGGTAATATTTATGGTCGTTTAACAGGTACAGAAGCGCCCGATGAAGTCATCATGTCCGGTTCTCATATTGATACCGTTGTGAGTGGTGGCAACCTTGATGGTCAATTTGGTATTGAAGCTGCTTACTTGGCAATGAACTACCTAAAAGAAAAATACGGTATGCCACGTCGTACGCTTGAAGTGGTATCGTTGGCAGAAGAAGAAGGCAGTCGTTTCCCGTATGTATTCTGGGGCAGCAAGAACATTGTTGGTATTGCAAACGACGATGATGTGAAAGGATTAACCGACAATAACGGCGTTAACTTTGTAGATGCAATGCGTGAATGTGGCTTTGATTTTAATAGTGGCAATACTGTTAGAACTGACATAAAAGCATTTATTGAACTACACATTGAGCAAGGCAAGGTATTAGAAACGGAAGGCAAACAACTTGGTGTTGTAACCAGTATTGCAGGGCAGCGTCGCTACAATATCACGTTGAAAGGTGAAGCTAACCACGCAGGTACTACCCCTATGGGTTACCGTAAAGATACCGTGTATGCCTTTAGTAAGATCTGCTCGCAGTCAGTCGATAAGGCTAAAGCGGAAGGGGATCCTCTCGTGTTAACCTTTGGTAAAGTGGTGCCACAACCGAACACAGTTAACGTGGTTCCGGGCGATATCTTATTCACTATGGATTGCCGCCATACAGACAAAGAAACCCTCCATCGTTTCAGTGATCAGATGGTCGCAGATATGCGCGAAATTTGCGCTGAAATGGAGATAGAAATAGATGTTGATCTATGGATGGACGAAATGCCAATCCCAATGGATCCGGCGCTAACGGATTTGATTGACTCTACCTTGGCTGAAAGTGGTGCGAACTATAAGCGTATGCACAGTGGCGCGGGCCATGATTCTCAAGTATTTGCTCCACGCATTCCAACAGGAATGATTTTCATCCCAAGTGTTGCTGGTATTAGTCACAACCCAGCAGAAAAAACCAATGTAGAAGATCTTGCCGCTGGTGTAGACGCGCTAATTACAGTGCTTTACGAGCTAGCGTATAAATAACTAAGAGAGTAGTCATGGAAACGAATCAGAAAAATGGAATTGAATATTGGAAAAAGCTCGTTATTGTGCTCTGTTTGGGTTGGGTCGCAATATGGATCTATCGAACAGTACTTACGCCTATTTACCCAGAAATTCAATCGGCTTTAGGCGATATTAGTGATACACAAATCGGGTTAATCGCAACGTTTTACTATGCAGCCTATTGTGGTGGCCAAATACCAGCATCCATTGTGGTAGAAAAAATTGGTCAAAAGCTTACGCTTCTTTGTGGGTTTAGTTTATTCACCATAGGTACGCTGGTAATTGGTAGTGCGTCAGTAATCAATGTCGTTTATGCTGGTTCGTTGCTGTCTGGCTTAGGGTGTGCGTCTTTCTTTTGCTCTGCTTATTCGCTATCAGGTGAAAATGTACCGCAAAAAAGACGCGTATTAGCTTCTGCAATTGTGAACAGTGGTTCAGCCGTCGGTATGGGGATTGGTCTTGTTGGATCGAGTATTCTTGTTAAAGACATGAATGTCGCTTGGAACAACGTTCTATATATCTCTGCTGCGATTATTTTCACGATGCTCATCGTTTTCGCAAAGGCGATTAAGCCACGCGAGAAAAGTGCAGAAACATCAGCAACAGCAACAGCAACAGCATCGAGTAAGGTCGAGTCTGACAATAACGAAGGTGCACAGCAAAGTTTGTTCTCGATGGATTTGGTGGCAGTATACTTCCTGTATTTCTGTACGTGTTACGGTTACTACATGATAGTCACCTGGCTACCTTCATATCTACAAACTGAGCGCGGGTTTGAAGGCGCAGCGATTGGTGGTGCCTCTGCGTTGGTTGCGATGGTCGCCGTACCTGGTGCACTCTTCTTTAGTGCGATTGCTGATAAGTATAAATCTGTCGTTATTAAGCTGGTGATATTTTTAGAGATTGGTGCTGCGATAATGCTGACGTTTACCGTTATTGCACCAAACAGCACGGTACTCATGATTAGCTTAGTTGTTTATGGCTTTATTGGTAAAGTGTCTCTTGACCCGATTTTAATCTCTCATGTTACGGAACGGGTTCAAAAGGTACGCATGGCACGTGCGCTAGCTATTTTTAACCTATCTGGGATGAGTTCGTCGATTATTGCACCACCGCTAACAGGGCTTATTTCTGATATCACTGGCTCTAAAGTGATTGGTTTCTATCTTTCAGCGGGCCTAATAGTGAGTGGGGTTGCATTCTTTGTGTTCATTACTCTCAAATCGAGCCGTAAATCGCAGACGCAATTCGCTTAGCTTCAATAGGCATTGCCGAACTTTAGAATACGTTGACAATTAAAACAAAGCCAGTAGCGCAAGCTGCTGGCTTTCTTTTTATGCGTTGTACTCGTTAGCCAGCGCGTAGAGAACAGCCCTTAAATTTCCGTTTGAGCGATAGGTCTTTCCAGCATCAACCTTTCAAGTTACGCCAGTGACGACCGTGAACAAGCATTTCTGCCATAAGCACCCATATCTCCTCACCTCGCATTCCATCTGGTCATTTTATCTCATTTTCCATCTCGCATTGACAGTGACTTATTGAAGTGCCCATCGAGACCTTTCTCTCTACTCATTTAGATACCCCAAAACCGTTTAATCTCGATTTACCTTTAGCTTGTGAGGCCACCAAACATAAAGCGAGGAAGAATATTTGTTAGCGTCGTTGTCGAGTCATAGTGATGAGTAGGGCCACTTGATGTGGCGTAATGGTATCGGGCAATGCCTTAGCGTGTGCGGCCTTCGGGCTTCGAGCCACTTCCATTTATTCGTGAGGGGTAGCGGTAGAGTAACAGTCATTCGTACGGTTAAGCTTAGTCGTACACCATGACATGTTCACAATGACAGCGCTAAAATAGTGCGTTAGTGATTCCTTGAGAATGAGCCAGGACGCAAAGAAAGAACAGGCTTATTCGGCGGTAGAATTATTGTTTAACTCGGTTTGATGTTTACTCAAATATTAAGACATCATTCGACTTGAGCTAGACACTGACGCTGACACTGATACGAATAACGATAACCAAGTCGCAATGAAGTGTATCAAAAAGATGGCGTTTAAATGGAAGGTGAATCTATAGATTTTCTTTTCCGACTGGCATGTTTGTTAATGTTCACGGTGCAGCATATTATTTATGGGCTAGGGAGGGGGCTGGGTCACTACTAAGATAATGTCTGGAGGCAGGAACGACATCGCCTCCAGATTACTTTGTTGCGTTGATAACGCGGAAAAGCCAGCTGAGTACTCAGCTGGCTTTAATGACAAAAGGGGTTAACGATTAGTATTCAACAGTTTTCTCTTCGTTGTATACATCGCGGTCAAATTCACCAATCTTGTCTGCGACCATCATGGCAATCATTACATCTACTAGGTTGTTAAGTAGCGTTCTGAACATGCCTGAGAACCAGTCGATACCGATAAGAATCGCAACACTTTCTAAAGGCAGACCCATTGAAGTTGCTAGGAAGGTATACACAATGATCATGCCGCCAGGAACAACAATCGTACCCATACACATTAGGATTGAAAGCAGAATTGCCATACCCATTTGGAAAGGTTCAAGAACGATACCTGTCGCTTGGCTCATGAAGAAGATAGCCAGTACGTAACACATTACCGCACCGTTAGCGTTCATTGACATGGTGATAGGGCCAGTGAAGTCAGAGACTTTACGGCTAACACCAAACTTAGTAACGGCATCTTCCATCTTGGTTGGTAGACAAATTGCTGAAGACGTAGTGGTCATTGACATGATGCCAAGCTTCAGGAATTTTCTAGGCATCTTGAATGGGTTAACCTTAGTTAGCGCCGCCGTTAGAGGGATGTACATCGCCAGTAAGATAAGGTCGCCAATCGCTAGTGCGCCCAAGAACTTAAGCATAGGCACAACAACAGAGAAACCAATCGCACCTGACACATTTGCCAATAGGCAGAAGATACCAATTGGGGCAAGGTTCATGACCATTTTGATGATGTTCATGATGACGGCATTAAACGCAACAATGAAATCAACAACAATGGTATTGTTAGAGGTGCGAGTATAGGAGCCCATTGCCAAACCAAAGATGACAGCAAAGACGATACATGGAATCATCGCTCCACTCGCCATTGAACTAATAATGTTAGTTGAGAAGAAGCCAAGAACGGTTTCTTTTATGGACGCGTCTGGCGCAGCCACAGCATCGGCAACACCAGCGACCGAGATTCCCATGCCAGGTTTGATGGTTAGCGCAAGGAAAAGGCCGACAAACGCGGAAACCGTTGTCATACCGATGATCCACTTAAAAGTGTGGAAGCTCATTTTACCAGCCCCTTTACCATCGACGTTACCGATAGCTGCGGACACTGCGGTCATGACCAGTAATACAACTGACATTTGAATCAGGCGAATAAAAATATCACCAATGAATTTGATGTTTTCAGCCCATGGCCCCACATAAGCACCAAAAGCGATGCCTGCAAAGGTGGCAATGAGAATTTGGTTTGTTAGGGATATTTTAATCCTGGGTTTATTTTCCGCTACACTAATAGACATAATATCGTTCCTTCATATGCTCGAAATTTATCGATTTTTGTTCACATTTATCTAGCTAATTACCACGAAAACAATGTCAACCATCAGCTCTATTATTAAGACTTGTTGCAGAGACCAATAATCCACGTTTTAGTTAATCACTTCCCCTGTCTGGGAATACCCATACAGGCCAAGGTTTATACTCAAATACATGTTTTCTATGGCTAAAATATTTTTGTTCACAGTATCTATAATTATCATGTTTCGTTGTTGCTATTGAGGTTAGATAATATGCTTTATAAGTTTATTTTACGTTGTCAGTGTTCAAAAAAAATCAATGTGAAAAATATTTGAACAATGCAATATCGATTTTGGTGACTCATTTTACAAAAGGTGCATTAAAGTGTGAGTTATAACGAATAATTTTTTAACTGGCGGGGTGTTGGAGCTTAATCACTTGTAACACTTTATGCGTGGCGCTATTGCCGTCGGCCGTTATACTGCCTCTTTTTAAAGCACGACGAATAAAATGTTACGCCTGTGTATCAACTTCATTTACTGTTTATTGCAGTGGTTAAGAACGTTACACCCGTTAATCGCCGTATAGAATATTGCCACCTACTCAAAATAAAGAACTATCCATAGTGGAGAGGAAGGAGTAATGCAGGTCCGTTCTTACCCAGTCAATTTTTGCAAAACCGTAACGTGTGATAACTTTGGTAAAACAGATATCGCGCAGCGCGGAAAAATTAGCCATAGACTTGGTTTCCCTTCATTACATTGCCATCAGTGCGGTGGACACCCCCCGCTAGTTGATGGCGAACACATTTCAGTTGTAACAAATAACAAATTGCGGCAAGCGTTGAGTGCAACGCCTTTGGCTTGTCCGAGGTGCATGCCTTTAGCGGCTGATAAAAAAGCCGCGACGACCCGTTATGGCAAAACAGCGAAAGGCAGTCAGCGTTATGCGTGTCAACAGTGTCAGCATGTGTTTAGCTTTCCATCACCATACCTGCAGGACAAGGACATCTTGTTGTTAGAGAATGTGTTACAACGAATACCTGTCACTGATGCCATCCAGCAGCTTAAAATATCGCCCAAAACTTACTACGCGTCTATCCAGCGTACGGCACTTCGATTAGAAGCGGTCACGCGTTTAATGGAATCCCGTTTGGAGTTGTCGCAAGCACGTGTTGAGACACACAGCGAGGTACTTAATGCTGGTGCTGAGCATCGATTGTGGTGTCTGTTTTCTCAGTTCATCGATAGCAACTATGTGCTGTTAGCTAGTCATAATGTGAGTGGGGCACAAATAGATAGTGATCATCACTACATCAGTAAAAATGATACCCAGGTACGCTGTGATAGTGTGATTGAGATGAAAAGTTTGCTTGAAGAACGTTATCGTCAGCTGTTATCTCGTTACCATTTCGAAGATCTGAATTATGGCCCTGCGCGAGGATATCGCCATGCAGTGTTGATCAAACCTGCTGATCTTTGTTATGTCCACTTTAACCTTCTTGCACAACAGCTTAATAACGTGCGACATCAAGTGCATTATATTGAACATGAAAGCTGCCTGCGTAGTGGTGCATTGTCGGCAAACCTTGGCAGGTTTCGTGAGCAGAGTATTGATATTTGTTACAAGGTAACGGGCGGCGGTATCTGTAATGATTTGTCTGAGTCGGGGCAAAAGGTCTCTTGGTGGCAAGATAAATGGTACCCCATGCCCGAGGGGAGCATCAGTGCCATTACACCTTATTCAGAGCGGGTGGTAAAACAGTTGGGTGCGAGTTACCGACAACCAACCAGTTGCTTCTATTCTTACTTATCAGCGCATTTACCTAAGGGGTTGCGTAGCTATGAACAAGTGAATGCATTGATAATGTTGCATCGCTTCTTTTTTAATTATGTTGAAGTGCAGAAAGATGGAACAACACCCGCAATGCGAGCAGGTTTGGCGGTTAAGCCTTGGTCACTGAGCACGTTAGATGAAACTCTGGCTGAGGTGATCGAATCTCTATAGCGAATGGATGTTTTTAGTGGGCGGATAGGGTAGAGCGCATCTTAGCTTGTCTCTTTGATAGTAAATTTATTGCCATGAAGAAAGGAAAGGGCACCGAAATCGGTGCCCTTTGTCGTTATGGGTTACGAAGAAAACCGTGACTTAGTCTTCGTCAGCACTGAATGGGCGGTGACCCTCAGTACGCCAGATTTTGTTAACCAATTCTGGGTGATCGATGAATGGGTTACGGTTGCCTTGGTACTCTTGAGCCGCATCGTTACGATCGCGCTCTTTTTGGCTAACGGGATCTTCTTCATGCCATTGCATTAGAGTTTTGATCTGCCAGCTATTGAATACCTGATCTTTGCTGCCATCGAGGATGCGTCCAATAGCTTGGTTCGACGTGCTCACGTCACTCCAAACTTCGATAACATCTTCATAGCGTACAGCGAGATAAAGAAGAGCACGCGCTACATCACCTTTAAACTCATCAATAGGTTCAAAAACAAAGTGACTGCGGTTGCCCAACTCATGGTCGCCATAACCATATTGTGTGCCATTCAGACTTTCCCACAGCTTTGAGTACTCACTGACATAACCATAAGGTATTGCAGGGCTACCGTTATCCAGCTGCTGATGGTTAACACCAGAATCCATAGGGAAGATGTGATGAATATCACGATCCATAGGATTTCTTACTGTGTTGTTGCGCAGCAATTGAGTGCGGAATAGTGGTGTTGCCTCGTAGCATACGCCTTCTTCGATTGACGAATCACTACACTCATCAACGGTAGGAAGGTACTGGTATGGGTCATCACCGGTTGGGTTCTTAGAGAACATATCTAGAATGTGTGTTGCTTCTTTATCGCCGTAGTAACGATCAAGATCGTTCTCAGCAATGAAGCCTTTCGCGCGGGCAACAGACTGGATATCATGCGTGCCTTTAGCGATTTGGTGTAGTGCTGTTTTTAGCTCATACCCAGCAAAGCCTTCAGCATCGATATACTCTTCGCGAAGGTTAGCAGCGAGGTGCTTAGTGTAACCACCTACTGTAAAGCGGGTAATGTGTTCATCAAGGAACACTTCACCGTCAAGATCGGTATCTTCGATATAAGCAATCTGCTCGCCATCGAGAACTAACTCAACCGAACCAGAGCCATCCGTACAACAAATACCATCGTTACCGCTGTCTTCAAGAACAAAGCGATATGCTTCTGGAAGCAAGTCCATTGGAATTTCGTAGTAGCTATTATTGCGGTAGCCGCTGCCGGTGCGTAGCAATTCCGCATCAGAGTCGTACAATTTCCATGACAGTTCATGTGCTGAACTATCAGTATGGATCTTTACCACTAAGCGTGTGGTGTCTTCTTCATGTTCATGGGCACAGCCCGCCAATACCAAAGGCAGAGAAGCCGCGAGTACTTTATACATAGGTTTCATTATTTTCTATCCTATTAATATTAAGCAACACGTACGCGACGGCGCAATGCTGCCGCCGCCATTAGCGTGATCAGTGCAAAGATGTTCAACGCACCACCGTGTTTGAATGGTTTCTCTTCCTCAATGTCAACTGAGCGAGACATAACGATGCGACCATCGATCAGGTGCTGTAGGCGATTCTCTCCAGGTTGCACAGAGTACAGATCTAACGCTACCCAACCACGTTTGATATCTGCTTCGGTTAGCACTTTTTGGTTGCTGCGCGAGTAAGTAACCACATCGTAGTAGCTGCGGTCTGAAATGATCGCTTGTACAATCTCACCCGTTTGCAGGCTCGAACGACCTGCCGCGGTTAAATCAATAACCGTGGTGAGCTTTTCGCCTTCAATTGGGTTGTTGTCACTAGGCATACCAATCGGGTTGTCTGGCAGTGCTACATATTCGCCTTTTTTCACTTCTGGTAGGAAGTCAAGGGTTAGGACCGCAGGGTCGTGGTCAGACGAACGGTACGGGTCTCTAAACTTCTCGAATTTGCCCGTGTATTGCGTTGGGTACTCAAATAGCGTCGATTCACGCGAGTTGATGTTCCACTCTGTTGCGTCAACAACATGTTTGCGTAGGCTTGGTGAAATTAGGGTGTAGTCAAGGTTACCGACTTCATCATTATATGAGTAGCTAAAGCCATCTGGATGTAGCTCAGCAATAATATCGATGTAGTTATAACGTTCATGAATTACCGGATTTTCGTTACCGTGTAGCGGTTTACCATTAACAAACGTGTTGCGCGCAGCACGGATCTCGTAACCAGCAGGTACCGTATCGGTCAGCATCAGGATCGGGTCTTCTTGCGCATAAGAGTTAAGGTCGCCAAGAATAATTTTGTGACCGTCAATCTTTTCTAGCTCTTCAGCCAGTTGGTATGCGGCTGAAACACGGAAGTTTTCACAGCTGCCTTGGTAGTCATCATCAATGTATTCACCGGTTTCTTGATCATAATCTTCCCAACACTCAGAACCTTTCGATTTAAAGTGGTTAGAGGCAAGGGTGATCACTTCATCGGTACCATTAATGCGGAAGATACCAGTCATCGCATGACGTTGATATGCCGAGCCCGCTTCAACACCTGCTGGCCAGAAATGTGGCGGCACATGCTGTTCAGGCAGGTTAATAATGCGCGCTTCTTCCAAGCTCAATACCGTTGGACGGAAAACAAGCATGGTAGCGATCGCATCGGTACCAACGATTTTGTTGTCTGCATCACGCATCGCAACATACTGCTTCTCTTCTGGAAGTTCGTCGTTCAGCATACGAACCAACTCGGTAATCGATGACATGTAGTCATAACCGTTGTTCTCTACTTCCAAGAAGCTCCAGATATCGGCATCAATTGCTAGCATTGCGCTGGCAAGTTTTGCACCTTGTACATCAAAATCTTCGTAGTTATCTGCACCACGGTTTTGTTGTAGTGGGTTGTTTGCACCACCAAACGGCGAGGTGAAGTAGTTTAGTACGTTAAACGCACCAATTTTAATGTCACCCTCTTTTACATCAGGCGCATCAGTACGCTCAATGCCGGTGTGGTCAAAGGTGTTTTCATCGGCTTCATTGGTAACGAACATGCGATATTCTTCTCGCATATAGCCAATAATACCCTGCAAACCATCAAAGGTGGCACCAACACGGATGTAATCCGGGGTCGCGCCAGTTCCATCATCTACACCGAAATTCGGATACCAAGGAATAACACCATTGCTTGCCGTTTTTGGTGACTCAATGATCACTCGACGCTGTTCGTTACTTTTACGTACAGCATGCGACTCTGGTGAACCAGGTACATGATGCTGGTTGGGGTGGAAGTTTAGCGTTTTATAGCTAGCAACCATGTTTGCTCGAAATACAGAAAAGTCAGTGCCGAATGTCCGTGAAACGATCATCTCTGCATCTTGGTCAAACTCAACCAACATGTTCTCGTGACGTTCAAGGGTAATTTCGAAATTGTCCGCTTCGTTAACGTCGTCATATGTACACGTTGTATTAACACGCAGTGGAGTAGGCTCAATATGAATACCTGTCTCACCTGTTGGTACGTACTGTGCGCCTGAGATTTGAGTGGCGCCATAGTATTCTGTGACGACACCGTAGACATCAACTTTGTCGCCGACTTCAACATCATTTGTGTTGTAGTTATAAACAAACAGACCGCTAGAGGCACATTCATCAACAGGGCTTTCTTGTTGAATGTAGAAACCCCGCGTCATAGGACCCGAATCTGCGTGGATATGAGTGATTACGCCTGTGACTTTAACTTTTTTGTCTAGATGAGGAGAGCTAAAGCTGTGACCTTGGATCTCTTCGATTGAGAATTCATAGTCATAGTCAGGTTCTGGTACATTTCCATCAGGAGGGGTTTCGCCATCTCCTGGAGCGATCAGACCGCCCAAGTGGGTGTAATCATCTCCATCAAACATTACCCAACCCTTAGGGTTATATTCGGTGCTTGCCTGCCACTCCCCTTCACCACGAACTAAGGTAGAGGGTCTTGGCTTGTAGTAATCACCATACTCCCAACCGACATGGTCAACTTTGTTTCCGCTAGCATCAACTAAGCTAATCGGCGCATCTGATGCAAACCAAAAAAATCTATCGTCATAGGTTTCATCAGCTCTATTTAGTATCCCTGCAGGCGCACGTTCGTCAGCCAGTACAATAACATCTTGAGGATTGATAGTTAGACCGCTAAGGTCAAGGTCATTGGTTGTGCTGAAGTAAGCTCTGCGAAGCTCATAACCATCAAGAGTAACGGCTTGATTGCCCGTATTAGCAATTTCGATTGCAGCTTCGCCGTTGGTAGCACCATAAATCAGCTGCGAAATAAATACATCAGCAGAAGCATGTGACGTGATAAGCGCCATCGAGATTGCTGATAATTTTAAAAGTTTCATAATTAACTACTATATAAAGACTAATTATCTACTTGTCCTTGTTGTGACCAATGCGTGGTCATACAAGAGACTATATGTGTATCGTTCTTACGCGTACTTAGAAACGGAAGTAAACTTTACCGTAGCCATAGCTTTCTTCTTTACTACCCGTAAGAATTTCCGCAGCTAGGGTTACGTTATCTGTGTGTGCGTAGCGAACGCCAGCAGTAACCCAGTTGTCACTTACTTGCTTTTTCAGTTTGCCGTTCTCAACGTAGGTGTACTCTTCATCAAAATTGATGTGAGAGTAGGTTGCCACTAGCTCGATTGCGTCTGTGATCTGATAGCCAGCAGATAGCACTGCTAATACGTGATCGCTAGAGATGTGCGCGTTTTCATCTTCGCTATCAAACAGAGCAACTAGGCCACCTAGGCTTAGTTCGTTCAGACGGTATTCACCATGTAGAGATAAGTGGTCGCCGTACTCTTTCGAGGTTTCAGCACCAGCAAGTACGGTCCAGTTATCAGCCGCGTAACCCACATAACCGTTTAGTACCCACTCTTCACGAGAGTCAGTTTTGTAGTTATCCCAACCGTCTAGTGAGTATGAGATACCCGCAATCCACTGACCGAAGCTACCGAAGTATTTGATGGTGTTATCTTGGTCGCCAGCATCAGAAATGCTAACTGCGCCATCGATAGAGAAATCACCAAGGTCAGAGACATCATCATAAGCGGTATCATTACGACCAAGCTCTACAAAGTGACCGTCTAGGAACTCCCAACCGACATAAAATTTATCTAGAACAATTTGGAATTGGTTGTCAGCTGTCCAAGATTGGCGTTCGAAATCGATATCTAGCAGGCCGTAAACATCACCGCTGCGAGCATTGAATGCTAGATCACCAAATGAGTCATCCGCAAATCCTTGATAGTGGGTGTACTCGTCGCCTCTGTCAGTGTGGCTTTTACCAAAGTAGCCACCAACTTCGATACGACCATTTAGTGATACGTAATCACCGTTAGCGTTTTCGTATAGTGAAACAGCAGATGCTGCCGGAACGATTGCGATACCACATACGCCGGCGATAGCCATTGCTAGCAAGTTCTTTTTCATTACGTATTCTCCATGAGGACCACTTAGGTGGTTAATAATCAAAAGTTTTATTGCTCACAAACCTTGTTCCCAAGATTGAGAGAGCGGAAAAAATATATTGTATTTCCCTACTCTAAATTTATAGAGAAGGGTAATTACTAAAATCATCAAGTGTGAAAAGTTGGATAAAACCTTTCTTTTTGTTAATTATTTGGTTGGCAAGTTGGCAGTATGATAAATACGTTGCGGATCCAAATAAGCAATTTGCGCTATGTTTAGCACTGCATTGTGACAGTAATATTAATTACTTTGTCAAACACTACAGATATTTATGCGTAAATTACAGTGAGGCTAATATCTAATATTACAGGGAAAATCAATGTGATCATGATCGCGTATTTGTGGTTTAGCAAACGCTTTCGTGGCGATATTTCCCCTTTGTGTTGGTGAAGGGTCTGGGTAATATGCTTGAGTATATTTAACGTTGAGTGAATGTTGTCAGTTTGTTTTTGTTTATATTGTTAAAATGGTGACCTTATTTAATAATAATTTAAGCTATGCAGGATTGTATTATCCTTGGCAGGAAATAAACTGTTTTCAAGTGTGCATAATTTTGGATAAACAGTACTAATTAAATTGACACTTTATGACATCAACTACGTCGGGATATACAAGTTAGAGCTCATTTTCCTATTATTATATTGTTACATTTCATACAAAATGGCGTCATTTTCATCGAGTTGTTGTTATTGCCACCAGTTAGCGCGAAGTGGCTAAAAAAAGGTTTACAGCTCGGGGTAAGGGCTATATTATGCCGCCCATAACGGAGAGATGGCTGAGTGGTTGAAAGCACCGGTCTTGAAAACCGGCATACGTTAATAGCGTATCTAGGGTTCAAATCCCTATCTCTCCGCCACCTTTAGAATAAGCCGCTGTTTTTACAGCGGCTTTTTTGCATCTGTCTTTTGTGCCATGTTCGCTTTATAGCGTAACACGGCAAATGATTAGCATACTGCATAGATGCTGCACTCCCGTCTGGTATACCCGCAAGGCGATCGAGCGCAATGCCGCTTTTTACCTTGTGCACACAATGATATTAAGAGGATTCGACTTGAATACTTTGTTTACAGAAGCCCACATTGGCAAGATGGCCCTAAAGAACCGCTTCATTCGTAGCGCGACGTGGGAAAATATGGCAACTGATAATGGCCATATGACAGATAAGCTCTATGCTATTCATGAAGAGCTGGCTCAAGGTGAAGTGGGCCTGATCGTGACCGGGTATGCAAATATCGTCGAAGAAGAGAAGCCAAACGCTGGCATGATTGGGATCTACAACGATACTTTTATTGACGAATATACAAAGCTAACCGACGTAGTACACCGCCACGACACTAAAATTGTTATGCAGCTGGCTTATGGTGGCACGAAAACGACCTATAACCTTGGTGAGCGAGTCATTTTTGCGCCAAGTGAAGTGTGCGAGAAAGGTACGCAAACACTGGGCAAAGCGATGACAAAAGAAGAGATTGACTACATCGTTCAGGCGTTTGCAAAAGCCAGCCGTCGAGCGCAACAAGCTGGCTTTGATGGTGTCGAAATTCATGCCGCTCACACTTATCTAATTAATCAGTTCTTAAGCCCTTACTATAATCGTCGTGATGACGAGTACGGCGGTAGCTTAGATAACCGTATGCGTTTCTTGATGGAAATCTATGCTGAAACCAGAAAGCTGGTGGGTGACGATTTCCCAATCTTAGTTAAACTGACGGCATCAGAGTTTTTTGATGGTGGCTTAACCTTCGCAGAGACCCGTGCTATTTGCCAAAAGTTAGATGCGGTTGGGGTCGATGCTATCGTTATCTCAGGCAATATTCATGGAAAAGCGAACACTATGATTGGTGAGTCTTTTGATGGTTACACTATTCAACAAGAAGGCTACTTTCATGAATATGGTGATGTTATTAGCCAAGAGATCAGTGCGCCAGTGATTACGGTGGGTGGGCTGACTGACATTGACGCCATCGAACGTATCGCCGAAACGACAAAAATCCAATTTTTTGCCCTATCGAGACCGCTACTCTCTGAGCCGCATTTGATTAAGCGTTGGAAAGAGGGCGACAGGGCCCCCGTAGAGTGTGAAAGGTGCTCAAAATGTCGCACCAAGCGTGGTAACTTCTGTGTGGTAAATCGAGACAGAAAGGCGCAATTGTTTTCCGCTTAATGAGATAGTTGTAACGCACTTTGCTTAAACGATTAGGAGCCAACATGTTGTGTTGGCTCTTTTTTTGTCGATTATCTGGAGACGATTGGTTGCTCTCAAATAAAACGTGTGATCATCACGACATTTCCCTCTGTTCTTGATCGTTAGATTGCAGCCAAATCAACATATATGTAGGATAATAACCATCATAATATAGTGGCTATTGAGGTTGCCATGTTTTCTTATGAACATCTGCTGGCATTTTGTACGACCTATGAAGAACAAGGGTATAGTACAGCGGCAAAGAAACTTAACAAAGATAGAACGACGATTCGCGATCAAGTAAAAGCGTTAGAAGAGGCACACCAGCTGACGCTATTTCATATTGTTGGTAAAAAAGCGACACCAACTGCAGCAGCAGAGCACATTTATAAGCAGGCCAAAACGGTGTTGGCAGGTACTGAACGGTTGAGTTCATCACTCAGTTCACTGTATCAAGATGATTTGGTCAGTTTGAATATCTACCATGACATTTCGTTACCGCTAGAAATGGCGGTAAAAATCGAACATGCTGTTGTGCACAAGTTCCCTGAGGTGCGAATTAACTGGTTGCACCGAAATCGCAGCGAGGCGTTCTCTGGTGTAGAGTCGTGCACTAACAGCATCGCCATTATGCAACACCGACATAAACAGGCAACAGATCAAACCATGGAATTCTGCTCTTTAGGCTATGGTAAGTTGGCGCTCTATGCCGGGGCGCGAAGTAAACTGCGCCACCTTAATGATCTGTCGATGGAAGACCTTCAGCTCGCAAGGCAGTACATTAGTGAAAACCATTTTGATACGCTTCCAGAGCTATTTTCGATATCTCCCATCCGTCATATCGTCAGTAATAACGATCTGCTCCTAACATTAGTCAAGCATGGTGGATGGGCCATTCTGAGTGCTGAACTTGCGCAGCCATATGTGATGAAAGGTGAGCTATTTGAGCTTGAGGTCAAGCAAGTGGCTAATCAGTTTGCGTTTGGTTTAAGCCTTTTCTATCCAGTGACATTGGAGCCTCATCCGATTATAAATTGTATAAAGCAAATAGCTAGGCAGCACTTTTCGGTATAGCTATGCCAACCAAATTTGACTGAATCTATCGGTCATTACCGGCTTTTAGGGTGAGGTGGTTACGGTACAATGCCGCCAGTAATTTATACTCTAAAGGTAATTGTAATGAACAAAAAGGTTCTTTCTGGCGTTATTGCTGGTATTTTCACTATGGGTGTCACAGCAACGGCAGACGCCTGTAGCCGCGTGGTGTGGAACACCGAAGGTCACGGTACATTTGTTACCCGAACAATGGATTGGTCTGAGCAAACTGATCCACATTTGTTAAACCTGCCTGCAGGTTCAGAGTACACGCCTCACTTAGCGCATAGCACAGTGCTAAAAACTAAGTATGACGTAACAGGCCTTACTACTTACGGTCTTATTACTGATGGTATGAATAGCGCAGGTCTAAGCGGTAACGTTTTGTATGATCGTGGTATGCATACCGAAGACAGCGATGTAGATGGTGAGGTGGGAACACTGCACTATCTAACTCACCTATTAGGTCAATTCGCAACAGTAGAAGAAGCGGTTGAATTTGTCTCTGAGTATCCGGCAAAGACTGAGTTCATTCCAGGTGTGCCAATCCGTATCGCTATTCATATTAGCTTGCAAGATGCCACGGGCGACTCAGCGATTATTGAGTTTGCAGAAGAAGGCTCACGTATTTGGCACGGTGCTGAATACAATATCATGACCAACCAGCCAGACTACGATCAGCATCTTGCCAACGTAGAGCGTTCAAAGCGTGGTTGGGGAGAGCAAGAACAACAGTTTTCACAAACAAACCTAGGTACCGGTGGTAACACCAACCCAGAAGATCGTTTCATTCATGCAACGTACTTCTTTGGCCACTTACAAGAGCCAACCAGTATTATCAACGGTATGGTAAAACTGGATTCGACCACGTATAAAATTCCACAAGATGCGCCAAATATGCCAATCAATGGGGTGATGGCAGGTTACGCAACAGAGTACTCGGTTAATTACCATTTACAGTCAGGTGAGACGATGCTTCGTTATCAAATGAATGATGACTACACTCAGCTTCACTACAATGTAAAGGCCATTCAAGAAGCAGGCAAGCCAGTTAATTTCCAACTGATTCAGCCAGGCCTAATTGGTGAAATTACTGACATGGTCATTGAATCGGCGCAGTAATTAGTGCTGCCATAACATCATGGCCCTCCGATGAGGGCCATAAAAGTTAACGTTTGTCTTCATACCATTTCTATATCAAGTACAAGTTACAACTTAATGCCTAACGCCAGGTTGAACGGGACGTCAATGCCATCATTTGGCTGTTTAAGATTCGCGTTGCTGAAGTGGCGGTAAAATAGCCTGAGTTGATAGTGCTGCGCATCGTCAAGATAGACACCAACACCTACCTGAGCTTGCAATGCAAAGTGCATCGCTTGTTCACGAGATCCTATCTGTTTGCTCGTTAACCAGGTTGGGCCTAATGCGCGGACATGAAAATAACTTTTATATCCGTACAGGTGAGTAAATAACTTCAGCTCTGGGTAAAGGCTAAATGCAGTGAGTTTGTCATCGTTTAGATCATTGCTTATATAAGTCAAACTACTTCCTAAACTCAGCATTTGCCGTTCACTGCGGATATGATCGTAGAAAGTAAAATCTACCAAGGCGCTTTTGTTGTGTTCATCACTGCCAGGTTGTGGGCCAAAGCCTGCGCCGACGAAAAGTTCTGAGGCCAAAGTTGTGTTGGCAAAGAGAAGTGTCGTACACAAGGCGAGCGTAATTGACCGGGTGGCAGTTGCGATGGTAGTTACGCGCTTTCGTCGTAGTGCTAATCTCATTTATTCTTCCTTTATACAGGCAGTCATGATGAACCCGTTGGGTTGCAGGTGTGGAAGGGGAACAAAAGAATACAGATGGCAATCGTGTGTGTCAGTTTGTGATAGTGTGCGCTTTGGTTGCCGATATGCTTTCCATAACGCCTCTTTTTGGGTCCAGTAGTGATAGAACTCTTCAGGCGTATTTAAGTGCAAGGGCTCTTTGTCGCAGCGCACTGCTTGCCAAATGCTTTGCCAATCTCTCTGTGGTTTAACTTGTTCGATGTCTACGCCGCAAGGGGATAGTGCAGCAATGCCACATAACCACTGACCACTATGGCTTAGGCTTACGTGAATGTCGTGCGTATCGCAAACAGGGCGTCCGTTAGGTTCGCGAGAAAAAGCGCTAGGGAAGATGATTATCCCCGTTAGTCTTGATGACAATGTCGCTAACAAGCGGTTACCTTGTTGGCGACGTTGGCTAGGTGATAGCGGAGGAAGAGCCATTCGCCCAAACTCTGCGCCTTCCATAGTTGCGAACATGCTGTCTATTTTAGTGAGCACGTGACCAAAGAGTGACCAAGGCCAATATTATCTTCCACGTTGTCAATCTTAAGTCCGGCTTGATCGATCAAAGGAAGGAAATCATCACTCATATAAAAGCGACTGTTACCATTGGCGATAACGGTAAAATAGAGGCTTGTTGCATTTAGTGTATGAGCAGCAGACTCATATGTTTGTCTATCAGGGAATAGCTCAAGAATGTATACGACAGAGTCTGGACGCATTGCCTTTGCAACGCGAGAGAGGATAGTGACAATTTCTTCTGTACCGAAACAGTCAAGGAATTGGCTCATCCAATAGACATCTTGCCCTTCAGGTAAGGTGTTGTCCGTGTCGAGTAAATCACATGGATAGGCAGTGACTCTATCTTTAAATCCTGCTTCTTCCAAATTTTTACTCGCCACAGCAAGTTGTTGTGGTAAATCCACCATGGTGATGTGGGGCTCTGATGTATGTTCGCAACATTTGCGCGTCCATTTTCCAGTATTTGCGCCAATATCACACAAGGTCTTAACTGAGCGACTAAACACTCGCTCTAAAAGCAAAGGAAAACTGCGGTCAGAATAGTAATGATCAAAGGCGAACCAGCTTTGTTTGGCCTGCTCGGGCAGTTGACTAAGCCCTTCATATACCGTTGGCCAATCGCCAAGGCATTTAAGCCCTGCTGGCTGCTGTTTTTCTATTGATTCAGAAAGGTGTGCCATACCCGAATAACAGACATCGGCAACAAAATCCATGTTAGCCCTGGTCATAGGGTCGAACTCGATAAATGCGCCTAATCGGGTGAGGGTATATTTGTTGTCATCGAAAGTGAATAAACCAGACGATAGCCCCATATCAAGAAGAACTTTTATGCCATATGGAGAAATATCTAATTGAGCATTGAGGTCGTCTAAAGATATTGTGCCATCGTTTTCTAAAAATAACGTTAGTATCCCTAAATCACGTAATGACTTGCTGGCGTGGAATGCAATTGGGGCGCAGGCTAGTCGTTGTGCTTGCTCTTTTGCCTCTAAGGCGTTAAGTAAATCCTTTTTATAATGTTCCATCTCTACCACTTGAAAAGCTATGCTGGGGCTTAACGAATAATTCATCAAGCATAGTAATAAAATTAGTTGAGCACTATTACATAAAAGAGAAATGATCAAAAGAGGGAGCGTAAACAAAACTGACTAATCACATTGTTAGACTGTTTTTTTGTCCATCTGTTCGCAATGCTCAAATTTGTGCACTTTTTCTGTTTACCTTGCACTGTGAATTGAATTAATATCACAAGTCGCATTAGGAATGGAATTTTGATTGTTTGATTAGGGATATGAACGTAGATATAGAATTTTATTCTGATGGTGAATGCCAGGATGGTATTGCATCAGTATTTAGGGGTAATAGTCGGTTATCTATCGAAGATAATGATATTCCACGCTCAATATGGCGTAGAAGTAGTGATTTATCTCGTTCTGTGCTGTTGCTTTCTGGTTTGATTAATCAATGCTGTCCTAACTATATTGTTTTTGCATCGCGTTATGGTGAAATTAAGCGAACAACACAATTGTTGGGGACGATTGCTAATGAAGATGAGCTATCTCCAATGCAATTTTCTCAATCTGTATATAGTACAGCACCTGGGCTTTTAACTATTTCTTCTGGCGCTAAAATACCCTTTACTACTATTTCTGCAGGCAGTGATTCACTGCTAATGGCAGTGACAGAAGCGATTTCTCGTTTGAAAACAGATCCGTTGGTAAAGGTGTTAGTCATTTGTGCTGATGAGAGTCTGCCAAAGGTTTACCACGCAAGTGAAGGCACGAGTAATCAAGGGTTAGTTGCGCTGCTTCTTAAGCCAGGAGGCGCCTATTCTGTTGAAATACAAAACGATAGCATAAAAGAGCATGAGAAGTTGAGTTGTCAGAGTCAGCAAGGTAATTTTATCTTGTCTGGTCAGCAGTTCAGTTTGGCTTTTAAGCGAACGGCAGTCTGCTAATGAGTCATTTTTTTCGCCAGCTACGTTATGGAATATCCTTCGCTCTTTTCGGTTGTGGTGGACTTTTTTTATCATATGTTATTTTCCCTACGGTATGGATAATTGTCCGAGATAGTAGAAATAGGGAATATACTTGCCAATATATCATTTCATTTTCATTTGAGATGTTCGTAAAATTTATGGTTGCGCTCGGCGTTATTGATCTGAAGATTGAGAATGGAAATAAGCTGGTTGTTGGTGAGGGGTGTTTAGTTGTCGCTAATCACCCAACATTAATTGATGTTGTTATTATTATCTCTCAATTGCGCCAATGTGATTGTATCGTCAAGGCAGAGTTGTGGCACAACCCGTTCGTTAGACATGTCGTTAAAATGGCAGGTTATATTCCTAATAATAGTGATGACCTTCTGCAGTTATGCCAGAGTAAAATTTCCCAAGGAAGAAAACTGTTAGTATTCCCAGAAGGAACGAGAACAGTTCCAAATGAAAATATTGTCTGTCAACGTGGGGCGGCCCAATTAGCCATTCGTTGTAATGCAAACATTCAGCGTGTGCAGATTAACTGCTATCCATTAACACTAAATAAAGGTGTAGCTTGGTATGATGTTCCTAAAACCAGAGCTTGCTTTGATTTGTGGGTTTGTGATGTTGAATCTGTAGTACCAATTATTGAAAGTTCGAAAACGACGCCGTTGGCGGCGAGAAAGTTAACTAACTATTTTAATGTCGCTTTAAAGCCGATAGTAGAAAATAGGTTTTATGTAGTAAAGGATTATGTAAATGAAAGACCTTGAAAAGCAAATTAAGCAACTGATTATTGACGCGCTAGCCTTAGACGATTTGACGGTAGATGATATTGATACTGATGAAGCTTTGTTTGGCTCTGCCGATGGGCTAAATTTGGACTCAATCGATGCGCTTGAATTGGGCTTAGCGATAAAGAAAACCTTTAATGTTGTGATTAATGGCGATGATCCTGAGACGAAACAGCATTTTTCGTCAGTTCATGCTCTAGCGAACTTTATTCAATCACAATTGGCGTAAATGAGGATCTTTGTATGCAGCAGCATGATATTTTTGCTTTGATAAAAGTCGCGATGGTCGAACTGTTCGAGCTTGACGCTGAAATAATCACATTAGAGGCCCATATCGCCAATGATCTTGACCTTGATAGTATTGATGCGGTTGATTTGATCGTGCATTTACAGCGCCAAACAAACATCAAAATCAAGCCTGAAGAGTTTAAAGCGGTACGCACGGTCGGTGATATCGTTAACGTTGTCGAAAACCTGCTGGAGAGCGCGACAACGGCATGAGGGTAAGTAGGGCAATTTCTAGTGTGCTCGCAGTATGTTATCCATTATTAGTATTTGCTGGTGTCTATTATCAACAGCTGCAATGGGTGGCAGTTTTGCTTGCTGTTGTATTACTAAGCAGATGCATTGTTGTTAAGGCGAGTGCGACAGGAAGTCGTCGGCGGCAACAAGTTTTATGTGGTATCGGTGCACTGTTGGCGTTAATGGCTGCTTGGAGTGGGAATACTTCCCCCATGCTCTATTACCCGGTGATTGTTAACTTAACCCTATTGAGTGTATTTGGCTTATCGCTTAAAACGGATACTCCAGTGATCACCCGTATTGCGTCATTAACCACCGATCTTGATGATGCAGGTAAACGTTATACTCGGCGATTAACTGAATTATGGTGTGTGTTTTTTGTTATTAATGCGGTACTAGCATTGATGACGATACATGTCTCGCTGGAGTGGTGGGCAGTATATAACGGCATCATAAGTTATTGTCTTATTGGTGTATTGCTAACCGTTGAATGGATTTATCGTAAATTGAGACTAGGACAGTGACCCCTTCGCATCTACATCAACTTTTACTCAGTAACGATACCGCGCGTATTGTCGCCTTTTCTGAAAATCACACGCATACCTTGGGTGAGTTGCAACTGGCGGTTGCAGCGACAGTTTCAATATTGCGTTCATATCAACAACAGCGCTTTTTATTGGTGTTTGATGATCCTTGGTATCATCTTATCGCCATGCTGGGCGTTCATCAGGTCGGTGGATGTGCTGTTTTCCCAGCTAATCATAGCCAAGCCGTAGTGAGTGACCTTGCTAAAGACGCGTTAGTTCTGTCTGATTACTTGCGTTCAGAAGATACCTTGGTAATTGATGCTAGTTTGGCTGTCGAGCAACGAGCAACGTTACAGCCTGTTGCCGCAGTGAATTGCTCTATTGAGTTGCAAACATCAGGGTCTACGGGACAACCTAAGCGTATACAAAAATCACTGTATGGGCTGGAGCAAGAAGCACTGGTACTAGAGCAAACATTTCATACGATAAGTACATCGAGGAATGTGTATGCCACCGTGTCTCATAACCATATCTATGGCTTACTGTTTCGTCTTATCTGGCCATTAATGAGTGAGCGTGCATTTGACCGTCGCTTATATCGCCATGCCGATATTCCCACCGCTAATGCAGTTTGGGTTACGAGTCCTGTCTATTGGCAACAGATGAATAATCAAGCGGCTACGAGTGTTTGCGCCCAAATAGAGCAGGTTGACGTTAAATCTCAAGTTCCGGTGGTATTTTGCTCAGGAGGTCCATTGTCTTATGCGTTAGCGCGAACAGCACAAACGCAAGCAGGGGCACTACCTTATGAAGTTTATGGCAGTACAGAAACGGGTGGTATTGCATGGCGACAGCAACAAGACACAACCATTCCGTGGACATTGTTTAGCGGTCTCTCGTATCAAATTGATCATGGACGTATGTTGTTGAGCTCGCCGTTTATTGAACAAACACCAGCCTATCTAACCGATGATCGTGTTGAAGTTGTTACTAAAAACCAGTTTCGTTTACTTGGACGTATCGATCGTATTGTCAAAGTAGCAGAAAAGCGTATCTCACTGACACAATTAGAAAAGCTAACAGAGTCAATGCCGGGTATTTCTCGTTGTGTTGCCTTGATGAGAAAGACACCGAAACGTGATGTCGTTAATTTTGTTGTTGTGGCTGATGATGGATTCATAAACCGATACCCCACAACATTTGCACTTTGGCGAGCCGTCCGCAAGCAGCTTTCTTCGCACGTTGAATCAGTGGCTTTGCCACGCAAAATAGAGGTGGTGGATAGTCTGCCGCAAAATACCCAAGGCAAGATTGATACCGCCAAATTGATGGAGTTATTGGATTAGTATGAAAAACCGTTTACCTGACGTTGTATCGAAAACGGTCGTTACGCCTGCCGACACTTCAGCATCTTTGGCATGGCAGGAGAACCCTCATCCTGATATTACGCTGTCACTGAAATTGGGGGCTGATATTGTCTATTTCGACGGACATTTTGATGATTTTGCACTGTTGCCGGGCGTTGTTCAACTTGACTGGGCGATTCACTATGGGCAAGCGCACTATCAAACCACAATGCAGCTTACTGAGATTAAACAGATAAAGTTTCAGAGGCCGATGTGTCCAGAAGCGCTGGTGTTGCTGCGCTTAAGTTGGAATCGCGCAAAGCGCGAGTTGATCTTTAAATTTAGTGATGAACAGTGGGTTTACTCACAAGGACGGTTGGTAGTTTGATGCGTTATGGATTTTTGGTTCCCTGTTATAACCACGGTCAGTTTCTCTCTGGAGTTATCGATAATTTAACGCGTTACGCCTTACCTATTATTGTCGTTAACGATGGTAGTGATATCGAAACAACCGATCTTATTAACCAACTTCAATCAGCTGGGAAAATAGACGCTCTGCACTTGCCTGATAACCAAGGAAAGGGTAGCGCGGTGATGGCTGGTATACGTTGGATGGGTGGTAACGGATATACACACGCGATACAAGTTGATGCAGATGGTCAGCATGATACTGACGTCATTGTCGAGATGTTAGCGTTAAGTCAACAATCGCCAGAGCAGTTAATTTCTGGCTGTCCTGTTTATGATGAGGCCATTCCAAAATCGCGCCTTTATGGCCGTTATGCCACCCATATTTCTGTGTGGATAGAAACTCTGTCCTTTGAGATACGCGACTCGATGATGGGATTGCGGATTTATCCTATTGCTGCCAGTAATCGTCTATTTGATCGGTGCCAGATTGGCACTCGAATGGATTTTGATATTGAAGTCTTGGTGCGGTTGTATTGGCAAGGTGTCGAGGTGACGTTTGTGCCTGTTGCTGTCGAATATCCAGAGAATGGGGTGAGTCATTTTGCTGTGGTGAAAGATAACATTCGTATTAGCTGGTTACATACAAGACTCATCTGTGGAATGTTACCAAGAATGCCAAAGCTTCTTGCGCGCAAGTTCACGCGCTCAGTTCACTGGTCTCGAAGAGCAGAGAAGGGTAGCGTGTTTGGTATTAAGTTATTGCTAAGCATATACAAACGACTCGGACGACGCGCTTTCGAATGGCTGCTTCATTTCCCTATCTGTTATTACTATTTAACCGCGAGTGATGCACGACGTGCATCAAAGGGTTATTTGCAAGCGATAGAGGCGACGACAGGACATTCGCACCTGTCTAGTTACCAGCATATTTATCAATTTGGTCTTTCAATGCTCGATAAACTCTCGGCATGGGGAGGTGGAATAAGTGATGATAAACTTAATATCCACCATCCAAACGTCGTTGAGTCTGCGCTTGAATCCGGTAAAGGGTGCCTAATTCTTGGTAGCCACCTCGGTGATTTAGAGTTGTGTCGCGCGTTGAGTTGTCGCTATAAGTCGTTAACTATTAATGCATTAGTTTTTACAGAGCACGCTAAAAACTTTAATCAAGTGATGCAACAAGTCAATCCTGATAGTGCGTTGAATTTAATTCAGGTCAATGATATTGGTCCAGAGACCATGATTATGCTCGAACAAAAGTTGGACGCAGGTGAATGGGTCGTGATTGTTGGCGATCGCACTTCAACAACACAAGAATCCCGTGTGCAGTGGACCTCTTTTCTTGATAAACCAGCGCCGTTTCCTATTGGTCCTTTTTTGTTGGCGGGTTTGTTGGAAAAACCGACTTATACCTTATTTGGATTTTCTGACCAAGAAGAGATTGCCGTCTATTTTGAACCATTGGTTCAACAGCCTCTGCAACGGAAAACGCGCGAGCAAGATTTGGCGGTGAATATCTCGGCATACGCTAATCGACTGGAAGGCTACGCCAAACAGTACCCCTTACATTGGTTTAATTTTTACGATTTTTGGAAGCTTCACAATGACAAAACAGCATAACGTGCTTTTCGGTGATGGACCGATCACGATTGAAGATATCAATCAACTAGCCACCCGAGCAGCGGGAGCTTCACTAAGTAGCGATGAAAACTTTATTAGCCAGATAGAAAAGTCTGTGACTTTTTTAGATCGCCTTTGGAAAGAAGATGGCGAAATTTACGGTGTGACAACCGGTTATGGCGATAGCTGCACGGTGCGTGTGCCCAAAGAGATGGTGGAAACCTTACCTGTTCAGCTGACACGTTTTCATGGCTGTGGGTTAGGGGCTTATTTTAGTGACGAAGAGACACGTGCCATTATTGCCGCTCGCCTTGCTTCTCTTTGCCGTTTGAAGTCAGGCGTTTCTGCCGAGTTATTGCATGGGCTAGCAAACCTGCTAAAGCATGACATATTGCCACAGATTCCAGAAGAAGGGTCGGTGGGCGCATCAGGTGATTTAACCCCGCTGTCTTATGTTGCAGCCGCATTGATCGGTGAGCGTCAAGTTCGTTATAAAGGTGAGTTGATTGAGGCCAACATTGCTCATCAGCAAGCGGGGACCTATCCAATAGCATTGCGCCCTAAAGAGGGGTTAGCGTTAATGAATGGCACGGCCGTTATGACGGCGATTGCTTGCCTTAACTGGTCTAAGGCTGATTATCTTGCGCAGTTGGCGACACGTGTTACTGGGATGGTAACGTTGGCAATGTCTGGTAACCCGTTCCATTTTGATGAAGCGTTGCATGCGGTCAAGCCTCATCCAGGGCAATTAAAGTGTGCACAGCGATTACGTGGTGATTTGCAGGCAACTTTGCCACCACGAAACTCTGAACGCTTACAGGATCGTTATTCATTGCGTTGTGCTCCGCATGTAATTGGTGTTTTAGAAGATACCTTGCTTTGGACTAGGCAGATGATCGAAATTGAGCTTAATTCTGCTAACGATAACCCGATCATCGATGGTGAGAACGAGCGTGTGTTACATGGCGGTCACTTTTATGGTGGTCACATTGCGATGGCGATGGATAGCCTGAAAACAGCGGTCGCCAATGTTGCTGATCTGCTGGATCGCCAGTTGGCACAGCTTTGTGACTATAAGTTTAACAACGGCTTACCGTACAACCTTACTGGCGCAGGCGAGCAACAGAAACCGCTTAACCACGGTTTTAAAGCGGTACAAATTGGCGTGTCTGCTTGGACTGCAGAAGCGCTAAAACAGACTATGCCCGCATCTGTCTTCTCGCGTTCAACGGAAAGTCATAACCAGGATAAGGTCAGTATGGGGACCATTGCCGCGCGAGATTGCCGCCGAGTCATAGAGTTGACCGAGCAAGTGACCGCAGCTTGCCTTATCGCGGCGACGCAGGGAATTGAATTACGTGAACAGCAAGGCGAGATAACGCGCTCAACCCTGAGCTCTGCGATTCAGCAGACAATCAGAGACGTTCGTGAAGTTTCACCGTTCTTAGAACAAGATCGCCCATTAGAGATGGAACTGCGTGCATGTTTAACGGCGTTTTCTGAGCAGTCGTTTGAGGTATACCCATGACCGTTAAAGCTAATGCGTTTGTGACCGTTGCTTTTCAAGATTGTGACCCGATGCAGGTGGTTTGGCATGGAAATTATTACTGTTATCTAGAAGAAGCACGTCGGGCCTTGTTAGATAAGCTGGATTTCTCTTATCTAGAAATGCAGCGCCAAGGTTATGCATTCCCGGTGGTGGATACGCGTATGAAGTTCGTATCGCCCGCATTTCATGCTGATCGTTTAGAAGTTATCGCAGAGCTAGAAGAGTGGGAAAATAGGCTGAAGATCGGTTTTAAAATATTTAACCATACCACAGGCAAAGTATCGATAAAGGCATATACCACGCACTGTGCCGTGGGCTTGAGTGATAGTCAGATGCTTTATGCGTCGCCACAATGTCTATTAGATAAGGTAGATAAATGTTTAAGCGTTTGTTAGTTCTGATTTTTATAAGTAGTAGTTTGCCGCTATTGGCCGCATTAGAGCATGGTGAAGCTAACGCAATGTTGGCTGATCCTGCTTTATCTGACATTGAAGCGCTACTGCAACAAAGAAATGAAAATTCAGGACAGTTTCAACAGCGCAAGACGTTACCAGGGCTTAATCAGCCGCTTCTTTCTTCAGGCGAGTACCTGATTGATCAACAGCGCGGTATGGTATGGCAACAACAGCGCCCTTTTACTGATACGTTAGTGATCCGCGCTGGAAAACTCTTCCATTATCAGCAAGGTGAGTATTCACTTAGTGATGCACCTGAGGCGTACGCTTCGATGGTGACGATGCTTTTAGACGGCTTACTGGCTGGTCAAGTTGTTGCCTTATCTTCGCAAGGTGTGCTGGATGCGCAAATAGAACAGCAGCATTGGCGTGTTGAGTTGATACCGAGTGTCTCGCCACTTAATCAGTTATTTGCGCAGATACACATTGTCGGTAACAAGGGCTGTGTAACACAGATTGATTTGCTTGAGCAGCAAGGTGGCGAAACTCGAATTAGCCTGAGTTGTAACAATAATAGCAGTGATTTAGGCAATGAAAGTCGCAGTGAAACATTGCGCGTTTTACTCGATGGTGCCGCCGCTTTGTCGACTGAGGTTGATGATGGGTAATACCATGTTGGGTATTATTTCACGACGTCGTACTGTTGCCCCTTGGTTGTGGGTCGGGACGCTGTTATTGGCGTTCATATTTACGCTATTGCGCTTGTCGTCCGGCCCGGCCTTTCAGACCGATCTACTCGGCATGTTTCCTGCCGAATCCCAATCTCGTGGTCTTGATGTCGCACTGAATCATGTTGGCGGAGTCTTTGAACGCGAACTGGTATTGGTGGTTGAAGGTGATGTTGAAAGTGATGTTATTTCGGCCGCGAAACGGTTAGCTTCGGGCTTCGATACCCATCAGGTTGTGACTGTCGTTGATACCAATCGCTATCAACAAATGATCGCTAAGCTGTATGAATACCGTCATCAACTGCTATCTGATGCGGATGCTCAGTTAATCCTTGATGGGCAGAGTGAGCAGCTTAACGAACGTGCTATTCGCGCGCTCTATTCATTGTCGGGTGCGCCTGATTTAGTCGGTGATCCTTGGTTAACGTTTCGTCAATATCTCTACTCGTTGATCAGTGAACAGCGCTTTATCGCTCAAGATGGACTTTTGCTAAGCAAGCAGGCAGGACAGTATCAAGTACTGTTGCAGTTGCAAATTTCCTTGTCGCCTTATGATACCGAAGCTAAAGCGTTAGTAGCGGCCATTGATACTGAAATAGCGACAGTCGAAGCCAACCATAACGTCATCGTATGGAAAAACGGCGCGGCGTTTTATGCGACTGAAGCGACGGCTCAAGCGATCTGGGAGATGTCCGTGATTGGTGGCGGGGCACTAACCATGATTGTGGTGGTGGTGGTGTGGTTATTTAGACGACCAAAACCGTTATTGCTCGCGTTGGTCTCAATCGGTAGTGGCGTGATGTTGGGGGTCGCAAGCACATTACTGATCTTCCAGCAGGTGCACCTGTTTGCATTGGTTATGGGCAGTACACTGATTGGTATCTCGTTTGACTATGCGTTTCATTTTCTGAGTGCATATGCTTGTCAGCGTGAAAATGGCAAACCGATAACTTTGATTCGTAGGCTTCGCCCTGCGCTACTGATGGGACTGTGTAGCTCTTTACTTGCTTACAGCAGCCTCTATTTTGCTGCGCTACCTGTGTTGGCGCAAATGGCGACGTTTTCCATCTTTGGTTTAACAGGGGCGCTATTAACAGTATTACTCTTGTTCCCTGTGATGGTGTTACCAATGCCACATCCTGTTGGCGCACTGATGGCCGATCGAGTCAGTAACGCAGTAGATACCTATGTTAAACGCGTAAACCTGCACGTTTTGCTTGTTCTGTTGTCATTGGTTGTTATCGCAGGGGGAATAAATTACCACTGTGACGACAACGTACGCATTCTTCAGTCTCCAGATTCGACACTTCAGTATCATGAGCAGAAAATTCAACAACTGACGGGCACTCGTCAATCCAACGACTGGATCATCACCTTTGGTCCCAATGTTGAAACCGTTTTAGAGCGAGAAGAGTTGCTTCGTCAACAGCTTGATCGCGCCATCGACGCGGGAGAGTTAGATGGATATCTCGCGGTGAGTCGTTACACCCCCTCATTGGCTCGTCAGCACTATTTTTATGCGTTACACGAAAAGCTCACAGAGCAGCAAGCTATGCAGCTTTCTCAAACGGTTGGATTGAATACCCCCCCCATGTTACTGCCGTTTCAGCAAGAGCTACGCCAATCACTGAGTGGCTACATACCCACCTTGATTGGCACAACAGCAGACGGTGAAATGTTCAGCCTGTTAATGCTTCAAGCCTATCACGGCGATGTAAAAGCCCTACAACTGCCGCCGCACAGCGAGGTAGTGAATTATGTCGATGGCATCAGTGACATGCTCATGTATTACCGAATTCAAGTCAGTCAGTTGTTTGTGATTGCAAGCTTGGTTGTGGCGGCGTTTTGCTGTTGGCGTTTTGGTTTTCGGTCTGGACTACGAGTGGTGGCTGCGCCGCTATGCGCTGCGATTGTGTCGTTGTCTGTGCCAGCGGCTTTAGGGTTGCCGATTACGTTATTTCATTGGTTAAGCCTGTTTTTGGTGTTAGGCATAGGCCTTGATTACAGTGTGTTCTTTCAATGCCACGGTCGTCAACCTGCGACGGTTTTGGCGGTATTGGTGGCGGGAATAAGTACCTTGTTATCTTTTGGCCTAATGAGTGTGTCGACCAATTATGCTATCGCCAGTTTTGGCTTGTCTTTGGCTGTGGGCGTGCTTTCCGCTTGGTTACTAGCACCTTTAATGGTTGAACAAAATAGGGCTGTGATTCGAGGAAGTTGTGATGAGAATTAGTCGGATATGTCGTTACGTTCAGCTTTTACGGATAGTGATTTCTAGCATGTTGTTAATTGGGTGTTCGACCTCTTCAACCGTTCATCAGACAAGGCCATCTCACTCATTACCAACGCCTGCCAGTTTAGGGTATGCATTGAATGCGCAACAATTGATGACCGTCGATGTTGGGGATAAGGCACAACGAATTGTGATGGCATTGGAGGTTGATCAACAGCAACTGGTGCTAGCCGGTTTTTCTAGTTTTGGTTTACCGCTATTTCAAATCAGTTGGGATGGTATCACGTTAAATAATACGCTCCATATTGAAGGCATTGATGGGCTGCCCGATGCCAAGCAGGTTTTGCTGGATATCATGTTAGTGCTTTGGCCAAGAGAATCTTTGCAAACTTGGCTAAACGATACCGCTACCACTATGACTGAAAATAAAGCGGCCCGTCAGATAGAGCGTAACGGAGAGGTCATGCTAGAGATTCGTTATCGTCATCATACCGATGTGGATGGTGTCATCGATGTCTATCGACCTGAGGTAGAGATGGGTTATCAATTAACAACAATTTTTTGGGAGAAGTCATAGTGGGAGAGTCCGGCTTGAAGATCATGACTTACATTAATGCGATAGCATTGCATTGTGCTTTAGGTCGCACCGCTGAATCTGTTTGGAAAAATATCGAGTCAGGGGAGGCGCCTGGTGTTCAAACGTGGCATTCGCCACTGTTCTCTGGACGAGAGGCGACCGTTTTTGCTTGTGAAGGCAATTATCCCGCAGTAGGTAATGATAAGGTGGCGGATAACCGCAACAACCGACTTGCTGGTTGCCTAGTGGCTGAGATTAAACCGACGATTGATGAAATGATCAACCGTTTTGGCAAGCACCGTATTGGCGTCGTCGTGGGCTCAACCACGACGGGAATTAGTGAAACGGAAATCGCTTTTGCCAACCGTGACGCAGATGGCGCATTAGATGCCAATTATAATTTCGCTCATCAATCGATGGGCGATGTCGCTGAGACTGTTCGTCTGCTTGCGGGAGTCTTCGGCCCAAGTTATACCCTTTCTACTGCCTGCACCTCATCAACCCGATCTTTTATTAGTGCGGCAACGCTGATTGAAAGTGGTATTTGCGATGCGGTTATTTGTGGTGGCGTTGATACGCTTTGCCAATTAACCGTCAACGGTTTTGATTCTCTGGAACAAGTGTCAGATCAAGTCTGCCGCCCTTTTGATGTCAAAAGGCGTGGTATCAATATTGGCGAAGGGGGAGCACTGTTTGTGGTTTCCAAAGTACCAGCAAATGTCGCCCTTACTGGATGGGGTGAGTCGGCAGATGCACATCACTTATCGAGTCCATTGCCATGTGGCTCTGGTGCATTAGCAGCGATGGAGATGGCACTATCTCAAGCGCAATTAACCGCTGATGATGTTGGCTATGTGAATGCCCATGGCACTGCAACACAATTGAATGATGCGATGGAAGCCAAAGCGATTGCGGCACTGTTTGGTGATAAGGTTTCTGTTAGTTCAACCAAAGCGTTAACAGGGCACTGCCTTGGTGCCGCTGGGGCTGTCGAGGCTGCGTTGTGCTGTCAACTATTGGACACCCCTAGGCGAATGCTTCCACCACAATGGCCTAACGATCACACTTATGACCCAGCAATTACTTCCATTCGCTTAGTTAAATCTGCAGAGAGTTTGTGTAAGCCAGCCGTGGTTTGTAACTCGTTTGCTTTTGGCGGAAATAATGCATCATTGGTTTTTGAGAGGATAGTATGACGTTACAACGTTACCCCACAATAGAGCAACTCGTGCCTCATCGTGCCCCGATGATCTTAATTGACGATGTCGTTTCTGCAGACGGAGAGTCAATCAGTTGTTCGGTTAACATTTCTGCTGACTCTATTATGTTTGATGAAACGCTTAATGGGATCCCTGCTCATACCGGTATCGAATTTATGGCCCAAAGTATCGCTGCCCTCGCAGGCTTGAATGCAAGGGCTGAGAATCAACCACCATCAATTGGTTTTTTGTTGGGGGCGAGGCGTTACAAGCACTATGGTAAACATTTCGAAAATAATAAGACTTACCTCATTCATGCCGAGTTACTGATGCGTGATGACAATATGGGAGTCTATAACTGCCAAATTGAATGTGGTGGCCAATTGGTTGCCAAGGGTCAGGTCAATACTTATGCGCCAGAACAAGCGTTCTTGGCGGCATTTAATCAGCAATGTGATGAGAAATCATAATGACAGAAACAAATGGAAAAAATGTGCTGGTGACTGGCGCCAGTAAAGGGATAGGACAGGCCATTGCATTGCGACTCGCTCAGGATGGTTACTGCGTTACTGTACATTACGGTACTGATTTGGCTGGTGCGGAGCAAACAGCCGCAAATATTGAGCAAATCGGTGGGAGTTGCAGGCTGGTACAGTTCGATATTCGCAATGAAGATGAGTGTAAAAGTAAACTTGAAACATTGATGGAGGCGCACGGCGCTTTCTATGGCGTTGTGCACAATGCCGGGGTTGCTGACGACTGCTCTTTTCCTTCGATGACCAGTAAAGAGTGGTACAAGGTTGTTCATACCAATTTAGACAGCTTTTATCATGTTATTCACCCCCTTTTGATGCCGATGATCCAATTAAAGCAAGGGCGCATTATCACTATGTCGTCTCTATCAGGGCAAATCGGTAACCGCGGCCAAGTGAATTACTCAGCAGCTAAAGCTGGAATTATTGGTGCGACAAAAGCGTTGGCGTTGGAAATGAGCAATAAGCGCCGTGCTATTACCGTGAACTGCATCGCTCCTGGGCTCATTGATACCGGCATGGTGGAAGAACATATTAAAGAGCGAGTGTTACCGCAAGTCCCTTCTCAAAGGATGGGAAAACCGGAAGAAGTTGCTGATCTTGCAGCCTTCCTTATGTCGCCAAATGCGGCATATATCAATCGCCAAGTGATAGGTGTTAATGGGGGGCTATTCTGATGAAAAAACGTGTAGTAGTAACAGGGATGGCTGGCGTAACCTCGTTGGGAGAGTCTCTTGAAAGTGTATGGGCGAACTTACAGAAATATAAGAACGGCGTTGTTCATATGGCGGACTGGGAGAAGTATCAAGGTTTGCAAACTCGATTAGCCGCGCCAATAGAAGATTTTACTCTGCCAAAACACTATACCCGTAAGCGAATTCGCTCGATGGGGCGAGTGTCAAAACTGTCGACGAGAGCCTCAGAACTGGCGCTCATTAATTCAGGGTTAATTGATGATGATGCGTTAACGGATGGCTCGACGGGGATCGCTTATGGCTCGTCAACGGGAAGTACCGGGCCAGTTTCTGCTTTTGCAACCATGCTGCTTGATCACAACACAAAAAATATCAATGCCAATACCTATGTTGCCATGATGCCGCATACTACGGCGGTGAATACGGGGCTGTTTTTTGGTTTGCAGGGACGAGTGATCCCGACATCCTCTGCTTGCACGTCCGGCTCACAAGGTATTGGTTATGCCTATGAGGCGATTAAATATGGTCAGCAGCGTGCAATGGTGGCTGGTGGTGCTGAAGAACTTTGTCCAACAGAGGCGGCGGTGTTCGATACGCTGTTTGCGACGAGTCAATATAATGATGAGCCCCATCTTAGCCCGCGACCGTATGACGAAAAACGTGATGGATTAGTGATCGGTGAAGGCGCAGGTACATTAATTCTTGAAGAGTTGGATTTTGCATTGGCGCGAGGCGCGAAGCCTATCGCTGAGCTGGTTGGGTTTGCGACCAACTGCGATGCTGCTCACGTCACTCAGCCCAAATCTGAAACCATGCAACGTTGTATGGAAATGGCATTAAAAGATGCAGGTTTGCCTGCGAGTGCTATCGGTTATGTTAATGGGCACGGCACGGCGACTGAACTTGGTGATATTGCAGAGACGCAGGCAACGCAGCGCGTATTTGGGCAAGTGCCATTATCAAGCTTAAAGAGTTATTTTGGCCACTCATTGGGCGCGTGTGGTGCAATAGAGGCATGGCTGTCGTTGGCAATGCTCGATCGTAACTGGTATGCACCGACGTTAAACCTAGATTCTATCGACGCAAGGTGTGGTGATCTTGACTATATTAGAGGTGAAGGTCGAGTCATGGATTGCGAATATATTATGTCTAATAATTTTGCATTTGGTGGAATAAATACGTCAATGATCTTTAAGAAGTACTAACGGTAGCAGATCGTCAGTAACATTTGATTAGAGACGTTACCGGTTAGATGAGATGTCCTGGCAGGAGGTGAACTTTGCGGTGCTATCTGTTCTCTCAAATTATGGTAATTGTCTCTAGTTTAGGGTTATTAATTGGCTGTACTCATGTAGCTCAGCCGTCCCAATTAGTGATAGCAAGTGATGAAACTGTTCGAATTAATATTGCAGGTATTAAGCAATGCAGCTCACAAAGTGATTCACTGACAATTGATCCCAATAAACCCTTAACGATACTTGTGCATGGTTGTTTTTCTTCAGCGGGTAAATTCCGTTCGTTAGCGGAAGTATATAAGATGCATGACCAGCAAGTTGTCTGCTTTGAATATGATGATCGCCAAAGTTTAGATGATGTATCGGGTGACTTAACGATGGCAATAAACCAGTTAAGTGAGCTAATGACAATGCAGACAATTAATGTGATTGGCCATAGTCAGGGCGGGCTTATTGCGCGTCGAGCATTAATTCGTGATCGTGCTGATGGCTTATCGGTAGAACACCCTGCGATAACACTAACGACCGTTTCCGCTCCCTTTAATGGCGTCGAATCTGCGGCACACTGCGGTAATCGCTTTATGCGCGTGGCATCTATAGGGATGGTTGATGCCATTTGTTATGCAGTGACAGGGGAAAAATATCGGCAAATTCCGCCGACGGCTGACTTTATTGTATCTCCTGGTGAACTGCATCCAACTGTGATGTCGCATTTGATCATTAAGACATTCGAGAGGGATAGTTGTCGGCGCTATGATCAGCAAACCTGCGTAGAAGATGACTTTGTCTTTAGTCTTGCAGAGCAGACGCAAAGCATTGTTGAAGCACAAGTGCTTGCAAAAGTTATTGTCGTGGACGCCGGTCATGTTGAGATCGTTGGTAATGAGGTCGCGGTGCCATATAAATTGATAAAGTTATTATCTGAACAAGGCTTATTACCTAAACAGTCAATACTTAGCCCCTCTAAATGGAGTCGACTAATCTGGCAGGTTTATATGCCCCAAGTAACACAGAATAATCATTCAGTAACTGAATCTGCCTCTAGCTCTTAAAGCTGAGTGACACAGGAGACAGTTATATACCCAAACCATTTCGAGGAGACTTGAGGGGGTTTGGGTATGTATTTATTATTAACGAAAGAAAGACAAGGAAAAGCAATGAAGATAAAAGCATTAATAATGTCGCTTGTAGTCATGTTGTTGAGTTATTCTCCACTAGCACTTGCCGCAAAAGCAGACCCTATTTTGCACCAACCTCTGCATAGTGAAATGAGTTTTGATAAAGCGAAAAAACTGATTACCATCGCTGCAGCGAAACGTAAGTGGGTGGTGAGTGAAGAGAGTGACGGCGTATTAGTCGGAAATCTTCAAGTGCGTTCTCACTTTGTTTCTGTAGAGATTCGGGTGCAAAAAAATAGCTACGATATTCTTTATCGTGATAGTGAAAATATGAAGTACCGACCTGATGGGACAATTCATCGTAAGTACAATGGTTGGGTTGGTAACCTTAATCGTGATATTCAATCAGACCTTCTTAAAGCGTCACTCTAGGTTTCTGTTCAAACCATAAAGAGAGACAGGACGTTTTAGTCATACGAAAGCTCACGCTCAATTCGAATCGAGGTGAGCTTTTTATTTGTGACCCTCATTACGGCGACGGCTATCCAAACTTCGAACTGTTTAATTTGAGTAGTTCATTTAGTAATCCTATCCTAAAAACGGCTCACTAATAATTAGAGGGTTTTCGCTTAAACCGTTAACGATCATTGGTACGGGTGATACTTAAATGGACCCAAACCTACAGCGTGAGTTAGCTCCAACTAAATGATGAAACGCGCACGAACTAAATTCATAGTTGCGAAACATCCTAAAAAATAAGCCATAAACTAAGCAGTATGACCACATCAGCATATCATGGGCGTACTTTTTTCGAGCTAGGATCGCGATAATGCGTTTTGCTTTTATTCCACTATTTATCTTACTGGCTAGCTTTCCGTCTGTGGCAAAGATGGAACTAAAGTTAACTCCAGAGATAACACTGACACTTTCACAACCCAATACAATTGTTCACAGCCTTAGTTCCTTACTTATGAGGTATGATGATGGAGCTATGATGCATGAACATATAGACCCAGAACGAGCATTTGGACCAGCCATTAACCTCACAGGTATAACCCCTCTATTTTTTCGCGCTATCTTCAAACCTGAAGTCATGCAGTCACTTCCTGACTGGCTGATCGCTTTAGCAAAAGAGCAGCATGCAGCTTTTGGCATAACATTACCTGTAGATAACTTTTTATGTGGGGATGTGCATGTCTATCATTTTTTCTCCAAATTAAATGACACCGGCTATCTTTTCATGATTTCGAGTAATTCAGTGCAACGAATTGAAGTTACAAAAGATGTTGGCCTTTACCAGAATCTAGTAAATCAATTAAGGATGTACCATGCTAACTGAAAACGAAAAACATGATTTAAAAGCATACCTCACTCAACTTTTGGGAGTTGAAGCACAACTATGGTCAATGAATGAGAAACTATTCGATGTCACTTAGTTGATGCTTAAAGAATCTCAAAAGTGCTATGTATTTAATGGCTGACTTTGGATGGATGTCAGCCGCGTCAATAGATACGGATTGCTTGAGGCAGAGATGATTTAGCTAGATTTTATTTTGTGATTTTCATCGAAAATCTGTTGAGATTGTGATTGTCTGTACAGTAAATATTTGAAGTCAGTTTTAAATAAGGGGGGTGGGTGTTGTTTTGGTATAGATATGACTTATATTCTGAATGCTATTAATAATAAGCGCTTGTTAAATTTGGGATGTCTATTGCGGTAGCTGTTTATAGTGTAGTTACCAATAGTAGGTATCTTACTTGTAATGCGGATTGACTAATTAGCTATAGATGTAGTGATAATATAATTATAAAAAGGAAAATTGTGGCTTATACAAAACTTGTGATGAAAAACCCAGAAACAGGGCGCGAAGAGGTATGTCCTGTGGGTGTTTCGTGGACTTTTTTATTTTTCGGCTTCTTAGTGCCTTTATTTCGCGGAGACTTGAAGTGGGCGGTAGGCTGTTTAGTGTTGGGTATTTTTACTTTTGGAATGAGCGGGTTTATCTTTATGTTTATGTATAATACATTATATGTAAAGGGATTAATATGCAAAGGCTATAAAGTTAAGTTAATAGATAATGCAACTATTGATCAGGTATCAATGTCTTTAGGCTTGGAACTTCCACTGCTAAAAAACGCATAGAGTCGCCATACGCCATACAAAAAATAGTATCTTCGGAAAACGTCGAAACTATAAGACTTCAATAATTTTTTGAGTACATTTTCTTTCGTTTATACAGTAAACCATTTAAGCGCCGTTTTTAATGGCCTGAAGCAGCGGTGAAGTGCTGTATGATGCCTTTGGTGACGTCACTGAAACCGTGACTCACACACCAAACAATATCCGTTTCCGGGCCCGTGGTTAGACACAGCAACAGCGCTGCACCAGAACTATTTCCGAGACTATAACCCTGCCTTTGGACGCTATGTGCAAAGAGATCCAATTGGGTTGTTGGGTGGGGTGAATGTGTATGGGTATGGGGAACAAAAGCCCACTAAGTTCATTGACCCGACAGGGGAACTGGCAATACTTGCGCCTCTCGTTCCAGTAGGCAGTTGGATTGGAGCGAATTGGGGAGTAATTGGTGCTGGTGTGGCTGCTGGCGCAATTATGTCGATGCCTGGTGATAGTAGTGAAGGTACAAGTGACGATTCTGCTCAATGTGAAGATGATAATGATGAATGCGGGCCACTAACACGGAGACAGGCATACGCAAAGGCACAAATGCTAGCTCAAATTCCGAGAAAAGACAGAGGCTATAGTGACTTTGGCGATATTAGCTCAGATAGCAATAGGCCTAATAGAGGGCCAAATTGTGGTAGTTTACAAAGCGCTGGAGCAACCCACGTTGGGTACTATTGTGAGTGGAACGCTCGCCACAGGATAGAAGATCATCCAGATGGACATTCACACCTACCAGGGGAAAGTCATCATTCTTGCCCTCATTTACATGTTTATGATAGAAATGGTGATGTGATAGCAATAATACCTTATAAGAGGAACTCTTAGTATGGCTATAGAGATTTGTAAAAACTTTCTTTGTGTTAAGTCGGATAGTCTAGATTTGAAATACAGCTTTGATTTGGTCTATTTTGAAGGCGTAGCTGGACTAAAAGGGTTCAATGGGAATGTTAGTTGTAAAGAATTTCTTGAGGAACTTATGCTAGCATCCTATTATTATGATGGTTCCGGTTTTTGCCAAGTGAATGAGGATACTTGCAAAAATACAAAATTCATTTCTAAGGTATATGGTAAGCAGGGGGTTTTCTATCATTTTCCTTCTTCAGATTTTCGATTGTTTACTTCTCAAGTAAATGAAATAAATCGAGAGATAAAGCTTCTTACTTTGAAAAAAAAATTAAAAAAAGGCACTGAAATATCTATTCCAGAAGAAATTGACGCTGGGAAATATAAGTCTAATATGTTGGGTTCTCTTATTTCTTATTTTATTCAATGTAAGTTTGTCACTGTATGGCCTGGATATTGGGGGGAATACGGTTTGCATTTTTTGGTAACATCTGGGGCATTGGATTGCGAAGTAGAAAGCTACAATCGACGTGCGTTGTCGATGCAATAATGTATTAGATATTGCTTAAGTGATAGAGAACGTTATGTACATTTCGAGATGAAAAATACCAGAAAACAACAAGACACACATGCTAGCTGGCGAAATTTCTGCCTCATTCTTAGTAAGCGTCTAATTAAGCAGTGAGGCCTTATTCGGCCTCATCGATTTCCAAGTTCCAAGGCATAAGATCGGGCAAATCATCTTGAGGAGATCGCGTCGGTAGCACTTTGAATGTAAGCGCCCATTTCTCCCCGCCTTCCGCCGATAAATAGACGTTGGTATTGATAAGGCTCCTTGAACCTTGGAGTTATATCATGACTAATAGCGATAAAAAGCAACGCTGGCAAGCGCGTCTACAGCAGCAAAAAGAGAGTGGGCTGATAATCGCTGCGTGGTGTGATAATCATCAAGTTTCCATTGCGCAATTCTACTATTGGCAAAAGAAGCTAAACTCGACCATCGAAGCTAGCGCTGGCAATGTCATTGTGCCGATAGCGATGTCATCGTCACCAGCTCTTGTGGTGGAAACGCCGAATGGTTATCGGTTGCTAATTAATGATCCTAGTGCTATCGCGCTACTGCCGCAGCTCATGAATACTCTGTCATGATCCCTTCACCGTCAGGCAATGTGTATCTGGCTACCGGGATCACGGACATGCGCAAGTCCATCAACACCTTGGGCTTACTTGTCGAAGATGTGCTTGAACTCGACCCAATAAGCCCACACTGGTATGTGTTTTGCAATCGTCAACGTAATAAGCTAAAGAGCAACAGGGCTGCACCAGAACTATTTCCGTGATTATAACCCTGCCTTTGGACGCTATGTGCAAAGAGATCCAATTGGGTTGTTGGGTGGGGTGAATGTTTATGGGTATGGGGAACAAAAGCCCACTAAGTTCATTGACCCGACAGGGGAACTGGCAATACTTGCGCCTATTGTTCCAATAGGCAGTTGGATTGGAGCGAATTGGGGAGTAATTGGTGCTGGTGTGGCTGCTGGCGCAATTATGTCGATGCCTGGTGACACACCAACGGATGAAGCGACAAAACAGGCAGAATATCAACGAGCGAAAAAATTTTGTGATATGCCTCCAACACCGGGAAGTAATGATTGCTCTACTTTATCGAAGCAAATTGATTACGCTGAACAATGTATGAGCTTATACGAAGCATGGGATGCAAAATGGTTTCCTGGAAGGCATAGCAAAAAAATCCAAACATGGCGAAATAGACTTAATAACCTAAAAGATAAACATAACCGTGAGTGTACTAATAAATGCCTATAAAAAAAGTTACTGAAACTTTGTCAAAATATAAAGACCATCCAGAGTTCTTGGGTATCGAATTGACAGATGTTAATCAGCGAGGAGCTGTGGATGATACACCGCTTCACCTTGCAGCAAGAATGGGCGAAGTAGAAGACGTAAAAATACTGATAGCAAATGGTGCAGATGTAAATGCTATTGGTGATCTTGGCAATACACCCTTACATCAAGCAGCAATGAATGGAAAATGTAATGTGATAAGGGCATTGATTAAGTTAGGGGCAGATTTATCATTGAAGAATGAATTTCAACAACCCCCCCTTAAGGTTGCCGAGCTTAGTGGTTGTAGTGATGCTGTGGAATTGCTAAAAAAGTGATGGCTTTTAGATGGAGCTAAAGCCTGTATTATTTAAGTGTAAATAGCTGGTTTTATCTTTGTTGTATTAAGCTTATTATCAAATAAAAGGGCTGCGCCATGGTATCAAACAACACAGCGTGGCGCAGGTGGGGGTTTTTACCAACATGATCATTTAGGTGCGTCGTTTTTAATGGCCTGAAGCAGCGGTGAAGTGCTGTGGCAAGGGATGATGCCTTTGGGCGCCATGTGCAAAGAGGTCCGATGAGTGGCGTAAAATGGATGTGAAATGAAATATGTAGAGTTAAAGGATATTTCCTTTGAAGAATGGAATGAAATTTTGACTGAAAATGGGAGTATTTCCCTATTGTTGGAAGAGGGTGATTGTTTGAAACTGCAGAAAATACTACTTTATCAAGAAAGGGCATATGAGGGCCGTGACGTCGTTAAACGAATAGCCTTTGGTTTTTATCTTGGTTTATTTCGACCTAAAATAATGCTTTTGTGTTCATATATTTTCTTGGAGTCTTTACAGTATGATCTTAATTTTAGTGTTAGTTCATCAAATGTGGAACTAACTCTGAAAAGAGCTTAATTTTAGGTGGTGGTAGAAGAAAAATCTTCAGGGTGTTCGTAGTTTTGTGTTAACCATCACTTTCAGAGCAACTTATCGGTCGATCCGACTTTCGAGGTGAATGCTCAGCTGTGTGGGCGTTGGCAGGTGTAGGAACTGCTGTTGGTGAACTGGCAGCAAGCAGGCACTAAGGAGTTATTATGATATGGTTTAATACCGGAATTTACTTTTTGTTATGGTCATTTGGTCTTTGGGTTGGTTTTATTGTTTATGGATTAGTGTTGTTGCATGCTAGTAAATATAATAAGACAATGAAAAATACCATTGCATTAATAGTGTATCTTACATTTGCATGTTTCCTTTTTTCACCTTTAGCCATAGCATTAACTTATAACGTTGATTGGCTAATAAAGTTCAATAATAATAATCTTTATATGATTTACGTTATCGTTCTATACTTATCATCTGCAGTTCCAGGGGGACGTTATTTTAAATTGAAGTATTTAGATAGGTTGAAGTCAAGGGTTTTTTTTAAAGAGTGATGTAATTCATAATAAGTGTAATGGCTCAGGTGCTAATCATCCTGAATAATAATCTGACAAAATAGAGTTTTTTGTATGTGTCAAATTGGCTTGAAGATGAAGGATTGAGTGCCTGAAATAAGTCGTATTAAAAGTGCATACCGCCGTATCATTGAAGATGGTTTAAATCATCGCTCTGATATCTGTTATGAACAGTGAGATAACCCTATATCGATTCAATAATGCTTAACGATTGTGAGTGTTTATGGTGATGAAATCTAAGTGTGTTCGTTTCTATATTAATATCAGTGGCGTCATATTTTTCTCTTTGGCGGTTAGTTTTGTTGCTTTGTTGATTATTGATGTGTGTGGGGTTGGCTTGTTCCCTCCACAGGCTATTGATAAAATCAGTTGGTTGGGTAAGGTTTTTGTGGTTTTCTTTCCAATACCTTTATTGCTTTATAATTTATATAAAGGCACCATTACTTGGCCTAGATTTGCGTTTGCAATAGTTGTTTTAGCTCTATTGGCTTGGCGCTTTAAAATATGTGGCTAGAGTGGATTTACCCTATGTTTAAGTTCTTCCCTCAGGCAGAAGCGTTGTCACATGGGGAACAGCGCCATGGTATCAAACAACACAGCGCGGCGCGGGTGGTGGCTTTTACCAACATGATCATTTAGGTGCGCCGTTTTTAATGGCCAGAAGCAGTGGTGAAGTGCTGTGGCAAGGGATGTATGATGCCTTTGGTGACGTCACTGAAACCGTGACTCACACGCCAAACAACATCCGTTTTCCGGGCCAGTGGTTAGACAGAGCAACAGGGTTACACCAGAACTATTTCCGAGACTATAACCCTGCCTTTGGACGCTATGTGCAAAGAGATCCAATTGGGTTGTTGGGTGGGGTGAATGTTTATGGGTATGGGGAACAAAAGCCCACTAAGTTCATTGACCCGACAGGGGAACTGGCAATACTTGCGCCTATTGTTCCAATAGGCAATTGGATTGGAGCGAATTGGGGAGTAATTGGTGCTGGTGTGGCTGCTGGCGCAATTATGTCGATGCCTGATGATAGTAGTGATGATGAAAACAATTGTAGTGCACCTGGTACACCATCGGTGGACCCTGATTGCGATGAAATTAATAGGAAAGTTCAGGAAACAAAACCAAGTCTTTGGGGCTTTGGTAAAGGCAGGGCAAAATGCTTATCAAGTATGTCTCGTATTGAGTTAGCCACGAGAAAAGCTTTGTGGTTAGAACATGCAAAAGCGAGATCCAGAAGTATTGATAAGTGTTGGCATGGTGGAGATGAAACTCATCAACAGCAAACTGCCGACGCATGGAGGAATGTATCTAGATGTGCCAATCTCTTAAGACAACTATAACTCAGGCGTATTACTATCGTGAAAAACCAGTAGTGTGGTTTGAAGGTAGTCATATTTCGGAAGACGATATTCTAGAAATTGAAGCTTTGAAATCCATAGATTTCAGAAGTACTGGAAAAATGCTAGACACTTGCGCAAGTGGATTTGCTTGTTTGAGCCCACATGCTTTTTGTTACTGCCTTCAATTTGTGATGTGTATTAGTTTTAGGGATAAATGTGATAGCTTTATTGTTACTGCCTTCAATTTGTGATGTGTATTAGTTTTAGGGATAAATGTGATAGCTTTATTGTTGTTGATTCAATTATAAGTATGCTGGATAGAAGCGACGATATAGAAACTTGGGACAGTTACTTCTTCGAGCGTTGGACGTTGTTAGAGTTGGACGAGTTAGATGCTGTTATTGCGTGGGTTCTATGGTTAATTGAGTTAGAGGACTCTTCTTTTTCGTCAAGTGAGCTAACAAGAGCTTTTGATACACTAGGGCTTTTAAGGGATCTTATACTATTACAGTAGGTGTGCATACAACTATTCTTGGACCTATAACTAGCTCTTACTGGCAATTATTTGGGTGCTTTTATAGCGCGATAAAAACACCCACTAGGCCAAGCAACCAAAGTCTCGCAGGTCAATAAAGAGGGGGGAGAAGTTTAACGACCCAACTGATTTACAATCGCAGCGCCCAACCGGAAGTGATTAAGGATCCATTGCAACGCACCTCACAAGTGATTTACGACGCCCTGGGGCGCGTTGCGGTCGAGATTGAGATGTGTCTAGGCTGGGCATATGACAGAAATTCAGAATACACGCAATGCAATTAGGAAACTTGAAGATTGGATTTAAGCTAACTGTGGTGAGCAATGTGATTAATCAAAGTGGAAAAAGGTTAGAAAGTATATTGCGAAACTTTGCTGAACTACCAGAGTACAGTGAAGTGCCTTTACCATCGCTTAACTCAAAAAGTTTGTTTGGCAATTATCCAATCAATATTGCGGCAACACGTGGACTCATTGGTGAGGTTTCTATTTTGCTGGAAAATGGCGCAGATATTAGTGCTAAAGGAGAGCATGGATACACGCCACTCCATGATGCAGTGGAACAAGGGCATATCGAGATAGTGAAATTGCTAGTTGATCGTGGTGCAAGTATTGCTGTCATGAACAATGATGGTATTACACCAATTGAACTAGCAAAACTGTTGAATGAGACATAGAATATGTCGCTTTCTTAGCAGTCTACGATAACCGGGTAGATTAGATTGAATATGCTGAACCATTTTGTGGTACTGGTCTGTGTCTCTAAAGTGTATGAGTTGCAGCAAATGCGCTCATTAACTTTTTTCAGCTTAAACGCAAAAATCCCGCTCGATGAGCGGGATTTTTGTTTGAAGTGGTGGGCGATACCGGGCTCGAACCAGTGACCCCCTCCTTGTAAGGGAGGTGCTCTCCCAACTGAGCTAATCGCCCGAATAATCGCGTTGGGATTCTCTTGCGAGAGGTGCGATTATTGGAATTTGGTGGGTCTAGGCAGACTCGAACTGCCGACCCCTACCATGTCAAGGTAGTACTCTAACCAACTGAGCTATAGACCCAAATTCTGTTTTTTAACGTCTGCCTTCAGATTATAAAATCTAAAGGAAACGTTGGTACGACCGAGTGGATTCGAACCACCGACCCCCACCATGTCAAGGTGGTGCTCTAACCAACTGAGCTACGGTCGTATTAAGTGCCCTAAAGCGACACGAATAATAATTACTCTTGGGTTTGCTTGCAAGTACTCAAAGGCTTATTTATGCAAATTGATTGTCAAGTGACTGAATTTGATTCATTTTGATTAAAATATGCTCATTTGCCGCGTTTAATATCGCGACGATTCGTCGCTCAGTAAGATGGCAGCTAGGGTTATGGGGATGAGGTGGAGTTGTATAGCGCATACAGGTAGGTACCGTGATGAAATTACAGCAAAGTGATTTACGTACCCAGACACTCGAATGGATACAACGCGATCCACAGCTAGCAATACAGCAAGAACTTCAGCGGCTGCTCGATGATGAAAATATCCAAGGGTTGGTAAAACAAGGCTTAGATAGCGTTAATATGAAGAAGCCGAGTATCAATATTACTCGGCTTAATAAGTGCTCTCATATAGAGCGTATATCGTTAACAGCAACTTTGTTGCCACCGAGGTTTTGCAGATTACCGCCTATTAACCATTCGCTTATATTGGTGTCGTCGCCCTCGTATGGTGATTCCCATACGTAGGATGTTTTCTGGTACGGCAAGACCGCCGTAGCCGCCATCGCCAATGTGAACGATGTCAGCACCTGCAGACTTTGATGCCATTGCCACTTTCTCTATGAAACTTTCTGTTGCGCCTTCTTGAGAGGTTCCAATGGCAAGCATTCCAAGCATTTTAGACTCATGAACCTTTTGCATCATTTGTGCGGCGAGCTCTGGAGTGACACCAGGGGTGGTATAGGGTGCAGGGAACATCATGATGTCGGCACCAGCAGCAGCAAACTGGTCAATGACGTCCAAGTTATAGTCATTGCCAATACCACCACCATGCATTTTGCCCGCAATGATAACGATGTCTTCTGAAACCGCTCTGGCAAGGCGAATGGCACTTAAAATGGTCTCTTGCGATACACATTTACCCGGGTTTCCCGTAAGCATGATGTAGTCAAGCCCATGCTCAATCGCAGCAAGAATAGTGTCTGAACTGACTGCTCGACCCGGTGGAATATCCGTGAACCCTTCAGGAACGGGTTCAAGGTTGCAACCCATCAAACGTCCGGTTAACTTTTTGAGCTCAGCAACCGTAAAGTGATCCTTCACACCATGATTTCCGGCACCGTTGACTTCTGCTCTTGGTGAAAACAGATCCAGGCAGTTAAGCGTGATCATGTCGGCACCAAAACCGGCTGCAAATTCAGCACCAGAGACAAGATCAACGGGCGGCTCAGCAGAGACGACGTTTTCAACCATTAAGGTTCTGCCTTCAGAGCGAGCAATACAGTCGACGATATCGCTTCGCTTCATTGACCTAACGTCCTCTGCGGTTAAATCAAAAATTCTTTTTTTCATAAACTCACCCTTTTTGATTTAGCTTGTCGTGGATAGCGATAATTTCATTGGCTAAATCACGACAGAGCATAGCGGTCATAATATGATCTTGAATGTGAGTTAAGATTAAAGTCATGGATACTTTACCTTTTCCTTCATCAAAACCGATTAGTGATGTTTGTGTGCGATGCACTTCGACTAACAAGTGATCGGCTTGCGCTATCATTTTATTGGCGTTGTCGATGTCCCCGTTTCGCGCTTGAATCATCGCTTCCATAATGACTGAGCGAGCTTCGCCAGCCGTGCAAAGTAGAGACATCAAAAACTCTTCGGTGATGTCTTCTTGGCTTGAGATTTCTACATTCATATTGTTTGGTTACCTTAGGCTTTTACTGGTTTACCCGTTGCAATTGTTGTTTCCTCTTCACCTTGTTGTTCAGCTAGCAGTTGATTTTCATGCATCTTGAAGAATGGGTAATAGATGACAACACTTACCAATACACAAAGTGCAACGACGAAAGCAGCAGTACTTGAGTTGGTTGCAATAATGGCTCCTATTGGTGCTGGCATAGTCCAAGGTGGTAACGCAACAATTTTAGAGACGATCTCGGTTTTAAAGGCTAGCCAAACAATACAAGTGTTGACGATGGGTGATAGCATCCATGGAATGAAATAGTTAACATTCATCACGATTGGTGTACCGAATATGACGGGCTCATTAATATTAAAGGTACCTGGAATAATTGACATTTTACCAATGGTGCGAAGATGGGCAGCCTTAGAGCGCATCATGAGAACAACAAAGCCCCAGGTACCGCCAGCTCCGCCAACAAAGATAAAGAAGTCTAGAAGAGGGTTGACGAAAATTTTCGGCAACTCAGCACCTGTTGCTAATGCCTCCTGATTAAGTCCTAGATTTATCATGAAGATTGGGTAGAGAATACCGGTAACTACGACAGATGAACCGTGAATACCCGCAAACCAGAGCAGCTGAATAACGATAACCGCGATTAGACACGCAAAGAACGAGTCTGATGCAGAAACTAGTGGCTTGAATAATTCCATGATGGCAGATGGCAGGTTGAGATCGTATTGAGCTAAGAATACGTTTATTGACACTACAATTGCTGCAATCAATGCTACTGGGATGAGCAAATCGAATGATGCCGAAATCTTAGGCGGAACGGCTTCTGGAAGTTTTAGGCGGATGTTTTTATCTCGCAAAAAGCGTTGCAACTCAGGAGTAAGTAGACCTGCCAAGATAGCCGTAAAGGCGCCAGTGCCGCCCATGTAAGCGATTGGCATTATGCCGCCCATTTCGATAAATTGCACTGGGGCAACTGCAAGTAAAAAGGTATACATGGATAGCAAGCCAGAGTTTAACGCGCGTAGACCGTATGATTCCGCTAAGCTAAAACCGATGCTAAATGAAGCATACAAGGCGAATATACCCATGCTTATCTGGAACGGGGCTAGAATATTGCCCATACCGATCATTTCAACCAAGCTGGCCCAGCCATCCAAGAAGAGGTTGCTATTTTCTGTTGTGGGGGGGAAGGCGAGTACAAGAAGCAGCGAGCCAACGATTAAGAACGGCATTGTTGCGACAAAGCCATCTTTAATTGCATTAATATGGCGTTGTGCTGAGACTTGACCTGCTATGGGAGAAACAACGTTCTCCACGAAGGTCATTAATTTATCAAAGATAGCCATGCTACACCTCTTCCTTGGTTGAGTTATAAAGTTCTATTGCTTGATTTAAGATAACGTCGCCTTTCATCATGCCGTAGTTAGACATGTCAATAAGGCCACAGCTTTTACCGCACTCTTCTGCGCGAGCTTTGAACTCTGCAAATTTGAATCTAACTTGAGGGGCAACAAGGCATACATCATTCTCTGCCAAACAAGATTCAAATTCCGACATAGAGTAAGCGTTGATAGTGCATTCAATGTCGCGTTTTTCCGCTTCGTTTCGCATTTTGTTCACAAGCATGCTGGTAGACATGCCAGCTGAGCAGCATAGAAATATTTTCATGGTATTGCTCCTTGAAAGAAGCACGCGACATACACTTAAATTTGAGTAGTGACACTCAGACTCTTATGATGCGCGTGCTTGGGGGGATTATGTTTTTTAAGTAGCGCTAATGCCCTAAACACGTGTCTTACTTTATTAGCAAGACCCTACGACCTTCCATGGACCTCCTTGATCAGGTTCATTACCCATTGTCCACCATTGGGCTTCATAGATGATTTCGTTGTAAGAAACTTGATCACCACTGTTGTAGACTTCAGTCGGTGACCAAGGTAAAGCGCACACGTTCCCAGAGCCTTCTTCAAAAGCGACCGATAGAGACATGTTGCTTGATACATTTGGAATGGTTAATGAGGCGGCAAGTGGCTGCTCTACACCGTCGAGAATAATAGATGCAACCTGGTAGCCAGAATCAGGGACGAAGAGCACGGTGTATGCTTCACCGCCTTTTGCGTATAATTGCCCCAACTCATCTGGTGTGGGAGAAACTGTTCCACCAGTCGTTGATACTGTGACAGAGAGAACATAAACAATAGCATTCTCAGTCGTTATTTCAGAGAAGTCACCGCTAAACCCGCTGAAGTTGTCTGCGGTTAGATCGTCTACATTAATGTGTGAAATAATGACTTTCTTTTTGTCTCCCTGTGCGAATGGGTCTAAAAGTGACAGTACAACATTGCTTCCTTCTTGGGTTAGCTTGACGGCAGAGAACGGAATAGGTTGATCCGCAGGCACTGTGAGCACCGTTTTCTCAACGTCAAAGTAGCCGACTTCCAATACCGAATTCCATCCCCAAGTTAGCCAATTAAGTGGAACAATGAAGCCTAAGCGGTCAAAACTCCCTGTAACGTCAACAAACATATCAGGATGAAGGTCGGCTAACGTTAGACCAATAAGCTCATAAGACGCATAGATACCTCCGTCAGCAGCTTGAGGTCCGATAACAATCGAGTTGGCGGTTTGGTACGCTTTAAGATGTTTAAAACCAATGCCGGCTGAACCTTTGATTTTGTCTACGGCTGGATTAAAATCGTCGACAACGTATGTACCTTGCCATGACATGGTGTAGACATTTGACTTAAAGAGTAGATTTTCGACACCGACCGCATTGATGCTGTCAGCGGTGATGTTTTCCAATATTACCGTTTGATTGCCGAACTGTAATTCGGCGCCTGCGCCAGTATCACTAATGACAACATTACCAAGGGGATCATCTTGAACCCAACCACTAAGTACGATTCGGTCTGCATCGAGTCGGAAATCCTTAACGGTTGTTATTGATTTCGCTTGCTCATTTAGTTGAAGCGTATTACTTCCTCCCCCTAAAATAACGGTATCATTGCCCCAGCCAGCATACAGAACTTCGTCGTATTTTGAGCCTTGAGTAACGCTGTCTCCAGGTACATCAAAAAGGGTGTTGTAGCCGCCGAACTTGTAAACATAGGTAGTAATGCAAGTGCCGATTTCATCACAGGTAATTTTGTCTTCGATTAGCAGACTGGCTGTTCCCCATGCGCCACGTAGGTGCGCGGCAGCAAGTATGCCTGACATGGTCGGCAGGACTTCTACGGTGTTACCATCGGTATCGGTACCAGTCCAACTTTTCTGGAACACTTGTTCCCATGTCATGTCCGCATCGGCTAGAAGTTTCGAGATGATGCCATAGTTGAAATGCATGGCATCACGGATCACCATCTCTTGGTTGTCGATGACCTTCAAGCCGTCAAGAGAGCTCACTCCATTTTTACCCGTAAAGGTTCCTAGCCAACGGTTGTTGTCGGTGACATAAACTTGATTTCCTCCAGAGCCTTCTATTTCCGCAAGAGCCTCTGTTCGGCACCCAATCCAAGTTGAATCTGGTACAAACATGTAGAAGCTGTCGTACTCGTTGCCATCAATATTTACCGTTTGTGGGCTGTAATAACCGGAATCAATTAGTACCGCTTCACCGAGTTGATAGCCAATGAAACCCCACGCGTTTGTAGAGTTAAACTGCATCTCTTTAAACATTTCTGGGGAGGTTGGCGTCGCTGGGTTATAAATTGAATCAAGTCCGAGTTTTTGGAAATACTCTCGAATGGTGGTGGGCTCGGATATCATAGAGCCCGTACTACAATCACGAACCAATCTACCCGGAGCGGTTACTTGAGCGTAGTTATATACTGGGTTGTCATAGTTTTCCGTGTAAAAGTCAGCAAGTTCAGGGTTAATCCCAGACTCAAAATTTCTTAATGAGTCGAGAAAGTTTTGCATTCCACCATTTGCGCCTTCCGCATATCCGGCCGTTGATATTGAAAGCAAAATAGCGGTCGTTATAAGCTTTTTTATCATTCTTATGATTCCTTGTATGGCAGTACTTCGCTTGAGACTGCCACTGTTAACTTATAAAGGCAGGTTGAACGAATTAATGCCAGAAATTAAACTTCTTGCAAATTACGATTTTTGGGTACGTCGATCTAAGATTTCATTTTCACTAAACTATTAATTTCTCACAATCTCCTATTTTCATTTTGTCGGTTAAGAGTGTTTTCGTTAAGGACAGTGTTTCTATGTTTTTCAAACTTAGCTTCCATACACTCCAAGAGTGAAAGCTAGGTTAAGAATTAATCCTGTGCTAATTGATGCAATGATCGGAATTGCTATTTTTAAGATAGGCCGCCCCAATAATTCATTAATCATGTATATCGTAATAAAAATAGATAAGCCTGTTGTTTCTCCCATCTTAAATGATGCAATGGAGCCACCAATGAGAAGAGCAAATTCCATCAGCGTATTTAACGCGTCTCGTATGTTATCTGCTGCTGTTTTTACAATGGGGAAACGTGTAAAAACAAAACTGATTTTGCCCAGCAGGGCAATTTCTACGCCGATCGTTAATGCCCCGAGTAAAGCCGCTATCTGCGGGTTTGGGGATAAATAACCGACAACAAAAACGAAAGTCATTCCGACGGTTCCATATACTCCCGTCGTCAAAGCGGTCATAGCAATTAAAGGCATAAAGCTGATCCCACGCACCAGTTCCCCAAGAGCAGCTTGATGAACGGCGACCTGATTGTTGAGTTCATCCGTTGCTAGGTTTACTTCCATTAGTGCAAATGTAGACACTTCGGAACCAGCCAGTACTCCAATATTGGTAGCAGCAGCAATTAGGGCACCTATCGTGCACAATAAAGGGATTTTCCGAACAATTTTTCGATAATTGTCCTTAAAAGTGTCAAGCAAAGAAGAGCAATCCGTGGGGCTTATGCCTTGATTACCTTTTTGCCTCTCATTAAGAATAATCACAGCGATGTATGCAAGCAGGCCAGTTATAAGCTGTACAGACTCTGAGTATGAGGAATCCAACGCTGTGGCGACTAAACGCGAAAGTAGCGCGATAAGAGCGACAGAGATCCCTGAACGTGGCCCAAATTGATTTGAAGCGGCGATGATTGGAAATAATGCAATGGCAGGCATCACTAGACGGCCTAGCTCTTTTAGTGCCAATAGAATATCAATAGATAGGCTGCTCAGGGCTGAGTCGAAAAATGCGAAACAGACCACCACCGTGACTCCCCATAAACCGCCAACGAGTGTTGCAGTGATTCGATTGGCAATCACTACACCAATGATGTCAGCAGGAAGAAAAAGAAGCCATGGATTTAGAAAACCACTAGCAAGAGTAAATGAGACACCTACAGATAAAATAAAGCCAATAGAGAGTCCAAAAGCCATACTCCCAGCATTTCGGTGAGATAAATGTCCAGAAGCTATTTGAGGAACCAGCGGGCGTATACCATCATGAAAAATGGCAGCTCCTATGTTTGATGCTAATGCAGTTACTGCACATAGTAACGCTACTAATTCTAAACCTAGAGAAGTCATTACGCCGCCTCTATCATTATTTATCTATTGTTTATGTTGAGTATCTATAAGATCAACAGTGCTTAATAAACCAATCTTCAAAATAGTGAAGATTTTAACTGATAAAAACATACCCAGGTATGTACTATTTCATCCGATAATTTCATATAAGATATGTCTATTATTCAATGCGGCACATCTTTTGTCTTCAATATTTTGAAAAAATAATATACGATATTTCTGGTGGTGACACTTTTGTAGATAAATTTTGCGACTGACATCTTGTTATTGTTTAATCTGTATTGTTAGCCATGGAACGAAGTTCTCTGAGTGAGTTGGTAGCAACCTGTTTTTCTAAGGAATAACCAGGGCATAGGTTAATGTGACGTAAATCATTCCATTAATTGAAATATAAGACTGGTGACCTGATGAACTCACAAGCTTGTTATCGTGCCAGCAGTATCTTTCCTCACTATTGAAAAGAATGTGTTTTTTTGCACTATGTCGCACATTTCTGTTGATTTTCTTTTGGTTTTTATCAATTACTGATAATTTATCTTCAAAATAGTGAACATTTATAATATGTCTATGAAGTATATCAGTAAAGAAGGCGCGGCGATTATGAACGTCGCTCAATATTTAATGACAACGTCCGAAGGCGATAGGCTGCGAACGATTGATTCACTTTCAGATGAGTACTCCGTATCTGTGGGGTTTATTCAGAAAGCATTGAGTACAATTGAGCAGCGTGGAGCGGTTTCATTATCTAAGCAAGGTCGAAATGGCACGTACATTGCGCGGCTAGATTACCGTCAATTAGCACAGTGTGCCGGGATTAGTAATGTAGTTTGTGCTATGCCGCTGCCTTACACCCGCCACTACGAAGGTTTGGCAAGCGGATTGAAAGCACAGCTGGGCGACTTGCCACTTTATTTCGCCCATATGCGTGGTGCTAGTGTGCGTGCAGAGTGTTTGTTAAACCAAACATACGACATGGCTATTATGTCAAAGTTAGCAGCAAAAGAGTTGGCAGATGGGCTTATTACGGCGATTGAGTTGGGCCCGAACTCTTATTCGCATCAACACCGCTTGATCTATCGGCGAGGAAGTTACGAGCAAATACGACGTGTCGGAGTGGATCCTGATTCACCAGATCAGAGGATTTTAACAGAACAAGCTTTTGCCGGCAGTGTGATTGAAATTGTTGAGATTCATTATGGGGAGAGTTTGTCCCATTTAATTAAAGGCGATATCGACGCTGTAGTTTGGCTGCCAGAAGCAATTGATATAGAGCGATATGGGTTAGCAACGCAATCGTTAGAGCATATTCCGAGTTGTCGCTCTGCATCAGAGGCAGTGATTTTAGTTAATGGCCGATCTGCACACATAATCACACTGTTGAGGAGGTTATTACAAAATGATGGTCTGTTGTTGCATCAACAAGGGGTGGTAAACGGAGAGATTACGCCTAGCTATTAGAGCTCTAGCCAATTAAAACGAGGGAAGGAACATTATGAAGCAAAGACTCGCACTCTTATTGCAGGCGGATGTCATTAGTCAGCGTTCTTATGTAGGAAGCCTTGAGGTACTCGCGCTGCTAAATCAAATGTTGGATTTGAAAGATGATAATGAGCAGTATCAAATGGCCATAACCCACTTAGCAAGAGCAGCTGATCGAATTTGGCAACATGAGCCTATTCGTGAGGGGATGGACCCGGAGATTCTAGAAGAGATTTATACGGATCCGGCATGGGAAAAGGTGAACACGTTGCACCTCCAAGTTGTTGGTGCTATGGGACTTGGATGTATACCAGAAGAAGAAGAGAGCTACTTGCTTGCAAATATCTACTCGTTATATCAGTTGGATTGTGCGGTGGTTGATGAGGGAGTAGTTAATGATTGATTGCACGGGTTACACGTATTGCCATGAGCACTTATATATTGACTTGTCTGAACAAAAGCAGGATTTAGATTGTCGACTTGATCATTACGATGCTGTTAGGGATGAGATGCAAAATTTGCTCAAACTTGGCGTCAAAAATATCGTAGAAGTCACTAACCATTTTATGGGCAGAAATCCTCATTTTATTGAACGTTTAATCTCTGACACAGGGATAAACGTTCTTTTATCAACGGGTTATTACATTGAGGGGTTCTTCCCCAGTGATCTAAGCACGATGAGTGTTGCTGATATCGCAAAAAGTATGGTCGATGAGATAGAAGTGGGAATAGACGGCTCAACCTTAAAAGCCAGTGTCATTGGTGAAATTGGCAGCAGCCATAACGGCTTTAGTGATACCGAACAAAAAGTTTTTCGTGCGGCGGCACGAGCTCATTTAGAAACAGGCTGTCCAATATCTACTCATCAGTCAATGAGTACGATGGGGTTGGAACAGATCGAATTATTGCAAAGCTGTGGTGTTGATTTAAAAAACGTCACCATTGGACATTGCGATCTTCGTGACAACATTAATGACATATTGATTTTGCTCGACAAAGGGTGTTACGTCCAATTCGACACGATTGGTAAAAATAGCTATTACCCTGACACTCGCCGTGCAGACACTCTGCAGATTTTGTGTGACCGAGGTTATGTTGAGCAGATCATGATGTCGATGGATATTACTCGTCGCTCTCACCTAAAAGCCAATGGAGGTGTTGGATTTAGTTATTTAATTGATTCGTTTATTCCTATGCTCAAGCAGCGAGGAGTAAGCGATGACCATATAAACGCAATGCTGAAAGATAATCCGAAACGTCTATTTGGGTAGTGAATTACTGCGCTAATAGAAATAACAATAACAGAAAACAAGGATAGAACATGAAGAAGATTGCTATTGCCGGATTGCAGCGTGAGCAAATTCGGGACCAAATCGAAGCCACTGCACCGAACACTTTTGAATGCCATATTATGACCGATATTGACGCGGCGATGAAAGTAAAGTCGGGTGAGATGGATTATTTTATTGGTTGCTGCAATACCGGCGCGGGAGGGGCTCTCGCCATGGCCATTGCCATTATTGGGTTCAACCAAAGCTGCACTATAGCTAAGCCTTCGATCCAAGCTAAGGTCGATGAAGTCAAGCAGTTCATCAACGAAGGTCGAGTGGCTTTTGGCCTTTCGGTAGAGCATGTTGAACATGCTGTTCCTCTGCTGACAGGTATTCTGGCTGAAAATTAAGGAAATAATATGGATATTATGCACCTTGGTCTGGTGGCCTCTTTATGTGCCATGACCGCATTAATTGCAAACATGAGTGCGGCCGTATTCCATGATGGAATTCGCCCAGTGTTGCCACAGCTGTTTGAAGGTAACATGACTCGTCGCGATGCAGGTTCGGTTGCTTTTGGTTTGTCTATAGGGTTTGTCGCTTCGGTGGGTATTTCGTTTACCTTATCTACGGGGTTACTTAACCCCTGGTTACTTTTCCTACCCACGGATATTTTAGGTGTCATGATTGGTAGTCGCTTGCTCGCAGCCGCGGCTGGTGGGCTGTGGGGTGTATTGGTCGTTACATCATTGGCCGGTGTTAACTCCGTATTGACGGGTCTTCCCGTCGATGCGCTGGGCGCTTTGGGTGAGCTTGGTACGCCAGTGATGTCTGCTTTCGCGCTATTTCCATTGTTGGCAATCTTCTATCAGTTTGGTTGGAGAGCTGGTGCAATCGCGGCGGTAGTGATTCTTACATCTCGCTTACTGATCATGAAATTTACTGGAATTTATCCCGAGTCAATTCAGATATTTGTCGGCATGATGATGTTGGTTTTCTTTGCGGTGCAAAAAGACCTTACTGATCGCCGCAAAGGGATAACACCGCCCGATATGTCAGGTTTGAGAAGTATATTTGATGAGAGAACCAAACGTATCGTCAAGCATTTACCATTTTTGGCGGTAACAGGCGCGCTTATAGCGGCGGTTTCTAATGGTGGTATTTTTGCGGGCTCAGAGGTCTCCATATATGCGTTAGCGGATGCCCATAAACTGACCGACCCAATCGCTCACGATGCCGCAATGAAGCAGGTGGCGCTCTCTGAGTTTATGCGAGGATTGGGCTTTATTCCGTTGATTGCCACCACTGCTTTAGCGACCGGGGTGTATGGTGTCGTAGGAATGACCTTTGTTTTTGTTGTGGGTTACCTATCACCAAATATACCTGTAGCGGCAGCACTTGGAGCGGTGACCATTTGCCTTGAAGTCTATTTGCTACGTGGAGTAGGTCGATTTCTTGAGCAATTTCCTTCAATTCGCAATGCGTCAGATAATATTCGAAACTCAATGAATACGTTAATGGAGTTTGCGTTATTGATTGGCGGTGTATTAGCAGTAATGAAAATGGGCTCCACAACAGGCTTTACTATCTTTGCGATGCTTTTCTTCCTCAATGAAGTTTTGGGACGCCCAATTTTGAAAATCGCAGCACCAGCAGCAGCAGCGATATTGACTGGGGTTATTTTGAACTTGTTACATGTAGTTGGACTATTCGCTTTGTAATCGAAGTGGCGAATAGCTTGACCCTTGCTCTAGCGTGGAAACTGATGGATAAGCGCCTCCGTCACACAAAAGAGCAAGGTTCTCTAGCCTAGACAATTCAAGGAAGATTATGTTTTTAGATGCTTTAGAAAGACAAAACTCAAATTTAGTCGCAGCGACTCTTTCTTTATTTTCACAAGGTAAGTTGTTGCCTGATACGACAGTTATTGACGTTGATCAGCTGCTTGAGAACGCAAAAGCTATCAAAAGCGAAGCCAATAGGTATGGGGTTCGCTTGTACGCTATGACTAAGCAGTTTGGTCGCAATCCATTGCTTGCGAAAATGCTTATACAAGAATGTGGCTATGAAGGTATCGTCTGTGTCGATTTCAAAGAAGCACGCCTTATGGCCTCGTATGGGTTACCCATTGGCAACATTGGTCATTTAGTCCAACCACCAACTCATATGATCCCCGCTATATTGACCGAAATGAAGCCAGAAGTCGTAACCGTATATAGTTTAGAAAAGGCACGACAGATTTCAGAGGCGGCGCAACAAGCTGGACGTATTCAGGGCATACTACTCAAATTTTATCGCTCCACCGATCATCTATATGTAAATCAAGAATCTGGTTTTCCTATCGAAAAACTAGAAAGTGTTGTTGAAGCAATTGCAGAACTGCCGGGGGTCCACATTGCCGGTGTTACGCATTTCCCATGTTTTCTTTATTCGCCAGAGAAGAAGGCTACCGCCCCAACGCCAAACTTAACGACATTAGTTGAAGCGAAAAAGCGCTTGAAGCGCTTGGGTATTGAGTGTGAACAGGTCAACGTACCATCTTCAACTTGCGTTGATACGATAAGCAAACTAGCTGAACATGGTGGAACTCATGGTGAGCCGGGTCACTCGTTGACTGGGACCTTCCCTGCTAATGTGGATGGAACGCAAACAGAGCGGGTTGCCTCTTTGTATTTGAGTGAAATCTCTCATCATTATGAACACCATAGTTACTGTTTTGGTGGTGGTTACTATCGTCGCGGCATGATGGCGAACGCGTTCGTTGTTGACGGAAAAGAGCGCAGGCGAGTATCAGTCTTTAATGATGATAAAGACAGTATTGATTACCACTTGAGAATCCCAGGGCATTACCCCATTGGGTCGCCGGTCATTATGGCTTTTAGAAGCCAAGTGTTTGTGACTCGCAGTGATGTGGTTTTGTTGCGTGATGTGGCAACGCCGAATCCTAAAGTGCTCGCCATTTTTGATGCACTGGGCAATGAGGTCGCTTATGGCTAAGTTCATTGTTGTGGTATTGGATGGGTTTGGGGTGGGTGCAATGGAAGATGTAGCGCATGTGCGCCCTCAAGATTGCGGTGCCAATACGGCTGCAAAACTATTGCGCCATTTTCCCTTAAAGCATCTTCCAACGCTTGCGCTTTTGGGGCTACAGAACTTAGTCGTCAGTCAAGAGTCAGCAATGAAAGCGAATTTATTGGCCAATGTGGGGAAAGCTAACTTAGCCCATCAAGGTGGTGATACGTTTATGGGGCATCAAGAAATCATGGGAACATGCCCTAAGCCACCAGTGATTGAGCCATTTCAACACGTTTTAGGCGATGTAGAAAAAGCCTTAACAAAGCAGGGCTATCGAGTATCAAAGATAAGCAGGCAAGGGCTTGATGTCTTAGCTGTTAATGATGGTGTTGTAATCGGTGATAACCTTGAAGCTGATTTAGGGCAAGTATATAACTTGACTTGCAATTTCAATCAGGTCTCTTACCAGGAGCTAATGAAAATAGCTGACGTAGTGCGAGGAGTAACTAAGGTGAGCCGCAATATCGCCTTTGGTGGGGAAATAGACTCTATGGAGCGAGTCTACAGTGCCATTGAGGTCAAGTCAGACCGCAGCGGGAACCCCGCATTTATTGGGGTGAATGCACCTAACAGTGGCGCTTATGATTGTGGATTTCGTGTGATGCATTTAGGTTTTGGGGTGGATGCTTCAACTCAAGTTCCTTGGTTGCTGCATCAAAAGGGGATAGGTACATGGCTGTATGGAAAAGTGGCTGATATAGTTCAAAACCCCAAAGGATGCTCATATACCTCCATTGTTGATACTGATGAGATATTCAATCTATTATGCCACGATGTTTCTGTTGAACAGGATGGTTTTTTTTGTGCCAATGTCCAGGAAACAGATCTTGCTGGCCATCAACAAGACCCCAAACGATACTGGCAAATTTTAGAGAAAGCAGATAATGGTCTAGAGAGACTGATAGCTCAACTAGGTGAAGAAGATGTCTTATTGGTTATGGCGGATCATGGTAATGACCCTTTTATTGGTCATACCAAGCATACCCGCGAGCAGGTGCCCTTGTTAGCGTATAAAAAAGGTCACGTAGGGCTCGATCTCGGTGTGTCCGAGACCTTGGCTGACGTTGGAGCCACCGTGGCGTTTTTCTTTGGCGCGACCGCCCCTGAATTTGGCAAGCCTATATCTGCGTTGATTGAATCTTAAGGTACTGTAAACAGCCTTGTATTACTTTCTAACCAACTGAGCTAAGCGACAAAACAAACTGTGTGCAGACCGCCATTTTTATCGTTAGCAACCTTGTAAAATAAGGCGGAATATTTACTTTTTGATAGCTCGTTGTTTAGGTACGTTGTATGGATAAGAAAAAATATATTGTCGCTTTAGACCAAGGCACAACCAGTTCGCGCGCGGTTATTTTAGATCACGATACCAACATTGTGGCCGTATCCCAACGTGAATTTACCCAGCATTACCCACAGGCAGGGTGGGTCGAACACGATCCGTTAGAAATCTACGCGACACAGCTTGGAACATTGACAGAAGTGTTGGCCAAGTCAGGGATTTCTGCTGATCAAATCGCGGCAATTGGTATTACAAATCAGCGAGAAACTACGGTGGTTTGGAATAAAAAGACTGGAAAGCCCATTTATAACGCGATTGTGTGGCAATGTCGTCGTACCACACCGATATGTGAAGAGTTGAAAGTGGCGGGGTTAGAAGCCTATATACGCGAAAACACCGGATTGGTGATCGACCCATATTTTTCTGCCACCAAGATTAAGTGGATTTTAGATAATGTTGCAGGTGCGCGTGAACAGGCTGATGCGGATGAACTGTTATTTGGTACGGTTGACAGTTGGTTGGTATGGAAAATGACCCAAGGAAAGGTGCATGTTACTGACTTTACCAATGCGTCCCGAACTATGTTGTTTAATATCAATACGCGTTGTTGGGATAAGGCATTATTAGACGCACTTTCTATTCCTGAAAGTATGTTACCTGAGGTGAAATGCTCGTCTGAAATTTATGGTGAAACCAATATTGATGGTAAAGGGCGTACAGGCATTCCAATTGCTGGCATTGCTGGGGATCAACAAGCCGCCTTGTTTGGACAAATGTGTGTTGATAAAGGGCAAGGAAAGAACACTTACGGCACTGGCTGTTTCTTGTTGATGAATACGGGTGAGCGCAAAGTCACCTCCCAAAATGGACTGTTAACAACCTTAGCGGTTGGACGTGATGGTCAACCTGCTTATGCGTTGGAGGGAGCGGTATTTATGGGCGGAGCCTCGATTCAATGGCTGCGCGACGAAATGAAGCTGCTAAGTGATGCGAAAGATTCAGAGAGATTTGCCACCCAGGTTGATTCTAGCAATGGTGTGTATGTTGTTCCTGCATTTACAGGGTTAGGAGCTCCATATTGGGATGCGTATGCACGCGGCACGGTAGTCGGTATGACGCGTGGGACGAGCGATAAGCACTTAGTTCGAGCAACACTTGAATCTATCGCTTATCAAACAAGGGATGTACTGGTCGCTATGGAGAAAGACTCGGGCATCGCTTTGGATGGATTAAAGGTTGATGGTGGAGCAGTACACAATAACTTTTTAATGCAGTTTCAGGCGGATATTTTAAATACCGCGGTGTACCGTCCACAAGTGACTGAAGTCACTGCGTTAGGTGCGGCCTATTTGGCGGGTTTGGCGGTGGGGTATTGGCATGATCTCAGTGAGCTGGAAAATAAGGCGCAGGTGGAAGCCACATTTTATCCCGATCAGAATGAAGAGAAACGTTGCCGTCGTTATAGTGGCTGGAAGCGTGCGGTACATGCGGCTCGAGCATGGGCGGAGTGGACGGACGATAGCGAGTAGGCAACATTACCTTGTTCCAACGGATATCTCGCAACGATTAAACAGTGCTTGCCAATAACGAGTGTGGGCACCAATGGCGTCAGTAAAGCGAGTATGTACCTCGCCGAGGATCATCGCTTGTCGATAGGCTTCAAATTGCGCAGAAACCGCTGAAGGCGGGGTATATACGCCGTTTAACAGGGGTTGTAACTCTAAGTATTGCCCATTGATGTCCGCAAGATATGGTTGAAGTGTATCGATATAGTAGCGTTCGAGTACATTACGCAGGTATTGTGCTCGTTGCTGATTGGTATTTTGACCACACTGGATAAGGTGATCGTGCTGCGTAAGAAACTGAGTAATCGACTGTAAGTAGTGGGCTGAAAGATGCATGCTGGTGTAGAGTCGGCCAATATAATCTAAGTATTGGATTGTTTTTTGTTGTGTGACCAGCGCGTCAATTAGATCATCACTGATGGGTTGTTGTTGCTCTAACTGACTGTAGATTTGGTTCAAAAGCAATAGCATTTGCTCTGTAGCCGCAAACCCATGTAAGTTGTTTAGTTCAAAGGGGGTAGTGGTTGGGCGTAACATTTGTTGCCACTCTTGGTTCAGTGTAATGGCATTCCAAAAATGGTGGTAGATCTGCACCTGTTTCAACGCTTTTATGTGTTGCAATTCTAATTTCAACTCATCATCAATAATGGGTAGGCATTGGTCTAGTTTCGTGAGTAGTCGCAGTTCATATTGCAAACGCAGCATCTCGTCTTGCACTTTTCCCATTGCACTGTTGCGATCGGCAATTAGGCCAAAGGCATGACACTTACGCAATTGGTATGCATCTAATAGGCCTAGCCGAATGTCAGGGGTAGTGATCTCAAGTTCGCGCTTTATCGGTAAAGTTAACCATTCTGCTTCAGGCATTCTCGGTGTGTCGACACCGAGAACATTGGCCAGTTTTTGGATATAGGTATCGAATGCCTTGATCGTACTGTTGCGCTCGCAACCACTCAATAGCAACAGGACAAATAGCCATAACCAACGCATGATTGATTACTCAAATAGACGGTGACTCTTTAGTTTACGTTGAACAAGGCATTTTGGCTTGGTGTCAGCGAAACAAAGTATCGCGGTGTCATGCGGTACTTGTTCGAGTACGGGAAGTGTAATGTACAGCAGATAAAATAAAGCAGAGATTCAAGAATGAATCTCTGCTTAGATACAAAAGCGCTAACCGTCGCTATTTACATCATTGCTGCTGTGGTTACATGCCACACACTCGCTTTGCTTTATCGATGCTTCGGCTTGGCGTTACCTCGATTTGGCCGTTTTGGGTTTGTTCCGCGCGGCTTGTGCTGACCTTGCGAGTTAGCGTTTTGTTTTTCATTACGTGAGCCATTATTACCGTTACCAGCGGGCTTACCTTTCGTTCCTTTCCCCGCGTTACTACGAGGTTTGTCAGAACCCCCATTAGCACGTTGATCTGGCTGGCCTTTACCAAATGGGGTATGTTTGGTCGCGAAGCGGTTTGCGCCATGACGACCACTGCGTCGACGTTGCGCTGGCGTTTGCTTATCCATGTCTTCTGCTGGGATTAGGCAGTGCGGCTTATCACCAATCAAATGAGATTTACCCATCTTAGTCAGTGCTTCGCGGATCAATGGCCAGTTACTTGGATCATGGTAGCGCAGCAGCGCTTTATGTAGACGGCGATGTCGTTCACCTTTAGCCACAGGGACTTCTTCACGTTTCTTGTACTTGACCCGTTTTAGTGGGTTAGTTTCTGAATAGTACATCGCAGTGGCATTACACATTGGCGATGGGTAGAAGTTCTGTACTTGATCACACTCAAAGTTATTCGACTTGAGCCACAGTGCAAGATTGAGCATATCTTCGTCTTCTGTACCCGGGTGGGCAGAAATAAAATACGGGATCAGATACTGCTTTTTACCGGCTTCTGCGCTGTATTTTTCAAACATGGCTTTGAAGCGGTCATAGCTACCCATCCCTGGCTTCATCATGAGATCGAGAGGCCCTTTTTCGGTATGCTCGGGAGCAATTTTTAGGTAGCCTCCAACATGGTGAGTGACCAATTCGCGAACATACTCTGGGGATTCAATGGCAAGATCATAGCGAACCCCTGAGGCAATCATGACCTTTTTGATCCCTTTCACTTTTCGAGCCGAGCGATAGAGATCGATAGTGTGCTTATGGTCAGTGTTGAGCTTCTTACAAATCTCTGGGAATACGCAAGAAGGGCGACGGCAATTTGCTTCGGCTTTGGCATCATTACAGCCAAGTCGATACATGTTGGCCGTTGGGCCGCCAAGATCAGAGATGGTGCCAGTAAAGCCCGGAACTTTATCTCTAATCTCTTCTAATTCATTGATGATCGACTCTTTAGAACGGTTTTGAATCACTCGACCTTCATGCTCGGTAATACTACAGAATGAACAACCACCGAAGCAGCCGCGCATAATGTTGACCGAAGTTTTGATCATGTCATAAGCGGGGATTTTTGCTTTACCGTACATAGGATGAGGCACGCGTGCAAAGGGCAACGCAAAGACGTAATCCATCTCTTCTGTTGTTAGCGGAACAGGCGGTTGGTTAATCAGCAATTCCCGATCGGCGTGCTTTTGTACCAAGGCACGACCAGAGTAGGGGTTGGTTTCCAAGTGCATGACACGACTGGCATGGGCATACAAGATGCGATCGTTTTGGAGCTTTTCATAAGACGGCAAACGAATCACACTGTTTTCAGCATCATGGCGTGAAGGGCCTACCGTGATCGGCTGTGCTGCTGGTGCAGCGGTAGCGTTACTCTCACATTGCGTATCAACATCGTATGGATTGAGGGCAACAAACGACGCTTTACTCGGCTTTTCGATACGGGAAGAGTCGATAACACGATAATGTTCAGGTACAGCATGAAGATACACCGCAGTACCGCGTATATTGGTGAGTGTTTTTACATCTTCATTGTTGGCAAGACGATGTGCAACTTCAATCAAGGCACGTTCAGCGTTACCAAACAGCAAAATGTCCGCTTTGGCATCAACAAGCACCGAGCGGCGCACTTTATCAGACCAGTAATCGTAATGGGCGATGCGTCTTAAGCTGGCTTCGATACCACCTAGGACAATTGGCACACCTTTAAAGGCTTCGCGGCAACGCTGCGAGTACACCAATACGGCACGATCTGGTCGTTTGCCGCCCTCGTTATTTGGGGTATAAGCATCGTCATGGCGTAGCTTACGATCCGAGGTGTAGCGGTTAATCATCGAGTCCATGTTGCCAGCGGTAATACCAAAAAACAGATTGGGTTTACCTAACTGCATAAAGGCGTCTTTGTTTTGCCAGTCAGGTTGCGCAATGATGCCGACACGAAACCCTTGTGCTTCAAGCAAGCGACCGATGATTGCCATTCCAAAGCTTGGGTGATCAACGTACGCATCGCCAGTAACAATGATGATATCGCAACTGTCCCAACCCAGAGCATCCATCTCCTTGCGGCTAGTAGGCAAGAAGGGAGCAGTGCCGTAGCACTCGGCCCAATACTTTGGGTATTGGTCGATGTGGGTGAGTTTGTCGAAAATGGCTTGATGTTGCATGTATTGGCCCCTGTTTTTTGGAGGCGGGAATTATACCCACTTGCTATCAGGCTGACTAGCATCGAAGCAGATTATAAGCAACAAGGGGGCAGATAGTTGCGTTATTGGCGTGATTTTGCCGTGAATTCACGTTGTGTGGAGCTGAAAGTGATTCGATTGCTTTATAAACTCAATAAAGGTGCGATCCGCGACCGAGAGATAACTGTCTTTGCGCCATGCTAGGGCAAGATCGAGGGTAATAGGGCTTGAAAAAGGAATGGCGGTTAATCCGGGCTCGTACTGGGTAACTAACTCAATTAAGGCAGTGATAGCATATTGATGTCGCACGATTTGCAGAATCATAGGCAGAAGGTTGGTTTCAAAGGCGATATTGGGTTGCATGTGTTGATGTTGAATTGCAGCATCAATATAGTCGCGATGAAAGTAACCTGCTTTAAACAATACCAGCGGCTCAGCAAGAAACTGATCAAAACGGATAGATGGCAGTTGTGCGATTGGGTGATCTTGGCTGGCCACGGCAACCATTTGTGAATAGAGTAGGTGATCGGTCTCTAAGGTATCTGGCACATCTTCATTAATGATGACGCCAATATCGATTTCTCCTTTTAAGAGCATTTTTTTCAGTGATGATCCGCCAGCCTCGACCAGTGTTAACTTTAAGTTAGGGTAGCGCTGTTTAAAGCCCATTAAAATCGGCGGGAAATAGTAGGAGCCTAGCATTCCCGGTACCCCTAAACGCACTTCTCCGGTTTCTACACCGCGTAAATCTGCCATGGCTCTTTCTGCATCCGTGAGTTGTTGCAACACCGCTTGGGCGTGTGGGAGCAAGGCGGTGCCTTCATGGGTCAGACAGAGTTGTTTGCCTTGACGGTGAAACAGGGTTAATCCGACGTGTTGCTCGAGGTTTTTAATCGCGATGCTCAGTGCGGGTTGTGCGATATGTAACTCGGCTGCAGCTCGGGTGAAGTGGCAGTGTTTGGCTAATACCAAAAAGTAGTGCAATTGTTTTGTGCTCAGCATCGCGATCACCTGTTTATATATTATTTATATCAACACTATATAAATAATATATTTTTATTATTTTGTCGATATTGCTAGGCTTCAGATATCACGATATTGGGGTGACTTATGATACAAGTTGGGTGCCGAGCTTATCGACAATTGACCTTTGCAACCGCATTGGGCTCTTTTGTTGTTTTTTGTAATCTTTATCTATTTCAGCCATTGCTGCCAATGTTTGCTGAGCAATGGCGAATGAGTGAAACGCAGGTTAATAGTGTGCTAGCGATAACGACCTTCATGTTGGCACTGACGCTCATTCCCTGCGCTGCGCTTTCTGAAAAAATCGGTCGACGGCCTGTAATGCTCGCTGGATTGGCGGTGTTACCTTTGCTGTCTGTGCTGATGGCCAACACCACGACGTTTTCAATGTTGGTCTTCTACCGTGGTTTAGTTGGGGTGGCTTTGGCCGGTTATGCTGCGGTGGCTGTTGCGTATATGGCAGAAGAGTTAAGCCCATCGGCGTTTAAGTTGGCGTTAGGCGGTTACATCAGTGCCAACTCTATCGGAGGCATTGCCGGGCGCATCTCTGGAGGGTTGCTAAATGACTGGTTTGGTTGGTCAACGGCGGTATGGATATTGGCTGTTTTTAGTTTGCTCTCGGTGATTTTTATTGCTCGATGTTTGCCAAAACAGCGACACTTCGTCCCGGTTAATGGGGGGATGAAAACAATACATCGCCAATTGGTGATGCATGCTAGGAACGCACAACTGCTGCCTGCTATTTTGATTGGTGGGTTTAACTTTGCCATCTTTGTTAACTTATATTCAGTGATGAGTTTTAGATTAGTGGGCGCACCTTTTTATCTTCCTGTCGGGTATGCCTCTTTAATTTTCTTGTGTTATCTCGCCGGTACGATTACATCGAAGTTTAGTGGTTATTGGTTAATAGTAGGCCGAACATCTACTGGCATGCTATTGGGGGCTATCGTCAGCGCCATGGGTATGTTGGTTGCGGCAAAAGATAACATTGCTTATATGCTACTGGGGTTGCTGTTGGTGAGCGCTGGGGCTTTTTTCATTCACTCATTAGCGTATAGCTGGGTAGGAGAAAAAGCGCAGCAAGGTAAAGCAACCGCCAATGCACTCTACTTAGTGAGTTATTATGTTGGTGGCAGTTTGGGTGGGTATCTCTTACTGTCAGCTTGGCAGCAATACCAGTGGACTGGGGTGATGGCGGCGGGTGGTATCCTTTATATTGTATTGATCATCGCCATCAGTAAGGTTCGCCAGCAGGAAGAGCACGTCGCTTTAGAGGCTGTTTCCAATTAGGTCCGTATTGTGTTATTTCGCTGCTTTTTGTGCTTAAAGTGCGCAATTTTGGTAAAGTTCACGTTGTCATCTAGCCAAGTGACGGTATACTCGCGTCTTTTTCATGTCTCTTTAAGTTTGTATGCATATGTTGTTTATCGTTACGATGCCAATGGCCTTAGGGGCGTTGGCAGTTATCTGTCTATGTTTGTATAAAGGTGAGATCTGCCCGGGACAGCGTGGGCGATTACACAAATGGTTGCCGCTGATCTGTGTGCCATTGGCGTTCAGTGCGGTACATACATTAACAGCGTTAATCCCATTAGGCTTGCTGATCGGCTTTTGTTTGCAAGTGAAAACAGGAAAAACACGTAATGAAGGCCCTCGTACTTGGTTACTTGCCAGTCTCGTTACTGGTGCAGTGATATGGTTGTTTGAAGTAAAATCAATGCCGCTTTCGCTGGCTTTTATTTCACTATTTTCATTTCCACTGATGGGGTGTGCGTTGGCGCATTTCATTTTAGTCTCTGCCAAAAGTCGCTTACAGGCGTTCCACCGAATTTTGCCTGTTACCGGTGTTATTGCGACGATGTTGATGCTGATAGCGCTGTTGGGCTACTGGTCTTCTTTGTCAGATACTCAATTGATTGTCAGCAATGTGCTGGTCTCGTTAGTGACCTTGATTTTCGCTGCGTTGATTTGGGTCTTTCATGTTTTTCGTGCGACAGCGCCTAATCGCTGGCAGTTGCTCTCGGTAATGTCACTGCTGTTGTTTGCTCTATTGATGCAGCACTGATTTCGTTCCGATGGATGAATGGTTCGACCATCTCCTTTATCCGTAGGGTTTGCCGTCGTATCGTTTAAAACGGGATTTGGTTGAGTCGCTTAGTCAGATTACTCAGTTAAGCGAGAAATAGTGCGGTATTTCACGTCAATTCTTTGTCGACAGAGCTAATATGTAATTAGCGACGCAGTCGAAGTCCTGGTCGTAGACACCACGATTGTTAAGGAGATGGTATGGAAATACATAATCTACTGAGCTTAGATAGCCGTATAGCACTGGGTATTGTGAATGAGCGGCTTCGTTTAGAGTGTGACAGCATGGAAGAACTTGTTCTTCGTTACGAATTGGACGTGGAAGCGCTAGTCAGTAAAATGGCCGACTTAGGTTACCACTACGATGCGATAACCAATCAATTTAAGTAAATCTGCGCAGCTGCAATCGAGCTGTCACAGCGTGTTACTGTGGCTGCGTACCGTTTTTATCCCTTCTAAGTGACCATGGCATTGCTGCCGAGCAATGCTAAAAAACGACTGTAGATAGCGACGTTTTTTATCATTATCACGTACAGCAGCATAGAGTCTACGCCACAAACCGCTCCCCAGTGGACGAGAGACAATCAGCCCTTGTTGCGCATAATCATAAACAGCCCAGTTAGGTAATGCAGCTATTCCTAACCCCGCCGACACCATCTGTATGAGCATCAGAGTATTGTCTGCCTGTTTCCACTGCTTGGGCTCGACACCAGCAGGAGAAAGAAAGTGATTAACGATGTCTAAACGCTGTTTTTGTACGGGGTAACTGAGCAGGGTTTGATCTGCAATATCTTCTGGGTTTATGGTCGTGTGATTAATCAGGGGGTGATTGGTAGCCATAATCAGTTGCATCTCAAAATCAAATAGCGCTTCGTAATGGATCTCACCGCGTGGACGAATATCCGATGTCACGACTAAATCTAATTCGCCTTGAATTAGAGCAGGGAGAGGATCGAAGCCGAAGCCGGAGGAAAAATCGAGCTCTACCTCAGGCCAATGGGTCTGATAGTCCTTGATGGCGGGCATCAGCCACTGAAAACAAGAATGACAATCTATCGCCATGTGAAGCCGTCCATTGATCTCTTCTTTTAAAGCAACAAGCTCATTTTCTGTGCGCGTTATCATTGGTAGAACTTGATCGGCCAATGCTAATAGCACTTTTCCCTCGGCAGTGAAGTTGACAGGTTTAGTTTTGCGTAAGAACAGTGGGCTACAAAGCTTTTGCTCCAACTCTTTGATTTGGTGTGATAGCGCTGATTGGGTAAGACATAAGATATTGGCGGTGGCCGTCAATGAACCAGTCTCTCGTAGGGTTGCGAGTGTACGTAGATGTTTAAGCTCTAACATGAATTATTTTCAACGTCCATTTGAATTAATTGTGATTGTTTCATTCAAGATACTCCTAGATTATGGTTCTGTAAACATCTAGACGGCTAAAAGGATATGAATATGACCACGACTCACATTTTAGGTTACCCACGCATTGGTGCGAAGCGGGAACTGAAATTCGCCTTAGAATCTTATTGGCAGGGAGACATTGACCAAAAAGCGCTGAATGCGGTCGCAGCATCGCTAAGAGCAACACATTGGAAGGATCAAGCTGAGGCAGGGCTGGAGTACGTTACAGTCGGAGATTTTGCTTGGTATGATCATGTATTAACAACCAGTTTGATGTTGGGGAACATCCCTCGTCGTCACGCTAATGGTCACCCGGACCTTGATACGCTGTTTCGTATTGCCCGTGGTCGCGCCAAAACGGAGTGTGGGTGTGCTGCTGCTGACATGACCAAGTGGTTTAATACCAACTATCACTATATCGTGCCTGAATTTGAACAAGATACGCAGTTCTCATTGAGTTGGCATCAATTGTTTGAAGAGATAGCAGAAGCACAACAACAAGGGCACAAAGTAAAGCCTGTATTACTGGGTCCTCTCTCTTACCTGTGGCTGGGTGTTGAAAAATCAACCGATTTCGATCGCTTAACGCTATTGCCACGCTTATTGGCTGCCTATCAGCAAATTATTCAAAAGTTGGTCGCACTTAACATTGATTGGGTACAGATAGATGAGCCCATTCTAGCGCTAGATTTACCTCAAGCGTGGCGGGCGAGTTTTAAGCTCGCTTATCAAGTAATACGCGGTGATATAAAGGTCCTTCTAACAACCTACTTTGATGACATAGCAACGCAGCTAGATATCATTTCAACATTAGCGATTGATGGCTTACATGTCGATTTAGTGTCCGCACCAAAACAACTCAACGTTGTCGTAGAAACGCTGCCAAGCGATTGGGTGCTGTCGGTCGGTGTCGTGAATGGTCGTAATGTTTGGCGTAGCGACCTATCGTCTTGGTACAAAACCTTAGCGCCGCTTCAAGCTGATTTAGGTGAGCGTTTATGGATCGGCTCTTCGTGTTCATTGCTTCATAGCCCCATTGATTTAGAGAGTGAAGAGAAGCTTGATAAAGGTGCGAAGAGTTGGTTTGCGTTTGCGAAACAAAAGCTCTCGGAGATCACGCTATTGGCTGACGCCTTAAATGGAAAGCGCGATGCTATAGCACAATGTCATGCTTATAGTGCATCGATTGTTGCGCGTCGAAGTGATGAAAAAGTGCATAACTCAAACGTACAGGCTCGGCTTCGTGATTGGAATGCCACACTGGCGCAAAGAAGCGCAGATTATCCGTTGCGTGCCCAAGCGCAACAACAGGCACTTAACTTGCCTACTTATCCAACCACTACGATAGGCTCTTTCCCACAAACCAGTGAAATTCGTCAGCAACGCCGTCAATTTAAAGCCGGTCAATTAAGTGAAATGGAATACAATTTAGCGTTACGCGGTCACATAAAGGAGGCCATTCAGCGTCAAGAGAAGCTAGAGTTGGATGTTTTGGTGCATGGTGAAGCAGAGCGCAATGATATGGTCGAGTATTTTGCAGAGTTACTGGATGGCTTTATCTCGACGCAGTTTGGGTGGGTGCAAAGCTATGGCTCGCGTTGTGTCAAACCTGCTGTGGTGGTGGGTGACATTTCTCGTCCAGCACCGATGACAGTGGAATGGTCGGCTTATGCACAGTCATTAACCGATAAGAAAGTGAAGGGGATGTTAACTGGCCCTGTTACCATCTTAGGTTGGACGTTCCCACGAGAAGATATTAGCCGTCAACACATAGCCGCTCAGATAGCATTGGCGCTACGAGATGAGGTAGCAGATTTACAGGCTGCGGGCATTAACATTATTCAAATTGATGAGCCAGCGATTCGTGAAGGGTTACCGCTTAAACGGGCAGAGTGGCAAGCGTATCTTGATTGGGCAGTGGAGAGCTTTAAAGTATCGGCTGGCAGTGCCGTGGCAGAGACTCAGATTCATACACACATGTGTTACAGCGACTTTAACGATATTATCGAGGCGATAGCTGCACTCGATGCAGATGTGATTACCATTGAAACGTCTCGTTCAGATATGGCGTTATTAAATGCGTTTGAAGTATTTGAGTATCCAAATGCAATTGGTCCAGGTGTCTATGATATTCACTCTCCAAACATCCCAACGGTTGAACAGATGGTAGGTTTGATTGAAAAGGCTGGTGAACGTATTCCCAAAGAACGATTGTGGGTAAATCCAGATTGTGGACTAAAAACTAGAAACTGGGAAGAGACTGAGGCGGCATTGCGTAATATGGTGTCTGCAGCGAAGCAACTTCGACAGGACTAGCTCTATTCAAGCCCGTCAGTTCAACTAGGTGGTGCATCGTTAGTTAAAACAAAACAGCCACTATGTGCTTTTAATAACGAAAGACATAGTGGCTCATGGGTGGTGGCAAATCGGTGTTGTTATACGCTTAGCTGACCATGATTGGTCCGCCGAAAGCGGTAACGGGAGGGACATCGCCAGTGAATTTCTCGATTTCTACGACACAGGTGTTGGCGCTGGTGGCTTGAGATAGTTCAGAAGCACCAATGTCGAGCGTCATAGAGTTAGGGTCTCCATAGGTATCAATGGCTCCGATGGCCTCATTAAGGGGGCCGTACCATGCTCCTTCTTGAATACGAACAACGCCTGGTGGATAGTTGTCGGAAACAACTGCACCCACTAATGCTTGCCCGCGATCATTAAACACCCGAACGAGATCACCGTCGGCTATCCCGCGTGACTTAGCATCTTCAGGGCTTATATAGATGGGCTCTCTGCCTTGTACGCTATAAGTGGCACGAAATTCTTCTGATTCACACATTTGTGAATGCAGCCGTTTATCGGGATGGCAAGACTGTAACCAGAGTGGATAAACATCCGACTTAGGCCCGCCATGTGAGCGTTCTGTTTTTTCAAGCCACATTGGATGTCCCTGACACCCTTGATAGCCCATCCTATCGATGGTGCGACTGAAGATTTCAATGAAACCAGAAGGTGTGCCAAGTGGTGCTATTTCTGGGTCTTCGCGGAAATCGGCATGGCGAACATAGTTACTACCTTTACCAAAGGTAACCAAGCCATCTTGCCAGAACTGCGCAAAGTCAGGCATGTCAAAATTACCTTTGTTGGCCTCTCGACATTCGTTGTAGAGCATTTCTACCCATTCCATCTCGTCCATCCCGCGAGTATATTCTTTGTGTTTTCCCCAACGGCGACAGAGATCGGTGAAAATATCAAAGTCTGTTTTAGACTGATAAAGCGGATCAACCAGTTTGTGCATGGCAAGAATGCCACTCGCAGAATAGGCGCCATAAAGGTCAATATCATTGCGCTCAAACTGGGTACAAGCAGGTAAGACAATATCAGAAAATCGGCAAGTGGCAGTCCAGCAGTAATCAATGCTGACCACGGTATGCAACGTTTGAAACGCTTTTTTCATCCGGTTACGATCTTGATGATGATGCCAAGGGTTATTGCCACTAAAGACCATCATTTTTATATCGGGTAGGGTAACCGTAGCACCGTTATAGTTGATCTTTTTCCCTGGCTCTAACAGTGCATCAACCCAACGTGCAACGGGAATGGTTCGACTGTAACCATTGAAATCGTCATTGTCCCACTTTGGTTTTTGCCCTGTATCGACATTGCGAGGGAACCCGCCAGGGCCGGCTGCGCCTGTGGGTGGAACGCCGATACCACTATAGTGATGCGCGTATGACACACCGCCACCAGGCTGACCGATTTGACCTAGCATGGCAGCGATTACAGCCCCCATCCAATAGGGTTGTTCGCCATGCTCTTGGCGCTGAATACACCAACCAAAGATGATTTGGGTACGATTGGCCGCCATTAAGCGCGCATAGTCACGAATTTGATCGGCTTCGATACCACAAATCTCTGCCGCCCATTCTGGTGTTTTTTCAATGTTATCTTTAGATTCGCCCAGTAAGTAGGGTACAAACTCATCGAACCCCAGTGCATAGGTTTCTAAAAAGCCTTTATCGTATAACTCTTCTTTATAGAGGGTATGCGCGATGCCTAGCATGAAAGGAACATCAGTTTGAGGATGAATATATTGATGCTCGCAGTTAAGGTAATTTTGCGTTTTCGATTTTACCGGGTCGATAGAGATAACCCGAATGTCGCCTGATGCCACTTTATCTTTTAATTGCTCATAATATTCATAGACTTCATGGGTTTCACATTGCCAACCTACTTGCGTATTTTTGACTGGGTCATTAGCCCAAAAAATAACAACATCACTGTGTTCAAAAATTTCAGGCCATGATGTTTGCTGTGCGTAAACTTCAGTTGAGCCAAGAACGTAAGGTAGAATAGTTTGTCCAGCACCTGTTGAGTAATCACCAACCTTTGTTAAATAGTTGCCGTGCATACCAACGGCACGTTGCATGTGACTGGTACAACTATGGAATTGGCCGGTTTGTCGCCAACCGGTTTGTCCGGCATGCAGTGCCCACGGGCCGTAATCTTTTTGCACGCGTTCCAGCTCTCGATAAAACAGATCAAGTGCTTCATCCCAAGTGACTCGCACAAAACGATTATTTCCCCGCGTATCTGCACTGTATTTGTGTTTTTTTAACCAATCGAGGCGTACCATTGGATAACGTACCCTTGACGGATTATAAATCACCCCTTTTATACCGTTAATCATGTCGGTAGGGTATTTATCAAATTCAAGCGGGACAATTTCTTCTACTTTTCCCGCATATATGCGCGCTCGAAATGCGCCAAAGTGTGAGCCAGAAACTCGCCATATTCCCGCTTTGCTATTTTCCTCAGTAGCGTGCGCGAGTGGCGAAAGAAGACTTGGACCAATAATCGCAGAGGTACTTCCTGCTGCCAGCCCTTTAATAAACTGTCGACGACTGATAGTCATATGTCACCTTCCTGCGTTAATGATGGTCGTCTGAGAAATCAGAAGAATGTTTTTGTAAATACTTGAGAACGAGTGCTTCGCTGTCAGCATCTAAGTTAACGAACGACAGCATACCGTTGAACATGCCGGGCCAAGCATTCGTGCTAAAGTGAGCGGGAGCGGGTTGTGTATGACAGACACTACAGTTGGTATTGTATGCCTCATCAGCTTTTGCCCATAACGGCTCAGGCGATGATAACAGTGAGTCTTTTGCCATCCAGAGTGTTACCGTAATGCGCTCCCATCCAAGACCCGTTAAGTCGTCTTCTTTTTGTTCAAAGGACTGCACTAACGTATCGTTTGCAGCGGCCTCTTTAGTTAATGAGCCTGTCGCTATGTTTAACCCAAAGTCCTCATTAATGACTCGGCCAAAGCCTTTAGTCTTGCGCCAGCCATTGATTTCAACTTGAATGGCATCTTTTTGTTCCGTCACGACCTTAATCATAGATGCAGGGTTGAGCAGCCCGGCGCGTTGAGAGAGAGCGGGGTCTTCAAACATTTCTAAATGGCGTACGCTGTAGTAATCGCTGCCTGCGCTGTAACGGGTGCCTTGCGATTGTTGAACTAGCTCGCCAATCATACCGCCGGATGTATCCATGCTTTCGGGTAACTTATGCGCAATGCCTTTGTGACAGTCAATACAGCTCTGATCACGCTCCGCTGCCTGTTGCATCTGTATTCTTGCTGTGTTGGACATGCTATCCCAGTCCATACTGGCGTAGTTATGGCAGTTTTTACATTCGAGTGAGCCATTTGCTGCGAAGCGATCCCATTCATGCTGAGCAAGAACGAGGCGCCTTTCTTCAAATTTTTCTTGTGTACTAATGCTGCCAGCAAACCATGCAAAGACCTCTTTACTGGCTTGTACTTTACGAGCAATTTTGTCGGTCCAGTTATGAGGAACATGGCAGTCAGGGCATGTTGCTCTAACGCCAGAATGGTTAGACCAATGTACTGTTTCTTGCAGCTCGGTATAAACAAGATCGTTGTCGGGTTGATTGTGACACGAAATGCAAAACTCTTCGGTATTAGTAGCCTCTAGGGCGGTGTTAAATCCACCCCAGAATATAACGCCGGCGATAAAGCCGCCGAGACACAGCACGCCTAGGCTGATATGGGTAGCTGGTCGATTGAATGCGCGCCATATTGCTTTTAGTTTTTCTTTCATAATGATTTCTCAATCTAGTTATTTTGGATAGAGCTCGGGCGATAAAGGCGTTAGCCGTGACCTGGAGGGCCAAGGAAGAAGACTTGCAGCATCCAAATAATGAAACCATAACCGCCAACGAAGATGACAGAGAGGATTGGAAAGAGAAAAAGGATGGTAAACAAGTAAGCTTGCCATTCTCGTTTAGCGCAGGGTGCATCGTTGTTTTTGTCGGAGTTCATATTTATCACTCTCCATTATGGCATCACGCTAAATTATAGATGCGTGTGACGTAATGTGGTGAAAAAATAGAACGAGTATGAAAAGAAAGCCACATTTGTGTGATGTGGCTTTTATTGAGGGGTTATTGATTTAGATGAGTTAGAAGCTCTTGGCGTCTTGCTTCTCCAACCACGGACCAATGTTTGCCAGTAATTGCACCTTCCAGCGCCCATAATAGCTCGACATTGAGATTGTCTCCTTGTGATTGCTGCAGCAATTTGAATGCTTCTAATGCACCTTTTTCCACCAACTCATCGACTGAAGCAATACCTGCTTTTTTCAACATACGTTCATTGGCTAAACGTAAATTGGGCAGATCCTTAATACGATCGGGTAGTTTGGCTTTTTTTGCGACTTGCTCCTCTTTATCTTGTTGGGCAGAAGATAGCGCAACGGAGGCTTGCGATATGATCTGATCTGGCGTGTCCCACCAAGTTTCCGGGATCGCGTAGTATTTAGTAACGACGGGAAAGCCGCGTTTTTTGTAAATATACGGTTCAAAGTTGCTGGCTTTGAACTCGCGCTCGTTGCTTGCGTTGGCACGTAAATGAAGCTTGTCGTTAACAACCAATGCAAACATGGTTTCGCCTAAGAATAGGCCGAACCCACCAAACATTGAGCGCGACTTTATGTGCCCGAAGCTGGATAATAATTTAATTGAGTTTTTTAGTACTGGTTTGTCCATGCTACATCTCGGTGATTATGTGAATAGGTCACCACTAATCAGAGCTAGGAACCAAGAATAGACCAAGCGTACGAAAAGATTGTCAACGTAGTGTCAACAGTCATGCATCGTCATATTTGGTTTTTCCATCGGCAACCCCGCTACCATTCGTCAAAAAAATCTATGTTTTCTGACGGTTAGGCCGGAAGCTTTGCGTCCCAATCTTTCGAAAGGTTTGCCCTGTTCGTGACACGCAGTAGCTTATCTTAATCTTAGTTTATGATCTTCATCCCAATTTAAAAGTGTGACATCGGTTCAGTGGAATCAGCTAAGGATAAGAAATTGAAAGAATATAATGGTAGATATTTTGCATAAACCACAAAAAGAGCCAGTAGCGGTATGCTACTGGCTCTAACATTTTTTGTGTATTTTAAGGGGGAATAGGTTGACTAGTTAAGGCGTCTAACTGAATTGCGAACAATCAGCTCTGGCTCCATAATAAACAGTTGTCTGTCATTTCCCTTGTCTTTGATACGCGCTAAGAGTAACTCAACAGATTTTCGACCTAAGCGGTGTTTAGGTTGATGAATAGTGGTCAACGGCGGTGAAAAGTATGGAGACAAATCGATATTGTCATAACCAATCACTGAAACATCATGTGGCACACGAAGGCCTGCTTGCTCAAACGTACTGATCAGTGCCATTGCCATAATGTCGTTGAAGCAAAAAATGGCAGTAGGGCGTTCTTCCATTGCCATGAATTTTTGCGCCGCAACAACGGCGGTTTCACATTCAAAGTCACCCTCTAAAATCCAGTCTTGATTCGCGTCAAGTCCAGCTTCGTTGAGTGCGGTAGTGAAACCCTTAATTCGTTCAATACAAGTAGCACGATGCAATTGACCCGAGAGACAGCCAATTTTAGTATGACCGTTTTCGATAAAGTGCTTCGTTGCGAGGTATGCGCCTTTTTCCGCATTATCTTGTATTTTGTCGGTTGTGACTGACTCTGGCCCCCAGTCCATAATGACCATTGGCAACTCTTTCTGGCGTTTTAATAACGTGAGAAGCTCAGTATCTAGGTCGGAACACATCACCAGCAAGCCGTCGACACGTTTCTCTGCGAGCATTCGAAGGTAGTCGCGTTGTTTTGTTAGATCACCTTCTGTATTGCACAAGATGAGGGTGTACCCCGACCTATAGCAATAATCTTCCACACCATGAACCACCTCTGCAAAGAAGGGGTTGGTTGATTTAGTGACTAACATACCAATTGTGCGGGTTGAGTTACACTTTAAGCTACGCGCTACCGCACTCGGGGCATAGTTTAGCTCTTCGATGGCAGCCCATACTTTCTTTTGAGTGGCTTCTGCTACGAAACGGGTTTTATTTATAACATGCGAAACAGTGGTCGTTGATACCCCTGCCATGCGTGCAACATCTTTAATCGTCGCCATTCTTTTCTTCTGATTGCCCGTCTATTTACCGTTATAGTTGAGCTTAATAATTTAAGTACTTGCTTGAAATCGGTAATGCAAATTTCACTATTTAATCGCTTGCGTTCACATTCTACTTGCTAACAATGATAGTGCAATGTTTGAGATAGGATCTTTATCATTTTCATATCAGGATGTGATTTATTGTAGAAAAACGCCGATGATTGAGGGTGCAAACAGTAATGAAAACTAAAGGCCCTCTCTAATTTAAGGAAAACTATCGTTCTGTTGAAGTTCAAGAATGCTCTCCTTGCATAGTTCGATATCATAATTGATATAGGCAATGAGCAGTTCGGCTGCAGCGGCATAAAACCCGAAAGGATCACATTGCTGACAGCGTTGGTTAAATTGTGGCAGCCAGCTTTGGACATATTTCTCAAGGATCCCCAGTTGCTCATTGAGATGTGCAGTGAGGTATCGGTTTTCGGTATGCCGTGCGATGTCTTTTTGGCTTACCGTATCATCAGTGCTCTCATTATGACGATTATCAACGGTTTTAATGGCTAAATTGCCAATAAAATCGAGGATAATAGCAAGGTGATCTGCCGGCTCTTTGTGCGCTGTGGCTAAACCAATATTGTGATCATGCATTAGCTGTTGGAGTTCCAATGCTGGTTCGCCAAACATTAACTTGTCTTGGGTTAGATAGATTGATGCGTATGGAAGGGCATTGCTTTTGTTGCCGGTTAAAAAGAGGCCACAAAAATCGGCGGCTAACTCAATTTGTGCATCATCGCGTTGGCTTACTTTGTTCAGCGCGGCGAGGAAGCTGTCGGCGGCAGTTTGCAGCTCTTCGCTCTGGCTCAGTTGATTTAAAAACTGATAAAATCCGTGGCTTAAATAATGCTGTAGCTGCTTTTCTGATAGTTCAGTAAAAAAGAGCGAAGAGAACCACCAATACATCTGCGCACGATTCTCATTGACTAAACGATTTTCCGACATCACGTCACCTTTACCCAGTTAGAGTTTGTTACCCCACCTTTTGTTCTGCTTCAGGTATCGTATGTGCTGAACAAACTGTATCAAGATAGATCTTAATCATAGCTTGCTCTGGGTCTGTTGCTTAATTAATTTGGCTAATTCAACCAGTTGTGGGTAAGCAATCTGACTACTTTTCGCGATAGTTCTTTGCTCTTCAAGAACCGCTAAAAGGATATCATTGGTCGTTAAAGGGTTGGCTAATACGACCCTAAATACGGTTGTGAGTTGGCCATGGTACTTTTTAGGTGTAATTCTTGTGCGTGATACAAAGGATTTACCCGATTCGCGTTGTCGTTTTTGAATAAATTTGGTGAGGTCATTGAGTAGGGCATTCATCTGTTGCATTTGTTCGGCATCGGCGTGTTGCATGGCATCACTAACGACTGCTGGAACATAGCGATAAGTGAGCAGGCAAAGCTCTGGCTCAGTGACAAGCTCAAAGTCAACTTGTGACTGAATCATTTTAGAAAAAGAGTGCGCGGCTTCAATACTGCGATTGATTAGCAGCTCATATCCTTGGCGACTGATCACATTCAAACAGGCAAACAAAAGCATTGCCATGCCACTTCTTGAGCCTTCAAGCGTATGGCTGCCTAAATCTTTTGAGCCTTTCCGCAGAATATATTCAGCATGATGCTCGATAGACCCCATTGCGGTCGCACGCTTAAAGATAACCATTCCCGCACCCATCGGAACGTAGAGCTGTTTGTGCGCATCAATAGTGACGGAATCTGCCGCTTCAATACCGGTTAAGAGGTGCCGGTATTTGTTTGACATTAATGTCGCGCCTCCCCATGCAGCATCAACATGAAAATGGCATTGGTATTTCTTGGCGATGGTGGCCAGTGTGTGTAAGGGATCGATGTTCCCGGTCTCTGTTGTCCCTGCAACACCAACGATGGCTAACGGTTTTATCTGACGATGAGTAAGTTGTTCAAGTGTTTTTTCAAGGTGTACCGTATCGATACGGTTGTGTGAGTCGGTTTTGATCGCAATAATGTTTTCTCTACCAATGCCCAGAATATCGGCTGCTTTTTTTAGAGAATAGTGACCGCGCTCAGAAACGAGAATAGCGAGATCTTGGTAGCCATAGTGGCGCATCGCTTTAAATAGGCCTTCTTGTGCAACGCCCTTGAAGTCACCGTCTGCTTTTAACAAGTTATTGCGTGCGACCCAAAGCGCAGTAATATTGGCAATTGTACCCCCTGAGCAAAATGCGCCTAATGAATGTTGTGCGCTATGCATCCAAGTTGAGTAGAACGCGTCATCTTGTTGGTAAATTAAGTTGTGTAACATCCCTAACACTTGACGCTCTAAGGGGGTGAAAGCTTTAGAGGTCTCAATTTTTACTAAGTTTTGATTTAAGCCAATCATTATTTTGGACAGCGGCATCAGAAAATAGGGTAGCGCTGATGTCATGTGACCGATAAAGCTGGGCGCGGAGGTATGCACAGACTGGGCGACGAGCTTTTCTAATAAGAACTTTGTGTGTTCTGAAACGAAGGTTGGTACTTCTGGCAGGACGGCTGAGCTGAAGTCTTTTTCTATTTCAGACAGTGGTTTTTCTGTCGCAGCAATGTGTGTGCCCAAAAAATCGTTCAGATTTTCAGAAATCTGTTTCTCGACTTTTGCCAACGTAGAGTCTGGCGCTTCTGGTATTGTAAAAATGCGCGCAAGATTGTCGATTGTTGCTACTGCGGGTTTAGTGTTTTTTACCATTGTCTTTTTAGCGTCCTTGCTAGCGGGGGACGGTATTTGTCACCAGCGCCAATATCGTGTTTATTGGCAGAGGTTAGCGGAAAAATGACGAAAAAAAAACTGCAAAAACGTTAAGGTAATTGAGTTGGGTAGCGTAACAGGGTCGACATCCTAATAACGGTAGTTCATACCCAATGAAATCAATAAGCTATCTTTATCGTAAAAACGAATATTGGATTTGGTATCTTGGTAGCCTAATAAAGAGACGATAGACCAGCTTTCCCAGTTAAACGGGTTTCGATACTCGTAGGCAAAAAAGAGACGTAACGTATCGTCATTTTGTTTTTGATGGAATATTGGATTCAATGCATCATGGTTGGCACGGTCATAACCCAACGTCGTAATCAGAGATGAAGAGCGTTGATTAAGAATTAGCGATCCTTCTACACCAAATTGATGAAAGGCCATGGCACTACCGTCGGCATCATTTCTTAGATAGTCTACGGATGTTAATGCGATAAGCTGGCGTCCAAAAACGTGACTGTATGTTAGCTTGCCATAATAGAGCTGAGCATTGCGGTCAAGGACCGAGGTATCTAACGGCCTAATGTTAGAGTGGCCACTCTGTTCGGAATCAATGCGTAATTTCCCTGCTGCCACCTCGAGGCTAAGAGGTAGGGTTTGGATGTTTTTTGCTTGAAACCTCACCGCCCAAGTATTAGTGTCAGTTTTGGTTCGTGGCTGTTGAACTAGGTAAGGATCTGACCACGTTTCATTCTTTAGCACACCAGGAATAAAGCCAATACTGTATTCGGTATTGGTTGCAGTCCAGTGGCGTAAACCAAGTTCAAGATGAAAGTTGCCTAGTGCAACATCAGCGCGACTGGTACCGAAATAGAGTTGATTGCGTTTGTCACTAAAGGTGTAGTTGATGTTTCCCAACGGGTAGACAGCCAGCTTATCGTTCTGCTTGCCGGATGACGTTAAATCCTCGGTGGTGCTCTCTTCAGTATTAAATTGAGATCGAGATTGTAAATAGAGGGCACTAAGGCCAATGTCACCAGAGATACCTGCACTGGTGGGTGCTTTAGCTAAACAGGTTTGAGATAGCACGATAGCCAGTGCTGCAGAAATCATCACAGTTAAACGCATTTTTATACACCCTAGTTATTTGTTTTGGCATGAAGTTAATGCAAGGCTAGCCATTGCATCATTGTATGCGCTTAGTGGTACTTCTATTTTTGTCGGAGTACTGAGCAAATCTGCAAATGCACTTCTGAGAGCATAATTTTGTTCATGTGCTTGTTGCTGGCGAAGGGTGTAAACCACTTGTGCATCTTGAGATAACGGGTGTTCACTATTGGCTAATGCTTTGATTTTCTCTTGACTTAAGTCAAGCCAAGACTCAATTGGAAGATGAGTTTTTAACTCAGATGGGGCGTGTTGAAGATACCAGTCAACGGCCGTGCGATTGAAGTAAAAATGGGTTTGTCTACCTTGTAAAAACCATTGGCCAACGTCGGCGAGCGACGGGTTATCTTCACGCGTGATGTCAACTAACGCTTGATACCAGTTTAAGCTGGCGTCGACGTATTGATGATACTTTTCACTTTGGCATGAGGTAATGTTTGCGTAGGATAGGGTGCAGGTGAGGGATAGCACCAGCATTAACATCAATTTCTTCATCAGTATCATCCGTGATAACTCATAGGTAACTCATTGTATATGTGGGTCAATTGTAGGTGATTATGTTACAAAGAGAAACAAAAAAGATAAAAAAAAGCAGCGCGATAGCGCTGCTTTTCTATTCTCAGGTGAGAATTACTTTTTCATGGCTCGGCGAATGCAGATGGCAGCACCGCCCCAAGTACATCCCAGACCAATTATCATCATAATGATGGCACTGAATTCCATGTTATGCCTCCGTAATATCAACAACAGGTTTGCTATTCGCGTTAATCAGTAACGCAACGACTAGCATTGTTCCAACCAATGCCCAACCACATACGATGAGGTCAAACACAGGGTAACCCTCATAACCATTCGCAATGGTATTGATTAAGTTGGTGCCTAGAATAATGGCAAGTAAAATCGGGCTAACAAATTGTAGACACAGATCAAACCATTTGCCGACATGCACTTCAGATACTCGGTTAGCATGGCTACGAAGTTCAGGTAATTGCTTCAGAATCCAACCGATCAAGATTAACTCAACAAGGCAGCTAGATAATAGCGCAACGTTGTTCATAAAGTAGTCGACCAAATCTAGCAGTAACAGACCGCCGTTGGTTGCAAATAGCATTGAGCAACAGGTACCTAAGCCACAAACAAGCACTGCTGCCTTTTTACGAGGTAGTTTGGTTTTATCAATAACCGCAGATGTTACCGCTTCAATGATAGATATCATTGAACTTAAACCCGCTACCGTCAATGCGATAAAGAACAACGGCCCTAAGATATAAGGTGCAGGTAGTAAGTTAATGGCTGCTGGTAGCGTTACAAACGCAAGGCCGACACCACCTGAAACGACTTCAGTAATCGCAACACCTTGTTCTTGTGCCATGTAGCCTAGAATACCGAAGATCATGATGCCTGACATGATTGAGAATCCGCAGTTAATCATAACGGTCATCATGGCATTATTATTGATATCAGATTTTTCTGGCAAGTAGCTTGAATAGGCAATCATGATGGCGAAGCCAACACTTAGGGTAAAGAAGATCTGACCGTAAGCCGCTGACCATACTTTGGCATCCATGATACGGCTGAAATCCGGTTTGAACATAAAGTTCAGTCCATCCATCGCACCAGGAAGGAAACCTACGCGTAAGATAAGTGCAAGTACCATAAAGAACAGTACTGGCATCATGATCTTGCTAGCACGTTCGATCCCACCTTTAACACCGCTAAAGATAGCGATAAAGGTGATTAGCCATGCCAGTAGCATAGGTCCCGCGATATGTGTCTGAATTGAGCCTAACTTAGTTGGTAGGTTATCGCCTAGTTTTAGGTACTCTCCGAAGAAGAAGGCATTGGTATCTGTGCCCCAGCTTTGTGAGAACGAGAAGCCAATGTATGAAATTGCCCAGCCAATGATGGCAACATAATAAACAGCAATGATGCCAGCAATAAAGACCTGAAACCATCCAAGCCATTCTAATTTAGGGCTGATTTTAGCGAATGCACGTGGTGCAGCGCTGCGTAAGCGGCTGCCCAACGTGAACTCCATGATCATAAAAGGAATACCGGCGGTGAGCATGGCAAAAAGGTAAGGAATAAAGAAGGCACCACCGCCATTTTCGTACGCCATATATGGAAAGCGCCAGATGTTGCCCAGCCCGATGGCTGAACCAACAGCAGCTAATATGAATCCAGCACGGGATCCCCACTGTTCTCGTTGCATTTTAAACTCCTAGTAGTGTTTTATCCTATTTAGTTCCATTAAAATAGGTTTACTATCTGTTATTTGTGATGTTGTATTTGCGAAATCAACATGATTCGCTAATTGTGACACGTGCAGATTATCGTTTGCTTGGAGATAATACAATAGAAGATGTTTCTGAAATGTTGATGCTTAATGAACTTTTCAACCATACTTATCATCGGAGGTAGCTTAACGTATAGATTTAGCTCCCCCAAAGCTCGATGATATCCCTGAGTTATTGATATTTTTTAGAATAATATTTTTATTTGTGGATAGTTAATCATTTCAATCTATTGCTGTTAACTCATTCAATCGCCTGTTTTTTGCAACATTTTTGCTATATATGCACCATTAATATGTTGTTAACAGAATAAATATGCGAATATTTGCGTTTTTATCTATTTGGTTGTTGTGGCTGCGCAGTGGTTTGGTTGCTTGTTTGGGTTTTCGGTGAGGTGTTGTGCATAAATAGTCACGGCGTGGTGCGGCTGCTTAGTGCGTTATGTGTGCATCGTGTGATGTTGTTAACAATCTGTTTTATTTTGCTCATCTACACTTACTTTGAAAGTAAAAAAGGAGAAAAGAGTAATGGATACAGAACTTAAGTGGGCGGTTGTCGTTGTTGTTATTGCATTATCAACTATTTTGGCGTTTGGACTGATTGCAGTCTCAAATTGATACTGTGTAAATAGGTTGATGATAAGATGACGTTATCATTAAAAGTGAGGCTGTGAATGACGGTATTTTCAGAGCCATGCCCGAATTTAGCCCTAGTGGCGCAAGGGGGTGGGCAAAAAGGGGTGTTCACATCGGGTGTTTTGGATGCATTTCAGCACGCGAGGTTTGATCCATTTGGCCTGTATATTGGTGTGTCAGCAGGCGCTCTGAACGTTGCTTCTTTTGTTAGCCGTCAACCTCAGTTTGGTTTTCGCTTTATTTCTGAGTTAACGACCCAGGATCGTTTTTTCAATCTATTTAAATTTATTCGACAACAGCAGTCGATGGACCTTGATTGGTTATTAAAAGAAGCCACTAGCGGCGGCGCGATTGATCTTGATTTTTCCACGGCACAAAAGACCTTGAGCGAGGGAAGGCACGCTTTGGCGGGCGTGACTCACAAAAGTAGTTTACAGGATTTTTACTTTCCTATTTTTGGTCATGATTGGTTTACGTTGGCGAAAGCGACATGTGCAATCCCGATGTTGTTTCGAGAACCGGTTGAAATGCAGGGGCTTTACTGGGTTGATGGTGGCGTGAGTTCTGCCATCCCAGTCAAAGAAGCCATTCGGCAAGGTGCTAAACAGATCGTCATTATTAGAACAGAGCCAATAAAGGAGGAAACAATGTCCTCGCTAGCTAATATAGAAGCAGGCATAGAGGCATGGCGAAAGAGTGTTGAAGCAGAACTCCCCATGTACCTTGCTCGCTTAAACTTGGGGGCAGAACTGGATATGTTGAAAAGCTTTCATGCTCAACTCGCCGAGAAGCTGCAAATACTTAAGAAAGAGTGGCTTGAGTCAACGGTGATCAGCAATTTAAGTGACGAAGTTTCTAAAAAAGTTGGAGAACTAAAGTTTACCCAAGGGGGAGGGCGTTGGTTGTTTAGTGGTGATCATTTTTATCGGTTGCAAGCGCTGAAGGGGCGTGATTTCAGTCCACAAATGTTAGATATGCTGATGAGTCACTATCGTAATACTGAGGAAACGGCGCAATTATTATCATCTTTGCCCAGTGGTATAGACGTTATACAAATTGCTCCGCAAAAAGAGCTATTGTCCTCGGCACTATTAAGTAAGCAAGAGGAATTGGAGGCTGATTACCAGCATGGTTACGAAGTGGGTGAGCAGTTTCTTAATGATTGGCAAAACAAAAGGGCAATGAAAATTGCCCTTTAGTTACGAGGATTACGAACCCATCGTTTAAGCGAGTTCGTTTTGAAGCCAAGGCCAGCCTTGCTTCTTGCGGCTTAAGGTATTTTCCATCATCAGTACACCATCAGTAAGGTGTGCTGCAAGTTTATCTGACCATTCACCTTTGAACAGTAGGCGTGTTGTGCTTGTCGTGATATCAGTTAGCATAACAGCAGCAAACGCAAGACCTTCTTCATCACAACGACGTTGTAAATCGATTTCAAGCGCTTCGATCATGCCATCTACTTGCTCTAATGTTGCTAGTTCAATTTGTCCAACCACAACTTGACGATCATTAAATGGGTAAGCTTTAAGATCTTTTTCTACTAATTGAGCAGCATTTAGGCCTTCAATGTCAGTTTTTGCGATGAGTAGCTGTTTAACAAAAGCATCTAGATCTTCTACGCCAGCTAGTGGCGCGAGTTCAGCAACGGCATCTTTGTCTTTTTGCGTACAGGTAGGTGAAGCAAAACCGACAGTGTCGCTAAGAATTGCAGATAGCATCAGTGTTGCTACTGGTTGTGTGATCTGAGCATTTTCCATTTTAAACAAGTTAAATAGAATGGTTGAAGTACAACCGACAGGCCAAATCCATGCTTCAAGAGGATTTGTTGTTGTTACGTCACCTAAACGGTGGTGATCAACAATACCCAAGACTTCAGCATCCGCCATATCATCAGGACCTTGGGTTAGGTCTGAAAAGTCGACTAGCCATAGGTTTTGGCCTGCAACTGATGTGCACATTTCAGGTTGCACGACTTGTGCTTGATCTAAAATGAACTGGGTTTCACGGTTAAGATCACCTTGGCGTACTGCTTTTGCATCGAGACCGCGAGATTTTAACAATTCGGCGGCAACAAGCGCTGAACAAATGCTATCACTGTCAGGGTTTTTGTGTCCAACAACAAGAATCATTCTGTTTCCTTAATTAGATTAGCCAGTACGTTAAAGCGATAACGTATTGGTCGAATTTTTAAAACGGTGACATTCTAGAATTATCGTATGAAATAACAATACCTAGAGGGGGGCTTTTCGTTGATTGGTGGCTTTTTTTGCCTTATTGGTTGTACTTTTCTTTGCAATGATGCCGAAATTCTTCAAAAGGCATTGCTTTGCCAAAGTAGAAGCCTTGCATATAGTGAACGTTGTGCGCGAGTAAATAATCTACTTGTTGCAGAGTTTCTACCCCTTCTGCAATCAGAGTCAGGCCAGCAGTGTGGCCAAATTGAATAATAGATTCGAGTATATTGCGCTTCAGATCTTTTGTCCCTATGGTATCAATGAACATTTTGTCAATTTTTAGGGTGTGAATTGGCAGCGATTGCAGATAGGAAAAACCGCCATACCCAGTACCAGCATCATCGAGTTTTATCGCAATACCGTGCTTATCTAATTTGGTCATACAAGAATATGCTTTGGACAGGTTTTGGAACGGGGTACGTTCTGTTACTTCAATGGCGAAAGATGAAGCACAGACATGATGCTTTTCAAGAAGGGCAATTATATGCTCAGCAAAGCCATTATCCTCTAGCTGTTCAGGTGTGATATTAAGGCTGATATAGAATGACGGATAACTCCACTGCGGTGCAATAATGTGCTGGACCACTTTGTTGATTAATTGCATGGTAATCGGCTTTATTTGACCATTAGTCTCAGCATGGGGAATAAAGCTGAGTGGCGAGATTATTTCACCATCGGGTTTTACCCAGCGAATGAGCGCCTCACAACCGACGATTTGCTTATTTTTTGCATCAACAATGGGCTGGTAGAAAGGGATAAATTCGTCATTCTTAATGCCACTGTCGATAAGTTGGGTTAAAGAGCATTTTATTGTTTTTCTGGTTGCCCATAATAGCGAAATGACGATCAGAGCAATGACGCTGATAAGTCTCAAATAGAAATGCCAATGAGAGACATAATATTTAATAGCCTCGGCGTTACCCTCGATATGTAATGACAGGTTGCTTGATAGCGTTTGTCCTGCCACGGGGAAATATTCCTGACCCGGATTCATGTCATAGACATAAAGGTGCTCTCCACGGTGGTTGACTAATGACAAGGTTAGGCATTGTTGACACTTGTCGTGGTCAATATAGATATGCGGTAAAGGATCAGTGATGACTCGATATGTTGCATTAGGAAATTGAAACTCTACATTCAGTCGATGATTCTTATAAACCGAAATTTTGTGAGTAGGAAGATTAAGATGGTGCAGCGTAGGAACATTAGGATCCACTTCGGGAACATTGTTATTGCCATACTGGCTACAGCGAGATTCTAAGCTACTGACCTCAATAAGTTGTACACCAACGGATGACTCTGTGGTTTGTCTGATTAACTGAATATCGTTGTCACTGCAGTCAAATGCTAGCTGTTTATCGAGTTGATTGAGTGCAGATTCAACGCCGGAAATCCGATTGTAATAGTGGTAGATCAGTGAATTTAATTTACTAGATACGTCAGATCTAAGCAGATAAGAACCAACGGGATAGTGTATCGCTGCAATCAGCATACAACCAATAACGAAAATAAGCAGCGCTTCTATCCATGGATGAGAACGTTGACGAAACCCGTTAATTATTCTTGTAATAATAGAGAGTGAAGGCATGCTTTTTTCATGTTGTCGTTGACTGCTATTTTTGCAGTGTAATCAAGTTCACTATTGATCGCTATGATAATGGTGGATTTATTCATTGATTCCATGAGTTGAGGCATACTGTGCCAATTCTGCTGTTGATTGGATGTCTAGTTTGTAGCGTATGTTTTGTCGATGCGTTTCTACTGTACGCGTGCTAATGTCTAGTTGCTGGGCAATTTTCTTATTACTTAACCCTTTTGCCACTAACGCGAGTACCTTCTTTTCTCGGCGACTGAGAGGGGTACTTTGATGGTTGTCTACTGCACGTTCTGTGTTAAAAAAGAGAGCATTGCTGGCTGTTTGACAAAAATAGGTTGCCCCTTGAGCGACGGTTTGAATGGCATTGACCATCTCTTCTGCAGAGATCTCTTTGAGGATATAGCCGAAAGCTCCAGCTTGCATAACTTGCATAATGTACTCCTTTCTATCATGCATGGTTAGCATTAGTACTTTGACATCAGGGTAAGCCTGTTTAATGGCTTTTGTTGCTTCGAGTCCATTCATCACCGGCATGCTGAAGTCCATTAAAATAACATCTGGTGTTATTGTAGCGAGGCGCTCTAAAGCTTGTTGACCATTATTGGCAGTGGCAACAACATCCATGCCTGTTTCATGTGACAAGCGGGCTTTAAACCCTTCAATCACCACTTGATGATCATCAACCAGCATAATGCGTATGGCCATTATATTTCCTCTATGTTGGGGTAGGTAATAACAACTGAAATTTCGGTGCCATATCCCGGCTCAGTGACAATCTCAAATTGACCACCTATAAATTCGATTCTTTCGCGCATGTTCTTTAGCCCAATACCATCATTGCTGAGTGCTTGCTGTAAATGAAAACCGACACCATCATCACGGATGATCAGTTGTAGGTTTTGCCCTAATATTTCAATGACCAGTTCAACATGATGTGCTGAAGCATGCTTTTGTATGTTGGCTAGAGATTCCTGAGCAACACGGTAGAGTGTGGTCGAGATATCACTATTTAATGCGATAGCTTCATGGGGAAGCGTATAGTGAACGGTGGCGGATGAGTGATGGGAAAAACTCTCAAGCAGTCCCTGCAACGCGGCATTTAAGCCAATATCATCTAGGGTGCTGGGTCTTAAGCTGTGTGATATTTGCCGTAGGTCTGTAATGGTATTAATGAGTGTGGATAAGCCATAGGTAAATGCACTGTTCTCCCGGAGTTGAGGGAGCTGTTTTTCGAGTAGTTCAAAATGGCACTTGCTTGATACCAGTGTCTGATTCACACCATCGTGAAGCTCTCTTGCTAAGTGTTTTTTCTCGTTTTCTTGAAACATGACGGTTTTATGCGCCAGGGTTTTAAGGTTGTCATCCGCAAGGCGGTGTTCATGAAGATTAATAGCTAGTGCAGTGCAGAGGATAACAAGGACAGTGACAAGCAATAGAGCACAAACCGTCATAAAGGTGGTTTTAATATTATTGTCGATAGTTTTCTGGATGTGGTTTAATTGCTGTTCGATATCATCGATATAGAGACCAGTGCCTATCATCCAATGCCACTCTGGTATCCAACGCGCATAACTTAGTTTGGTGACGGTGTCACCAGTGGAAGGTTTTTGCCATAAGTAACGATGAAAACCACCGCCATCGAGTGCCGCATCTAATAGAGAACGAATGAGATAATTACCCTTTTCATCTTGTAAATCATATAAGTTTTTGCCGACTAACTCAGGCTGAATCGGATGAACGAGGTTGGTTCCATACTGGTCGTAAACGAAAAAATAGCCATCTTTACCGTAGGTAAGATCTTCAAGGACTTGCTTTACAGCCTGTTGAGCTTGCACTTTAGGAATGTCGTTGCGTTCGGTGAGGTGTTGAATACTGTTTAGAGCGAGATCTAAATAGTCGTGGAGTGCTTGCTCTCTTGTCTCCATCAGACTGGTTTCAAAGGTATCAATCTCTAACTTCCCTAATTGAGACATTTGGTGAATAGAAATCCATCCAATGGTCATAGAGACTAGCATTAGTGGTAATAGCGCTAATAAGATCAGTTTGAGCTTTAGAGACATACAAACACACAATCCGCCCGAATTAACAAGATGTTAACAACTGGGCGGATTGCTTACTGTTATATAGTTCAAAGATTCATGATGAATTTTGAACGGTGACGTTATCTCCCAAGCCGCTAGGCCATGCCAAAAAAGCCTGGAAATACGAGAACCATAACAACAACAAAGACTTGTAGCAAAATAAAAGGCAATACTCCCTTATAAATATGCATCGTTGTAATGCTTTTGGGTGCCACACCTTTTAGATAAAACAGGCTAAACCCAAACGGCGGTGTTAAAAATGACGTCTGCAGGTTAAGGGCAATAAGGATGGCAAACCACATCATATTGATGCCGAGTATCTCAGCTGCTGGCGCAAGTATTGGCACAATAATGAAGCAAATCTCGACAAAATCGATAAAGAAGCCCAGTATTAAAATCACCAACATGGTAATGATTAAGAAGCCCCATTTTTCTCCAGGTATAGATAACAACCACTCTTCGACAAGATAATCACCACCCGTGTAGGTAAAGGCCATGGAGAAGGCTGTTGCACCAAGAAGGATCGCAAAGACCATTGCTGTCACTTTGATGGTTTCATAGGCACTGTCGTAGAGCATTTTGAATGAAAACTGTCGGTAGGCTAGGGCAAGTATGATCGCTCCCACACCGCCAAGCGCTGCAGACTCCGTAGGTGTCGCAATACCTGCAAAGATTGAACCCAAAACGATAACGATTAACGCCAAAGGGGGAATTATCGCCTTAAGTGCTTTTACGACTTCTTCACTGCGACTGACGTTATCTTCACGAGGAATAGCGCGCGCGACTTCCGGCTTGAGCAGCGCATAAACTAAGATGTAGGCAATATAAACGCCAACCAGTAGTAGACCCGGGCCGATTGCTGCTTTAAAGAGATCACCGACAGGAATGCCTAATACATCCCCCAATAAGATGAGAACGATAGAGGGGGGGATGATCTGTCCGAGCGTACCAGACGCACAGATTGTGCCACACGCCAACCCTTTGTCGTAGTTATACTTCATCATAACGGGCAGTGAGATAAGCCCCATCGCGACAACGGATGCACCTACTACGCCCGTGGATGCGGCGAGTAAAGAGCCAACTAATACGGTCGAGATTGCGAGACCACCGCGTATGCCACCAAACAATTTCCCCATAGAGACGAGAAGTTGCTCAGCAAGCTTGGTTTTTTGTAGTACCAAACCCATAAAAATAAACAGTGGAACCGCCATCAATACCGTATTTTGCATGATGCTCATGATTCGGTATGGCATAAAGGCAAAGATATCTGCACCTTCTGCCCACACACCAAAGATCAGTGCGATACCACCAAATGTAAAGGCGACGGGAAACCCTAGCAGCAGTGCGCAGAGGGCAACGATAAACATAATAATACCGACCATTACTGCTCCCTCTCATGCTGGTGAAATAGGTGAGGATTGAAAATTCGATTTAGTGAGTGGAGTAATAGCCCAATGCCACTAATAGCGATGGACAAGAAGGCGACAGGAATCATGGCTTTGATGATCCAGCGATAGGGTAGTCCACCGGGATCGCCGCTTGATTCGCCCAGAGAGTAGGCTTCTTTGGCGAAATCAATGCCGTAATAAAATACCAGTAGGGTAAAAGGGAGCAGAAATAGTAGTGTGCCCACGATATCAATCAGGGCTTGAGCGCGTTGGCTGAGCTTCTCATAAATAATATCGACCCGAACATGCCCTCCTGCTTTTAAGGCATAGGGAATGGCAAGCATAAATACCGCTGAAAAGAGGTGCCACTCCATCTCTTGAAGTGCAATGGAAACGGTGTTGAAGGCATAGCGGGCAATGACATCATAGAATACGTTAAATACCAGCATTAAAAATAGTGTTGCTGACAGCCAGCCAAACAGATCCGAGAAGCGGTTGATGAGGCGCTCGCATTGAATGAGGTGTCTCATTGAATTTCCCTTTCTTTTACGAAGTGGTATTGAAAGGGCGGGTACATGGCACCCGCCGAGACGTTGTTGGTTGTGTTAAATTAACGCGACCAACGTTTTAATTTTTTTCTAAGTAGGCTTGAGTCGAGATTTCCGTCCAAGGGCGTATTGTTTTTAAATAGTTCGCTTGTGACGTGAGGATCTCTTTGGCAAGTGCGTCGCTTTCAGCGCGTTGAGAGAGCAGTTCATCATTGCTCTTTCTCATTGCAGCGAGTACTTCATCGGGGAAATTCTTAACAGTGATATTAGGGTATTCATCTAGCATCGATTCCCAGTTCTCCCCACTGGCATGGTTGTTCAAGACCCACATATCGTAAGCAGACGTTCGCATCGCAACCACCAGTATCTGCTGCAGATCTTCTGGTAAGCGTTCAAATGAGCGTTTATTGACAAGGAATTGCAGCTCTGTTGCAGGCTCATGCCAGCCGGTGTAGTAGTAGGGTGCAATTTTGTGGAAACCCATCCGTAGATCTAAACCTGGGCCTACCCACTCTAGTGCATCAATGGTGCGGCGTTCTAGTGAGGTGTAGAGCTCACCTGGGGCGATATTCGTCGGGCTGGCGCCTAACTCAGCAAGGACTTCTCCGGCAAAGCCAGGTATACGCATTTTCAGTCCTTTCAGGTCATCAACGCTGTTAATTTCTTTTTGAAACCACCCCCCCATCTGTACGCCGGTGTTACCTCCTGGGAAGGAGAGTAGATTGTGAGGGCTATACACTTTTTCCATCAGCTCCATCCCACCGCCATGGTAGAACCATGCATATTGCTCTGCTGCGATCATGCCAAATGGCATAGTGGTGAAATAGAGGGTGTTGGGGACTTTGCCTTTCCAGTAATAGGACGCAGAGTGTCCAATATCATATTGGCCTGCTTTGACCATATCGAAGACACCGAGTGGTGCTTTATGCTTGTTAGCAGAGTCGATGCGAATCTGTAGTCGCCCATTAGACATTTTGTCGACCATGTCAGCTAAGTTCTTCGTCGTGTCACCAAAGATAGGGAAGTTAGGCCCCCAAGTTTCGGCCAATTTGAGGCGGTAAACTTTATCTGCAGCAAAGCTAGAGGTGCTGAGCAACAATGATACACCTGCCGTGACTGCGACAAGGGTTTTCTTGAGTGAAAACGCTTTATTTATCATTATCATTTCCTTTTGAATGTCGATGTAGGATGAGCTGTAACTAAGCGTGTTGTTACATTGCTTGATAGAATGATGCAGCTTGCAAGATTCTGCTACCCGTGCAAATACCTAGGTTTTAACATTTACCGCTGCCTATAGATGAAAAATTACGTAGTTATTTCTACTGTCTTTTTGTTGTTTGTCTTGTATCTTTCTGTTTAATAGGTTATTTATCTATTCTGTGGACAGAAGGTAGCGAGGGTTTATTACGTACGTGGTTAAGGTTGCAAAATGTTATGGTTTTGTGAGCGGAAGGGTTGGTGTTATGCTGTGATAATCTGAAAGGCACACCAATCGTGGGGTGTTATCGGCGATAAGGCGACCAGTAGAATGTGGCGGTCAGTGAGAGAAAGAAAACTTGATGCGTTTTTCGCATTTATTACATTCACCTTTTGACCCCTTTTCGGTATCATCACGTGATAACATCAGAGCAGCAGATAAGTAGTTTTAGGTAGTCCATGGCAAAAGTAAGGGCGCGCGTCGCTTTCAAAGTAGGCAAAAGTAGCCAAATCCCTGCAGAAATTCTGTCGTTCGAAGGCTTAAATAGTGACAAAGAGCATGTCGCGGTTATTTTTAAGCATGCAGATCAGCAAGGTACGACACCGATGGTTCGTATGCACTCAGAGTGTTTGACTGGCGATGTTTTTCATTCATCACGATGTGATTGTGGTGAGCAACTAGATGAAACAATCGAACGTATGGGGCAGCAAGGTGGTATTTTGCTCTATTTACGCCAAGAAGGGCGTGGGATTGGCTTGTATAACAAAATTGATGCATATGAATTGCAAAGCCAAGGGATGGACACGTACGAAGCAAATAATCATCTAGGATTTGGAGATGACTTACGCGATTTCAGTGAAGCGGCGCAAATGCTGCAAGCGTTGGGTGTGTGTAAAATTCGCCTAGTAACCAATAATCCTAAAAAGATTAATGAGCTGAAAGAGCACGGTATTGAAATAGAAGACGTTATTGGTACATCTGCGCATGTGAAAGATGGCAACGAAGGTTACCTAAAAGCCAAAGTGTCTCATGGTAAGCATCGTCTAAAGCTTGATTAACGTAGATACTGCGTTAATGAATAAAAAACCCGCTATAGCGGGTTTTTTTAATCGCGTTTCCAAAGAATATGGCAGAATTTTTCATCTGGTAAGCGGCTGATTAAGAGACGTGCGAATACATCATCTAGCACATCTGTTTCTTCATTAACAAGCCCGATTCTTACTTCACCGTAGTGCTCAGGATCGACTGAAAAGCCAACATGGCTGTCCCAGTCAGCACCAGTTTCGACCATTTCAGCAGCACCACGTTCATCAAACTGAAGCGTAAAAAGTGCAACGTCTGCAGCTTCCAAATTATCTGAGGCCATTTCTAAGAAAATATCATAAGCAACGTCGATAACTTCATCGACGTTTAGGAGTTGTTCTGACATAACAGTACCTGCGATCTAACAATAACGTTTAGTATACCGAAAGTGGTTACAGATGTATGCTCGAATTGGTTTACTGCTTTAGTCAGCTCGGCTCATAAATTTGCGCTCGCTAGTATTGATGCGTACTTTATCGCCAGTTGCGATGTACTCTGGAACTTGAACGGTTAGTCCAGTAGAGAATAACGCGGGCTTAGTACGGGCACTCGCTGAAGCCCCTTTAATCGATGGACTTGTTTCTTCTATTACCAATTCAACGGATGCAGGCAGTTCAAGCCCTACGGCTTGCTCGTCAACTTCCAGTACACTCAGGCCTTCAATATCTTCAGTGATAAACAGCAGTTCATCTTCGATGTCTGAGCCATTAAGTGTGTATTGGGTGTAATCTTCAGTATCCATAAAGACGTACTCATCACCATCTTTGTAGGAGAACGTGACTTTGTGTCGATTTAGATCAACGCTGTCGATCATATCATCGCCCTTAAAGCGCTCTTCTACTTTTGCGCCAGTCGCGACTTCTTTAAAGCGCATGCGATACAGTGTCGCAGCACCTCGTGCACTTGGGCTTTGTACATCGATGTTTTTTACTATCAGTAGCTTTCCATTTAATGAGATAGCTGCGCCGCGTTTTATTTCGCTAGCTCTAGGCATGTGGTATCCCTCTGTGTATGACGTTGTGATGAAATTAACATGGAAAGGAAGCGACGCAAATACCTGAGGGTGTGAACGATGGATAATTCGCCATACGCACTGTATTAGCTTGGTACCCATGAGTGATCATTGATAAGATGGTTTTTATTTTTCGTCTTTATCTATCAATGACAACATCATGACCACATCGCCTTTTCAAGCGGAATATATGCCCTTATTAACCGTACTAACAAAGCAGCTTAAGCAAGGGTTAGCGGGCACGCTCCACAGCATCTATTTGAGCGGGAGTGTTTTGCGTGGTGAAGCTCGAATGAATGATTCCAACCTAAATATGACCTTGTTGCTGCATGAGCCGTTATCGGCGCAGCAAATTTTTGTCCTTCGTTCGATTGAAAAACAGGCTTTGTTGTTTTACCCCTTTGTTAGAGGGATCGAATTAAAACTAACAACGGTGAGTGACGTCTCACGGTTAGACCAGTTATTTTATTGGGGCTTTTGGTTCAAGCACTGCTGTGTTTGTCTCAGTGGTAAAGATATCGGCGATGAGTTCGGTGAGTTTGAGCCAACATGGGAGGTGGCGAAAGCGTTTAATGGTGATGTTGGCCAGGTTGTCACTGAGTATAAGCACAAGATTACTGCCGTTAAAAAAGCGGAGAGTTATCTGGATTTGTGCCAGTCTTTAGCAAAGAAGCTGATTTATGCCAGTTTTGGTCTCACTGTCTATCGGGATAATCGTTGGGCGTATAGCCTAGCGCAGTGTATTGGCCCTTTCTTAAAGCGCTACCCAGAAAAGCAAATTGAGATGGAACGACTACAACTGTTAGCTCGGCGTGTTCGCGTGCCAAAGCGGGCAGTGTTAATCTTGCTCAGTCAGTATGGTGATTGGATTGCCAACGAGTATCGTTATTTAGAAAGAAAATTTGGTTAGGCTGGAACAAAAAGAGGCATGTGTGGTTTCTCAAGGTTTTATATTGTCTCGTCACGTGCGTGATCGTGGCCAGCAAACTGAAATTGTGTTTTGGGTACAGACTGAAAACGGTCCCGCGAAACTGGTGGTGGAGGGGGAAGAGTCGGTTTTCTTTGCGCTGGCAAGTGATCAGGCTAAAGTGGCGCATTTAGTCCCTTCAGCACGGTTGCGTGCCTTACCGATGAAGACCTACCAACAGCAAGCCGTCATTGGCTGCTATTTCTCTACACAGCGCCAAGCCGTACAGGCACAACAACAGTTGGACGCACAAGAGATTCTCCATTTTGAGGCTGATATCCGATTGGCTGAGCGCTATCTGATGGAACGTTTTATCTATGGCAGTGTTTCTTTTGTGGGTAAAGCGATTGAGCGAAATGGTTATGTTGAGTACCGTAACGTCAAATGTAAGGCCAGTGATTTTAAGCCTATCTTGTCTACTGTCTCACTGGATATAGAGTGTTCCGAGAAAGGGATACTCTACTCCGTAGGTCTGCATAGTGAGATCTCTCAGCGTGTTATTATGGTTGGTTCGCCAGAAAAAGATGCACCAAGCTGGGTTCAGTGGGTTAAAGATGAAAGAGGACTACTGCAAGCCTTGGAACGTTGGTTTACAGAGTTCGATCCTGATGTTGTGATCGGCTGGAATGTTATCGACTTTGATATGCAGTTACTGGCGAAGCGTGCGGCTGTCAATAAGATGTCCTTAAAAATAGGTCGAGGAGGAGAGGCACTATTTGTGCGCCAATCTGCGCAGCAGCAGGCATATGTCACCTTGCCAGGTAGGGTCGTTCTAGATGGCATAGATAGCCTGAAAATAGCGACGTATTCATTTCGTTCTTGGTCGTTAGAATCTGTATCGAATGAACTGTTAGGGGCAGGAAAAGCGATTGATAATCCTTATGACAGAATGGATGAGATCAATAGGCTGTTCCGGCACGATAAAATAGGACTGGCTACCTATAACTTACAGGATTGTAAGTTGGTCAGCGATATTTTTTCACTGACTCACCTACTAGAGTTTCTTGTACAGCGCACGTGTTTAACTGGGGTTGAACTTGAACGCTTTGGTGGCTCCGTTGCCGCATTTACTAACTTGTATCTACCGAAACTGCACCGGGCGGGATATGTTGCGCCTAATTTGTCGAGTGAAACCTGGATAGCGAGCCCTGGTGGCTTTGTTATGGACTCTAAGCCAGGCCTTTATGATTCGGTGTTGGTGCTCGACTTTAAATCACTCTACCCTTCCATTATTCGTAGTTTTAAAATTGACCCGCTCGGTTTGATAGAGGGACTGCATCAAACGATAGGCAAAGGCGAGAACGAGGCGATTGAAGGTTTTCGCGGCGGTCAATTTCACCGCCGGCACCATTTTTTACCTGCGATGATTGAACAGCTTTGGGCGGCACGTGAGGCGGCAAAACAGAATGGAGAGAAGGCGTTCTCTCAAGCGATAAAGATTATCATGAACTCGTTTTACGGCGTATTAGGCTCTTCGGGTTGCCGCTTTTTTGATTTCCGCTTGGCGTCATCGATCACCATGCGCGGCCACCAGATAATGAAAAAAACGCGAGAATTAATAGAAGCGAAAGGGTATGACGTTATTTATGGTGATACGGACTCGATATTTGTGTCGTTAAATGGGCAATATGTGTCGTCGAATGCTGATCGTATCGGTAAAGAGCTGGTGATCGACATAAACCGCTGGTGGCGTGTCAATTTAGAGGAACAGTTTAATGTAGTTTCTGCATTGGAATTGGAGTATGAAACCCATTATCACCGTTTTTTGATGCCGACGATACGAGGGCAGGAAATTGGCAGTAAAAAACGTTATGCCGGGTTGTTGGGGCATGGTGACAACGAACAGCTTGTGTTTAAAGGACTGGAAACAGTAAGAACGGATTGGACGCCACTGGCACAACAGTTTCAGCAGACCTTGTACCATAAGGTGTTTCATGGCGAGCCTGTGATTGATTATGTACGTGATTATGTGGAAAAAACGCGACAAGGTTACTGGGATGATAAGCTTATTTATCGGAAACGATTGCGACGTAAGTTGAGAGAATACATCAAAAATGTGCCCCCACATGTGCGAGCCGCACGTTTAGCAGATGAGTACAATGCGCAACATGGTCGTCCACTACAATATCAACGCGGTGGTTGGATTGAGTATAAAATGACAGTAGCTGGACCTGAACCATTAGAAAATTGCGTGGCACCGATTGATTATGACCACTATATTGAGAAGCAATTAAAGCCGATCGCGGATGCTATTTTACCGTTTATCGGTGAAGACTTTGACAACTTAACCCAACCGCAGTTAGGCTTGTTTTAGCACATGCATTGATCACCAAAGGAGACATTATGGAGCAGTTAGACTTTTTTGCTGTTCCGAGTCCGTGTGTTGGTATTTGTCAATTGAACGAACGGGGTTATTGCAAGGGGTGCTATCGTAGTCGGCAAGAGCGTTTTCAATGGCTATCGTTGACGAATGAGCAAAAACGGAATGTGAACCGTTTATGCCTTGCCAGAAAACAGCGCGTGCAAAGAGCGAAAAGAAAACAGCAAGCAATCGAAGAAAAGCCGTTACCGCAGCAGCCTTCGCTATTTTAATCGCCGCATGCGATAAATAGACAGACAATAAAAAAAGCGCCGAAATGGCGCTTTTTTTTACACAAGATTCAAAGTATCAAATTAGATACGGATGAAGTCCATGTGTTGAACTTTTGGCTTGAACGCGTGACGTTGAACGTCTTGCGGCTTAACCTTAACTTCTTGACCGTCGATAACCAGGATGATTTCTTGGTAGAACTCTGGCTTATCCATTTGGTTGATTACAGCGCTGTGGTCCAGAACGATTGCTACTGGAGCAGCTTCGCCACCGTATACGATTGCTGGGAATTGGTCATTGTGACGTAGGCGGCGGCTCGCACCTTTACCGTTGTCAGTACGTACAGTTGCTTCGAATTTCATAATAGATCACTCTATAAGTTATGTGTTATGCAATGCGACCTTGCATAACACGATTAAATTGAGCGCGAATACTATCTTGCAACCAATTAAAAAGCAAGGGTTATCGCCTTATTCACTACGGGAACGAAGTTGTTGTAGTTCTGGCGCTTGGTTCTTTTCCAATTCGTTAACTTCTTGCGTATAAATTTTACTTCGAATACGCCAAAAACGCCCTTGTTTTTGAGCAACAATGATAGGTGGTGGTGCAAGCCTATGTGCGTGTTTAACCACTTTACTCGGTGCCGTATCGGTAAATGGGCGGTGACGATCAACTAACGTTGGGGTCACAAATTTATCCAACAACGTCTGTTTCTGTGCCTTGGTTGCTAATGGCCACACTTCACTGAGTGGTAGGTCTTGGTCGGTATGATAAGTGACTTTCAACTGTGGCTTATCAAATTTATTTTTGCCAGCGGTGAGCTTCATGTCGTGACAGGTCAGCACTAACGCATCTTTTAAGTTTAATGCTTCACGCAGCTTTTTATCAGGGTCAACCAAAGCGTGGTCACATTGATGGCAGCGACGTGCAGCAATATCATTGTCAGCGCCGCACATATCACAGTATTTAGCACGGAAACGGTAACCGCAGAGTTCACGCACTCCGTCATTATCTTCGAAGTAACCTTGGCACTGACGTCCATAATGCTCGAGTAAAAAACCGTTATCGTCGAGTTTTCCCCAAAAATTGTTATTAAAGCCGCAGGCAGGGCAGGGGATAGTGATAATTTCGCTGTTGCTGTCTGGTTTGGGATCGCCAACCTCTGGCTGGTAAAGGTCAAAATGGTTGCCAGCATAGTCAAGGACGAGACAGTCAGTTTTACCGTCGGCTAATCGAAGCCCCCGTCCGACGATTTGTTGATATAAACTGACAGACTCAGTGGGTCGAAGAATGGCAATTAAATCGACATGTGGTGCATCAAAGCCGGTGGTCAATACCGACACATTCACTAAGAATTTTATTTTTTTCTCTTTGAATTGAGCAATCAGTTGGTCACGTTCGACACCAGGAGTGCTGCCAACAATCAACGCGGCAGACTCCTCATGTAGATAGCCCATGATCTCTTGTGCATGATGCACGGTAGATGCAAAAATCATAACGCCTTGGCGAGTTTGTGCTTTAGCGCGAACTTGTTCAATAATCTGCGGCGTTACTCGCTTAGATTTATCAATGATTTCGTCGAGTTCATGCTCTCGATAATGTCCTGCCGCGGTGGGAGTGAGGCTGGTAAAATCATAACCAGCGACGGCCATATCCACCAATTTGGGTTGGGTTAAAAATTGTTCATCGAGTAAATACCGAATTGGTAGCTCGAAGATGCAATCACGGAAAAAGCGTGGTTCTGGCGACCTTACTTGGCCTCGAGTGTGAAACTGATAAATCCACCCCAGCCCTAATCGATAGGGGGTTGCGGTAAGACCAAGGACTTTTAGTCCGGCATTGACATCTTGTAGATGCTGAATGACTTTCCGGTAGCTGCTCTCTTTGTCTTCGGGAACACGGTGGCATTCATCAATAACGAGTAAAGAGAATTGATCTTTGAATGCCTCAAGATTTCTAACCACAGATTGTACGGAAGCAAACACCACTTTTTCGCTGTGTTCACGGCGCCCCAGCCCGGCTGAATAAATTCCCCCTTTGAGGTTGTAACCTTCAAATTTGGCATGATTTTGCTCAACAAGCTCTTTTACGTGAGCAAGCACCAGTACGCGTCCACGAGCCAGTTTAGCCAGTTCGGCGATAACGAGGCTTTTACCTGCACCGGTAGGAAGGACAAGCACGGCGGGATCACCTTGGCGGCGAAAGTAGTGCAACACAGCATCAACGGCTTGTTGCTGATAAGGTCTGAGTGTATACATGTGTTCACGAAGATAGATAAATGCGGAGCAAGTGTATCACTTACTCCACGTGATATCAGAGAATGTCGGAAGGCTAAGAGACCATCTCAATGGCATCAGGAATTTCGACCACTAATGGCTTGGTCATAATGTAGTGTTGGCGTCGAGGGGTATAGCCCATGCGTTCGTAGAAGCGCTTCGCGCCAGCGTTACCAATATTAACCTCCATTGAAATCTGCCCAACCCCTTCATTGGCGAGTGCTTTTTCGACGGCTGGCACAACAAACGTGCCTACCCCTTTAGAGCGCCACTCTGGGTCAAGGTAAAACTGGTCAACAACGGCAATTCGGCTCGCGGTTTCTAAACTAAAGCTGATGCTGACGACCAAGTGCCCGACCGTGTGTGTGTTGTTATGCTCATCGATGACGTTAATCAACCAGACTTTTCCGAGCGCAGGGGAGTCCAGTAAGACCTCTAAGGCTTTTTGAGTTTTGGCTGCGTCATACGGCAGCACCTCATGCATAAAAAAGGCTTCGACCATCTTAATAAGGGCAGGTGAAGTCGCTGACGAGGGTGAGTATAGAGAAACGTTCATAGCATTTTGCCTTTGGATAACAACGTACATAAGTACGTGATGAATGCATTAGGAGTTCACTCATGAGACCGCCATATTTTCAGAATGTTCGTTCTAATTGAAAATGCGCAGCAACACAATAGGCCATATTGTAGCTAAAAATAGGCGATAAGCTGAGTGTTAGTTATAATGAAAACCCTGAAATCCTGATATTGATCACTATGAGACTAGATAAATTTTTAACTGAAACATTGGGTATTACACGAAAACAAGCGGTTAAGGTTCTTAAAGACAAAGAAATCACCCTAAATGGTGAGGTCGTCAAGCAAGGGGCGTTGAAGCTGCAGCCTAGCGATAATGTTGTCTTTCGCCAGCGGGAACTGGCATTGACGGGGCCCCGTTATATTATGTTGAATAAACCGTCCGGCTTTGTTTGCTCGCACGTCGATGACTTTAATCCGACGGTATTTGTATTGTTAGATGAAGTAAACGCAGAGAAGTTACATGTAGCGGGTCGATTAGATGGCGATACCACAGGTTTAGTTCTGTTGACGGATGATGGGCAATGGTCACATCGAATTACGTCACCAAAACATGTGTGTGAGAAAGTCTACTATGTTGAGTTAGCGGATCCATTACCGCCTGAAACAGTTGAGCAATTTGCCCAAGGCGTTATGCTGCGTGGTGAAAAAGAGCCGACACGCCCAGCCAAGTTAGACATATTGTCAGAAACTGAAGCGGTTATCACCATTACAGAAGGTAAGTACCATCAGGTGAAGCGCATGTTTGCCGCAGTTGGTAATAAAGTGGTCGGTCTTCATCGTGAGAAAATCGGTGCCATTGAGTTAGATGAAACGTTAGAACCTGGTGAATATCGTGAACTTACCAAAGAAGAAGTGGCGTCTGTGATTAAATAACATACACTTTCAAGTGGTTCAGCCATTTTTTTCGCTTAAACACTCATTTATCCGATACAGCTTAGGTTAATCATTGTAGAATTTGTGTTGGAACTCTCATTTTTAGGCTTTGCATGCGCACTACAACAAATCTCACACTGATAATCCTTCTAGGGGCTATTGCTGCTTTGACACCTCTAGCCATAGATATGTATCTTCCCGCAATGCCAAGCATTGCGAGTGATTTAAATGTATCGTCGAGCGCAGTGCAAATTACGTTAACTGTTTATACAGCGAGTTTCGCGATTGGACAGGTGTTTTTTGGCCCATTAGCCGATGCGTATGGGCGCCGTCCAGTCTTAATCTGTGGTATTGCACTATTTGCCTTAATGAGTGTTTTGTGCGCGCTTAGTCAGAATATCCAACAGCTGACTTGGATTAGAGGTTTACAAGGGTTTACAGGGGCTGCAGCCTCTGTGGTCATTATGGCATTAGTGCGAGATATGTTTGAACGAGATGATTTTGCTCGCACAATGTCATTTATCACGTTAGTTATGACGGTTGCCCCATTGATTGCGCCGCTAATTGGCGGTTATGTGTCAGTTTACTTGGGTTGGCCTGCCATATTTTATGGGTTGGCCTTGTTCGCCTGCGTTGTCAATATTGCCGTTGTTGCTAAGATTCCAGAAACCTTATCGGAAGACAATCGCCAGCCGTTACGGATAGGACAAACGCTTCGTAACTATGTGAAATTACTAATGACCCCAGTCTCGGTTGGGTACATATTTTGTGGTGCCTTCTCGTTTGCGGGCATGTTTACCTTTCTGACCGCCGGGCCCTTTGTCTATATTGATTATTACGGCATTGATCCCCAGCACTTCGGCTACTATTTTGGTTTGAACGTTTTATGCTTGATTGTGTTTACCACATTCAATGGTCGAATGGTTAAAAAACTTGGCTCGCATTTTATGCTACGTGCGTCTTTGACCCTTCAGTTGATTGCTGGATTCTTAATGGTTGCAGGACAAGTTTTGCAGTTAGGATTGTGGGGCACAGTGATACCAGTAATGATGTTTATGGGTAATATTACTGTGGTTGGTAGTAATACGAATGCCTGCTTATTAAGTGGTTATCCTAAAATGGCAGGGACAGCCTCAGCCATCTCTGGAACGATACGCTTTGGGGTGGGTGCTATTGTTGGGGCAATTATTGCCGTTATTCCAGACGCAACCCCCATGCCGATGGCGTTGACGATGGCAACCTGTGCTTTAGTATCTGCAGCATTCTATTGGTTAGTGGCATTAAAGAGTTAAGTTATGACAGTTATATTTTATCAACACCTATTAGAACTGGTTGAGTCTGGTTTATCTGAACTAAACGCCTCAATTGCGAGTGGGAAAACATCCGCTACACCAGTGAGTGAAACCTATTTTTTGAGTAATTGGGTAACGAAGGCGATTAAACAACAACGCTTTCATCCAAGTACGAAGCAGGTCTTAATTGCGTGGCAAAAACTATCACGTAGCCAAGGTAAAAATGCCATGCTGAAAGCGGCGTTTGAAGAAATTCAACGCGGTTATCGAGATCTGCTAGATGGCAGAGACGCATTTCCAGCGGTTGTAGAGGCACAAATTCAAGGTTTGGTCGACGCTGTAGAAGAGGCGGATTGGGAAGTGACCTTGGAGTACCCAATTTTACGTAAGGTCTCTAACTTCACTGATGGGCATGCTTCTATGGTGATGTGCAGTGAGCAACTAGTGAATTGCTTTGATGGTGAGACATTGACTAAGCCGCTATCAGTCTATGTACGCGGGGATAAAGTGGCCTTCATTGCGATGGCGAGAGCGCAAGGGCTACTTCTGCATAAAGTTACCGACTATAAGTCCAAAGTTAAGTACCATGGCGAATATGTGCTTTATCCACAAAATAATGGTCCAATTGTTGCCGAATTGCCATCATGATTGTTGTTCTGCTAACTGGCACATTTTTTTTGCCATTCCTTTAAAAATAAAAAGGTGTGCTGGCATCATGCAGAACCAATAGAGTAGCCCTGAAAATCCATCAGGATGCCACCAAGCGCGAATGTCGAGTCGTCGCATATCGCCTTCATCAGAGATAGTAAATTCAAGTCGCCCCAGCCCTGGGGCTTTCATTCCAAAGAGCAGTGAGAGGTGTTGATGTGGCTTTATTGAGATCACCTTCCAAGAGTCAATATAATCACCTAGTTGAAGATGGTTTGGGTGTAACGGCCGTTGCCGAATGGTTTTGCCACCGACACAAAAATCGAGCCACTCTCTAATTCGCCATAACGTGTTAGCGTAGAAATACCTCTTGTCACCACCGATCTGACCAATAATATCCCACAGGCTGTCAATACTGGCTGACGTGATCTGGGTGAAGCCTGCATTTTTAGGGTAGTAACTGTAGCCAGGCTGCCAGCGTTCTAATGCGTCTGGGTCAAACCCCCACACCTCACTGCGGATAACTTCATCTTCTTTTGCTAACGTTGTTTGCACCGCATCGGTGTAGTGCAGCAATGGTTGTGGAAAACGTTGCCTGATTTCAGCGTCATCAGCTGGGAGGTGATAACGTAGTCCACTCACTAATGCGCTTGCGATGTTTGACGGTACAGAAGTAATAATGCCAAAAAAATGGGCGGTCATTTCAGGGGTAAGAAAAGGTAGCTTGATTAACCTTACCTTTTTCCCCATCGCGTGCCCGAGCAGCACCATTTGCTTTTGATAGGTTAACTCTTCTGGGCCGGCCACATCGTAGATATGATTTTCACTGTCAGGGGCATCGATTAATGCCATTAGATAAAAGAGTAAATTTTGCAGGGCGATAGGCGATGAACGAGAAGAGACCCAAGAAGGAGTAAATAGTACTGGAAGATGATAAATAAAATCGCGCATCACTTCGAGTGCGGCAGAACCAGGGCCAATCACAATACCAGCGCGTAGTTCAATGGTTGGAACGTCTGTTTGACGAAGGATTTCACCGGTCATTTGGCGAGCGATAAGATGCTCACTGCGGCTTGAAGTAAGAGGTTGAAGTGCACCAAGGTAGATGACTTTTTTGATTTGGCTATTTTTTATGCCATCACGAAGGTGTTCGGCCACGGAAATTTCATAATCAATAAAATCATGTCCATGTGCCATACCGTGAACAAGGAAAATTAGAATATCAACGTCTTGAAGCAACGGTGTCACATCTTGATAAACTAAGTCTAATTGGCGAAGGTAAATATTGTCATACTTATCCCAGCCCCTTTTTTTAAGCAATGGCAGAGAGCGACCAGTGGCCGTAATTTGGCTATAACGAGCGGCAAGCAGCGGTATTAAGTGACTGCCAATATATCCAGAGGCGCCGATAACTAATACATGCTTATTTATCATAGTATTCATCCTTGAATGGTTAGCAAACAGATTAGCAGATACATTGCGACTTAAGCTTATGCGGTGTTTGGTAAAGTTTCCAATGTAAAAAGGTATAGTACAGGTCATAAAACGAATAAAACTTCGGCAGGCTGAAGTTTTTTTTTGATTGCAGAGTAGCAGCACTTCCTCAAGTTCATCGAATAAGGTAAATTGCGTGACGAAGAAAGAGTTATCTTTAGATAGCCGATAACGGAATTATAAATGCTAATTATAAATAAGCTTTGCAAAGGCTACCGAGATGGTGATGATTTCCATCCAGTATTGCAGGGCGCTGACCTCCATATTGAACGTGGTGCACAAATTGCGTTGATGGGAGAGAGCGGCTCCGGGAAAAGTACCCTACTTAACTTAATTGCTGGACTAGACTCTGTTGATTCTGGTGAAATTTGGTTTGATAGTGTTGCTCTGCATGAATGCCATGAGCGACAGAGAACCCATTTTCGCCGTGAAAATATAGGTATGATTTTTCAGCAATACAACCTTTTACCTACCCTTACTATTGCAGATAACATACGTTTTTGTCGTCAGCTAAAAGGACTGAAAGAAGACGATAAACTATGGCGACAAATCTTGTCTAATTTGGATTTAATGCCATTACTGTCTCGTTACCCAGAAGAGTTGTCTGGAGGCCAACAACAGCGTGTAGCGATTGCAAGATCACTGTATATGGTACCGAAGCTGTTACTCGCCGATGAGCCAACAGGCAGCTTAGATGAAAAAAATGAAGCTGCGGTCATGCGATTATTGATTAGCTTGGCAAAGCAACTTGAGTGTACATTGTTAATGGTGACTCATAGTGCGACGGTTGCTAACTACATGGAAGGGCAGGTACGTTTGCAGGGGGGTCATTTAGATGTTCGTTCCCGTAGCTAATGCAGTATGGGGTCATTACACCAAGCATCGCCTGCAATTGGTGTTGGTTTGGTTGGGCTTAACCTTAGGCATCTCCTTGCTCGTTGGTGTATTGGCAATCAATTATCAGGCACGAACGAGTTATCAACTAAATAAACAGTTACTCAGCAATCCTTTCCCGTATTTCGTCATCAATAAACAATTAGGAGAGCGCGTTCAGGATAGTGCCTATATCACACTACGCCGCAACGGTTTTTCAAAATGTGTGCCGCTTGAGCGAGCCGTTGTAACGACATCACAAGATCAAGTACTTGAAATTATGGGTATTGATACTGTAGCAATGCTCAACTTAGATTCGAGTAGTTTTTCAGATGCTGAACTGTCTCGTTTTACGCGCCATCCTGACTCTATTCTAATTAGCCAAAGCTACGCAATATTATTGGGTATATCCAATGATCAAATGGTAGAGACAGACTATGGTCCGATTGGACCGTTTAGGTTAGTCGGTGATCGGCTACTTGGTGGTGCTCGATTAATGGCTGACATTGGGTTGGTGAAAGGACTGAATAACAGCCCAGGATTATCCGCTATCGCTTGCGGAGCGATGTCTGATAACCAGCTTCAGCGACTGAGTAAAATCTTACCCAATCATCTAAGGATGGATGGTCGACAAACCGATGACCTTTCGCCACTCACACGTGCTTTCCATCGCAACTTGCTAGCTATGGGTTTGTTAGCATTTATTGTTGGCATGTTTATCTTTTTTCAAGCAATGTCTCTCTCTTTTACCCAGCGTCAGCCATTAATTGGCCAATTACGTCAGCTTGGGGTTGGTGGGCGTCAGTTGACCAGTGTGCTGGTGGTTGAAGTGCTGATATGGCTCGTCGTTGCTGTTCTTAGTGGCAATATGTTTGGCTTGTTGCTTGCCAATGTGTTGATGCCATCAGTGGCATTAACGTTGAGCGACTTGTATGGTGCCGTTGTTCCTCATCAAGTTGAGTGGCATTGGCAATGGGGACTTGTCAGTGTTTTGGTTGCAGTAACAGGGACAGCGTGTGCGTGTGCTTGGCCCATGGTTCGTTTGATTCGAACACCACCATCTCGGCTTTCTCGTCACTTATCATTGTTCCGGGCAACGCGGCGAGAGTTTCGAGTACAGGCTTTGTTTGCCTGTATCTTGGCAGTTATCGCTTATGCCATATATCAACTGCCACCAAGAGAGTGGAGTGGGTTGGCTGTTATCGGCTTAATTCTTTTATCAGCAGCGTTATTGATGCCATTTTTGGTTTGGCGTCTTTTCTTCTTTTTGGCGTTGATATTAAGAACGCCTAAATTGCGGTGGTTTTTTACTGATGCTGCTGCCAGCTTGAGCTACCGGGGGGTTGCCGCAATGGCCTTTATGTTGGCCTTAGCCGCGAACATCGGTATGGATACTATGGTGGGTAGCTTTCGCCATGCGACACTCGAATGGTTGCAGACCCGAATCGCCGCCGATATATATATACGTCCACAAGTTGATGAGGTTCAATCGATTAGTTATTGGCTACAGCAGCGTGATGATGTTGATAGTGTCTATTGGCGTTGGTCAACGGAATTTAATAGTGAGCAAGGTGCACTGCAGGCTGCCAGCATTGGAACGAGTTCAGAAGAAAGGGAATCGTTAACCATGAAGGTTTCTGTTCCTAATTACTGGTTCGAGTTCCATACGGGGCAAGGTATTCTTGTTAGCGAGTCTTTGGCCCTGAAGCGAAACTGGGTGCCAGGGCAACGCGTTCATTTACCTGAGCCATTTAAAGGTGAGTGGCGTGTGGCTGGTATTTACTACGATTATGGCAACCCTTATGGGCAGGTTATGTTGCCGCATAAGCGGTGGCGTCAGTTATATGCGAATCAAGGGCGAGTAGGGTTAGCGGCTAAAATTACTGCAGATGCCGACCCCAATCTATTAGAGAATTTATTGCTTGAACGGTTTAGTCTTCGCGATGATCAAGTCGCTAATCAGCAAACGCTATTAAATGAATCGATGTGGATCTTTGAGCAAACATTCAAAGTGACGGATGCATTAGGTTTGTTAACGTTAGTGATTGCCGTCAGTGGCCTGTTTTTTGCGACAACCGCGGGAGAGCTTTCGCGCGCTAAGCAGTTTGCACTGCTAAGATGTATGGGCTTATCGGGGAAAGAACTGGTGATTATTGGTGGTGGTCAACTGATGGTACTCGGTTTATTAACAGCGACATTTGCTTTGCCATTAGGCATTACGGTTGCGCATTTGTTGATCGATAGGATTCTTCGTCACTCGTTTGGCTGGACTATGGAGTTGGTTCTGTTTCCGTCGCAATACGTTATTATTTTAGGTATCTCACTTGTCGCACTGATGTTAGCTGGCGGTTGGCCCGTACTTCGGCTGATAAGGCGTTCAGCCATGAGGTCATTTAGAGAGGCGTTATGAGGCATTTCTTTCTACTGTTTTTGTTTGTGTTAGCGGTGTTTGGTTTTGCTGCTAACTACTTCTTAAACAGTAGAGAGAAGGCACAGAGTCCACCTTCTGTTAACTTTGCGGTTAGCGATGATTCTCAATTTGCGCAAGTGACTCCCTCTAGACCGATTGAATTACCGCGCGACCATGGTGAGCACGTTGATTTTCGCAATGAGTGGTGGTACCTAACTGCAAATTTGACCGATGAGTTTGGCCAACAATGGGGTCTGCAATGGACACTATTTCGATTTGGTCTGTCATCCATAAATCTCCAAGGTTGGGATAGCCCACAGCGCTATATGGCACATTTTGTGTTATCTACGCCAGATCAACAAATTGCCTTACAACGTTTTGCTCGGGGTGGAATTGGGCAGGCAGCTGTTATTCGTCGACCTTTCCAAATGTGGATTGATAACTGGGAGTGGCAAGGTGACGGCGAGAGTCCATTTCCCGGCGTATTAAGTGTTGATAGTGCAGAGATCAACGCGACATTTAATATTCGAAACGAAGGTGTTGCCGTTTTACAAGGTGAAGGTGGCTATAGCACCAAAAATCGCGCGGGCACCCTTAATTCATACTATTTCAGTTACCCATTCCTTGCTGTTGATGGCAGAGTGACTTTTTTTGCTGAAGAGAAAAGACTGACTGGGCATGGTTGGTTTGACCGCGAATGGAGTAGCGTTAACCTAATGCCGAATGAGTTAATGGTCTGGGATTGGCTGTCATTGCATTTGAGTGATACGGAAAAGTTGATGGTTTATCGTGTTAGAGACGTGCAAGAAATGCACTATTTTGGCTCGCTAGTCAATGCAAAAGGCACGCACTACTTAGATGCTGAAGACTTTCAAATGAATCCCATCAGTTATCATCGATCAAACAACGTTGTCTGGCCACTGAAGTGGAAGATTCGCATTCCAGCACATAGCATTGCCTTAGACGTGCAAGCGCAAAAGAAATATCCTCCCCTTCCTTTTACATTCTCTTATTGGGAAGCACCTGTCGAATTTACTGGAACTCACCAAGGCGTCGGATATATGGAGTTGACCGGCTATTGAGTGCGAGCGTGGTATTGATTGCGTTAATTTATTGTTAACGCCATGATCATCACATCTTGCTTGTAAGGTATTTGCTACTATTTAACAACTACTTGCCTGTTATATTGCTCGTTCATCCTAAGATTGAGCAAGCTTGCAGTGTTGTTGACAGAACCTGTCTGAGGGGGCCTGAGTTGCAAAAGCATGCTGATGTGTTGGTGGTTGGTGCTGGAATTGTTGGTTTAAGTACTGCGCGTGAAATTCAGCGTCAATATCCTGATATGCGGATAATTGTTGTCGACGCCGATAAAGGCCCGGCTCTGCATCAGTCTGGACACAATAGTGGGGTTATTCATTCTGGCGTTTACTATACCCCGGGGAGTAAAAAGGCCACGTTTTGTAAGCAAGGTAATCAAGATATTAAGCACTATTGCCAGCAATATGAGATTGATTATTTCGAGTGCGGTAAGCTGTTAGTCGCAACCACGGAGATTGAATATCAACGTCTAGACCAGTTGGCAGAAAGAGCGGCTCAAAATAAGATTAAAATAGCATGCTATGGCGCTCGCGATCTTCATCATTTCGAACCAAACATCGTTGGTGAGGGGGCGATTTATGTGCCATCAACGGGCATTGTTGATTACCGTCAGATTGCAGAAAAGTTAGCCGAGCAGATTCTTCACGCCTCTGGGCAGATTTATTATGGTCAACCGCTGTATAAAATAGAAGAAGATGAACATGGTGTACGGTGCTATTGCGGACAACTGATTATCGAGGCAAAAAAATTGGTTGTTTGCGCTGGGATAAACTCAGATAAAGTGGTAGAGATGCTGGGTTCTAAGCCAGATTTCAGAATGGTGCCGTTTCGTGGTGAGTATTTCAAGCTGGCAAAACACCATAGGCAGATTGTTAGACACCTTATTTACCCAGTACCAGACCCGAATTTGCCCTTTTTGGGGGTTCATTTAACCCGCATGATTAACGGTGATATTACGGTCGGTCCGAACGCCGTAGTTAATTTTTCGCGAGATGGTTATGCGCGTTGGGCATTTAGTGTGCGTGATAGTTTGGCGATGTTTGGCTATAGCGGTTTCCACCATTTACTCAAAAGGCACTGGCAATCGGCCCTGATTGAGTTAAAAAATAGCATTTGGAAACGCGGGTATTTAGAACAGGTAAGAAAGTACTGCCCGGAGATAACATTAGACGATTTGGAGCCTTTTCCCGCAGGGATCCGTGCTCAGGCAGTGGGAGCTCAAGGAGAGTTAATTGATGACTTCGTTTTTCACGACACTGAGCACTGTGTTGTTGTTTGTAATGCCCCATCGCCGGCAGCCACCTCCTGTTTCCCGATAGCACGACATATTGTAGAACGCATGGCTATTGAGTAAAGCACTATACCAACAGGTGAAGTTAATATACTCTTCCCTTATCGTATTAGTAGGAAGAAATTATGCCAGTGACAATATGGGTAGACGCAGATGCCTGTCCAAATCCAATTAAATCTATTTTGTTTAAAGCTGCCGAACGCACACAAACAGCGCTTATTTTAGTGGCTAATCATGCTATCCGTGTTCCTCCTTCTCCTTATATTAAGACATTACAAGTCTCGGCGGGGTTCGATGAAGCAGACAACATGATTGTATCTCGAGTTAATCAAGGTGATTTGGTGATTACAGCAGATATCCCGTTATCGAACGACATTATTGAAAAAGGGGCAGCGATACTGTCTCCAAGAGGCGAAGTTTTAGACGCCACCAACATCAAACAACGCTTACAGATACGTGACTTTATGGACACATTGCGCAGCAGCGGTATCCAAACAGGCGGCCCGGATGCCCTCAGCCAAGCGGACAGGATGACATTTGGTAATAAACTTGATACTTGGTTACAGCGTAACGCGAAATAACCTCATTCTTTCTGTCGATGAGACCTGACTTCGGCGCTATGATTACGTATAATCCGCCCCTTGCAAAATTTCTGATTAAGAGTACATCACCATGATTAAGATTGGCCGGTACAACCGCCTGCGCGTATGCAAATTGGTAGACTTTGGTCTATTTTTGGACGGAGGCGAAGATTTTGGCAATATTCTGTTGCCAAAGAAGTATGCGCCTTTGGATGCCGCCATTGGTGATGAACTAGACGTCTTCATTTACTTTGATTCCAATGACGAGATTATTGCCACCACGCAAGAACCAACCGTACAGGTCGGCGAGTTTGGGCTTTTAAAAGTCGTCGGTGTGACGAACATTGGTGCTTTTCTTGACTGGGGTTTAGATAAGGACCTGCTTGTTCCTTTTAGTGAGCAGCGTTGCCGTTTACAAGAGGGTAAATCAACATTAGTTCGCTTATATACAGATCGTGCATCTGGGCGTATTGTTGGAACAACAAAGTTTAATAAGTTCCTTGACCAGACGCCAGCCAACTATAAACGTGGTGAGCAGGTAGAAATTCAAATAGCAGAAATCACCGACTTAGGATTTAAGGCAATCATCAACCACGAACATTGGGGATTGATCTTTAAAACTGAAACTTTTGGTAAGTTATTTATCGGTAAGCGTCTCAAAGCATTTATCAAAAATGTACGTCCAGACGGGAAAATTGACTTGTCGCTGCAAAAGCTAGGCAAAGGAAAAGTTGATGACTTAGCCGATAAGATTCTTACATCATTAGAGCGAAAGGGTGGATTTATCCCACTCAGTGACAAATCTTCGCCAGAAGCGATTTTCCAAGAGTTTCGCACCAGTAAAGCAACGTTTAAAAAGACCATTGGTGGCTTGTACAAACAAGGACTAATTGTTATTGAACGCGAAGGCATTCGCCTTCACGATTAAGGCGAAACCGCCGACATTGTCAGTAAAAAAGGCGAGGTGATAACCTTGCCTTTTCTGTTTGTACAACGATGATAGCCAGTTGCTGCGCATTAATTAAGCGAGTAGCCAGTCAAAAGGCTCGATGATCACTTTTTCACCCGCGCCCACATTCCCTCTTTCTCTTTCAAGAACCACGAAACAGTTGGCCGCTGCCAATGAACTGAATGCGCCAGAACTCTGGTTTCCAGTCGTTTCAACAGTTAGTTCACCATCTTTAACGTGATAAATACCACGTTGGAAATCAACGCGTCCGGGGCGTTTTTTGAACGCTGAATTTGTTGTCGCTGCCAGTTTTAGGGCTGGCGTTGCCTCTTGGGACGCTAACGTTTGCAATAGCGGGTAAACAAGCTGCATAAAAGTCACCAGCGCTGAGACAGGATTTCCTGGCAAACCGCAAAAAAGCGTATCGTTGATTTTACCAAAGGCGAACGGTTTCCCTGGCTTTATCGCTAACTTCCAAAAGCCAATTTCACCAATCTCTTCTAAGACCTCTCTCGTATAATCGGCATCTCCGACACTCACTCCACCAGATGTGATAACGAGATCCGCTGATGCCGACGCTTTAACGAACGCATCTCGAATACTTGATTTGTCGTCCTTAATTATGCCCAGATCGAGAATCTCGCACTGAGAGCGCTGCAGCAACGAGGTGAGGGTATACCGGTTTGTGTCGTAAATTTCCCCATACTCTAGAGGTTGACCTAGCGGCTTAAGTTCATCACCTGTAGAAATAATGGCGACTACTGGACGGCGAAAGACAGAAACTGTTGCAATACCTAAGCTCGCGAGTAACGGAATATGCCGAGCAGATAACCGAGTGCCTGAACGGAGAACAGTTTCTCCTGCTTTTATATCATCGCCCGCTAAGCGGATATTGTTTCCCGTTGGTTGTTGTGCGGTTAGCATCATTATTGTGTTGTCGATTTGCGTTTGCTCCTGCATAACCACGGTATCACACCCCGCGGGGATGGCCGCACCTGTCATAATACGCACGCACTCTCCTTGAGAGGGCTGACCTTGAAAAGGTGCACCAGCATAGGCAGTACCTACAACCGTAAAAGATGTGTTATCTGATTGATTGCAGTAAGCAAAACCGTCCATTGCAGAGTTGTCAAAAGCAGGCACATTGACAGGAGAGGTAACGTTAGTGGCAAGGACATAACCCAGAGATTCAGATAAGGCAATTTGTTTTTTTTCTGTGATAGCAATAGTGGCGTTCAACAATTTATTGAGGGCCTTATCGAGATCCATTAAACCTGGGGTGGCGCATTGATCCATGCTTGACTCCTTTCATTATATTTAGTGGTATTACTTTAAGTTCATTATGCACTATGAGTAGGGGTGATTGAAATAACAGGTGTAATTTACTGGCAATACAGGTATTCTGCGACATTATTTTGGAGTATTGCTGATAGTTAAGATCACTATCATTGTATTGTGTGCCGGAGGTAATATGCCACAGTTGAGTAGTGCGGCGTTGAAAGTGAAAGATGCACTTGCCGTGAGGGGGCTGGAAACGCCACTTAATCATGATCTGACCAGTAATCGAGAAGAGCGTAAAGCTGCTATTGAACATCACATGGCAGAAATTATGCGTGTTCTATCGTTAGACTTAACGGATGACAGTTTAGCGGAAACGCCTCACCGCGTGGCCAAAATGTATGTTGATGAGATCTTCTCTGGGTTAGATTACGAGACTTTTCCTAAGATCACATTAATTGATAACAAAATGAACTGTGATGAAATGGTGCGTGTAAAAAACATTACATTAACCAGCACGTGTGAACATCACCTTGTTACGATTGATGGTGTAGCAACAGTTGCGTATATACCACGAAGTAAGATCATTGGGTTATCTAAAATTAATCGAATTGTTCGCTTTTTTGCGCGTCGTCCTCAAGTACAAGAGCGTCTAACACAGCAAATTTTGGTGGCTCTGCAAGTGTTACTAGAGAGCGATGACGTCGCTGTGACCATCGATGCGACGCACTACTGTGTTAAAGCCCGTGGTGTTTTAGATGCGACCAGCTCAACAACCACGACAGCATTGGGTGGAATTTTCAAAAGAAATCCGGCGACACGAAATGAGTTTCTACACGGTATAAGATAAAGAGTCGACCCAATACACGAGTACATGAATAATAAATAGAAGCGAGTGAGGTATGATTTAGCCATTACTGAGTTCGCTAATTATCATGACAATTGTGTACGGCTAACTAATTGATAAAAACAACACTAGTATATGGAATTGTTAATCATGTGAAATATATGTTTTAACTGTGTGCCGCTTGATCTGATTTGGCCGAGAATAGTCTGTTTTTATTGCATGCTTAACCCGTATACGATACAACTACTTCAGTCTAATGGTTATTTGAATAACACATAGTCAATAACCAAAACTAATGGAGTGGTTACTATGGATAGGTCAATCAGTAATACCTGTCAGTTTAACTATAGTGATTTTTTATTTTATGCAGCAAAAGATAAAGCCGATTTCTCAGCTGTATTAAAAGAGTTGTTTACGGTACCTCATCATCAAGACTTTTTTTCTAAAGCGCTTCATAAGTTATCATTATCATATAGTGATACAGATAACATTATCCGATTAGTTGAATTGGCCCGTAAGAAGGGCATCAACTCACTAGATGTCATACTGCCTTATGCTTTTGAAGAAGATCAAATCCAAATAATTCAAAAAGAAGCGCATTGTACAGTGGATAATCATGTTGACTGGCAAGACAGCTTGTCGATATCAGTTTTAGGCTAAGCAATGTTAGCCCAGTAGTATGTTACCTTTAGTAGCACATTTAGTTTGTAATAAAACAGGCTGAATGTGCTGTTTTAAATTAATGTATTTGTCTTTGGTTACAAATCTTAATGCATGGCGTATTACAGTTAGGTATTGAGAGCTCACCGTTATTATCAGCAAATAAATAGGCCGCATAATGAGCATGATGTGATGCTTGCTCTAAATAGCGCTGTTTTTCAGCGTTGCAATTAGCTGGAACCACTCTCACTTTTGATAAATCAATCCCTGCTGCGACTAATAAGTTCTTATCTAGTAAGCAATCATAACCAATACATAAAACCCATTTATCTCCACGAGTCAGCATTTTTAATAAACGTAATAACCCCTCAAGCGCCGTATTGTCACTTTTGCCTAAATCAAAGAACGCATGTGTTACATCGTTAGCGACTACTGCCTGCTTGTTCATCTTCACTAAGCTGGGGTTGAAGGTTATCACATCCATGACGTTCTCCCGTTCTCGAATTAAAAATGCGCTTATGTCAGCGTTTTTTAAACTGGTTGATAAATAACTGTACTCATAATCAGTACTGTATGAATAAACAGTATATCGAAATAGGGCGAAGGTCAAGAATAAGTTGCTTAAAAAACGTACTCGTACTGTACTATCAAGAGTCAGTGCTTGTGATTTGGGTATGACTTTGCAAAGAAAAGCGTAACAAACCGTTACAATGTGATTTTCTTTGCAAACCTCAACCACTTAATGACGTATCATTTTTGCAAGCTTATATTTCAGGTGGGTTACCATGAAGACAATAGTTCTACCAGATTTGGTTGTTGCGCGCCGGCGTAAACAAGTATCAGACATCCACATCGAGTGGATTGAAAACGCATACTTTATTGTTGCGGAACACAAATTTGATGGAATGGTACGCTCACTGAGTAGCTTTAAATCTGAACAAGATGCAAAAAGGGCTTGGGAGATTGTTGCTCAGGGACCTTATTCTGCAGAAGAGATATCATTGTCTCGTCCCCAAACGCGTTTTGAGAAAGAAGCCCATAACAGCGACTATGCGTTACTTTCATCTACCGATCCCGTGCGAGGGTGGTTCTATGAGCCGCCAAGGAATCCCTTAAAAGCCTGAGAATTATAAGAGCAAAGAAAGGAGCCTAGGCTCCTTTCTTTGCTCTTATAGCGTTATTAGCTGTGAGGCTAGTAGTGCAGTTCTATTGTTTGAGACGCAGTAACCGCATCTTCTATCGCTTGGCTGGTCGTTTGGCGGCGAGTTAATGCAACCCCCATTCGGCGTATTCCGTTGATATCTGGCTTACTAAACAGACGTATTTGCGTTAATGGCATAGCGAGTGCTTGAGCCACGTTTGTGTACCTTACGTTGTTTGATTTACCAGAGCCTAAGATCACAGCTGAAGCAGAAGGCCCGAGTAGCTCCACTTGACAGATTGGCAGCTTTAAAAATGCGCGGACATGCAGAGCAAATTCAGACTGATCTTGGGAGATCATGGTGACCATTCCGGTATCGTGAGGGCGAGGGGACACTTCATTAAAAATAACGGTATCACCACGAACAAATAGCTCTACGCCAAACAGACCATACCCGCCTAAGGCGTTGACCACCTTTTCTGCAATTTGCTGCGCACGTTCAAGCGCACGCGTTGACATTATTTGAGGCTGCCAAGACTCACGGTAATCCCCTCCTTCTTGTCGATGCCCAATAGGAGCGCAGAAGTGGATACCATCGATGGCTCGAACTGTTAGCAATGTTATTTCATAGTCAAAATTGACTAGCTCCTCAACAATAACTCTGCCTTGCCCGGTTCGTCCTCCCTCCTGAGCGTAGTGCCATGCTGGCTCAATGTCTTGTATATTACGTATGATACTTTGCCCTTTACCAGAAGAGCTCATGATTGGTTTAACGACACAAGGTAATTTAACCTGCTCAATGGCTTGCTTAAAATCGTTTAAGTGGTTGGCGAACAGATAATTAGACGTAGGGATGTTAAGCTCTTCGGCGGCTAAGCGTCGAATGCCTTCACGATTCATGGTTAGTTTTGTTGCGTTAGCATTGGGAACAACATTGATGCCTTGCTGTTCCAGTTTTACTAATTGTTCTGTCGCGATGGCTTCAATCTCAGGAACAATATAATCCGGTTTTTCTTTGTCTACGATAGATTGTAGTGCGCTAGCATCTAGCATATCAATAACATAACTGCGGTGCGCAATATGCATGGCAGGTGCGTTTTCATAGCGGTCAACGGCAATGACTTCAATGCCTAAGCGTTGACACTCGATAGCGACTTCTTTTCCTAGCTCACCTGCGCCTAGTAATAGTACTTTCGTTGACTGTGTACACAGTGCTGTTCCAAACATAATGATACCTTTAACTCTATGCGATAGATAAGAGAATGATACCTGAAATAACTAACCACGCAAACGTTTGCGCAACTTAAGATTAGAGAGCATGAATGTAGAAATGGTGATTGATTAAGCGCGCTTTGTCAGTTGTCTGTTAATTAATAAGTTTAGTAAATTATTCTAACCGTCGTTTTGTTAAAGTTACTTAAGTTATGTTTTTGCTTTTACTGAGATAAAGATGCTAAAGAGAGTCACTTTTTTACTGTTATTAACGGTTAGTTTTACAGCGAATGCTAAATTAGGCTTGGGCCTTTTTGTTGGCGAACCGTATTGGGGCGTTGAAATGAAATATAATGCATATCGCTTTAATTTCAGCTTGGAAGACAACCTAGGTTTTGGGATGAACCGTGTTTATGGGGTATCAAATACGCCACTTTATTTATATTTAGGTGGGCAATATGTTGACCGCAGCAGTAAGAGCATTGCGTTAACGCCGGGTTTAGGTGCGCAGATGTCGGCCAGTAATGTTGATTTTTATGTTGATGTTGGCCCAAGCTTATATTTAGACGGCATTGAGTTGGATTGGGAAGCTAAACTTGGTTTCCGTGTGAACTTCTAACACAAAGGCACACCAAATGGTGTGCCTTTCTAATATGGCATGATTATATTGTTAAGTACTCTAGAGGGATATCAGGATTGATATTTTCTAAAACTTGCTGACAATCACCTAAGAACGAGACCTTGCCAGCTTTGCTTTCTACTAGGCAAGCGCTGGTTATATTATCAAACGTTTCGCCAGACAGAATTAGCTGCACCAAGGCGACCTGTAGTGGGGGTAAGCTTGGGTTAAACGCTGCATTTTCAGCATACATACCACTAAAAATAAGCTTACTTTTCGTTTCCAAAGCGATCCCAGCCAAATTGCTACTATACGGCGCGTGCGAAAGGGCTGCAGCTTGACTTGCCGCTTCAGCCAATGGTGCTAAACGCTCTATCTTAAATGATGGTGTTGTTTTCGCCATTAAGCCAATAGATATGCCAAGATCTTTGGGGCCAAAGTCGTCGGGTAAAAACTCATGCAGTTTGTGCGGAGTACGATTTGGTAAATGAATGACCAGATCGTGCGCATTATTCAGTTCATTCATAAATTGTCGGCAATGACCGCACGGGCTGTAGTTAATCGTGATGTCGCTAATACCGTCTTCACCATGTGACCATGCATGGCTGATCGCAGATTGCTCGGCATGAATGGTATTTGCCATACCAATACCATGAAACTCCATATTGGCACCAAAGTAGATGTTACCGGATAACGCTTCAACGATTGCGCCGACATTAAACTCGGAGATAGGTGCAACGGAGTAACTTGCTGCTAATGGTAGCAACGCGAGCTTTAAATCCTTCGAGTCAAGTTGCGCTGTTTTTGATAATTCTTGCCACTGATGCTTGGAAAGATAACCATGGAATGGGCAAGTTTTGAACTCATTGGCAAAAAAAGCCTGAATCGCTTCAGATTGCTGCGATAGGGCAGCAGTAAAACTTGGGTTCATAAACGGTTTCCTTATTAGTTGAAGCCTAGTGTAAGCGCAGCCAATTAGAATTAAAGTGATCCATGTCACATGACGGGCTTACTTGTTGCATCGTTACATTGTTAGGCGTTTTTTTGCGAGTTGCCCCACCGTTTACACGACTAAACGAAGAACAGAAACAGGATGGAGCCAAGAAAGGTGATTAACCTCCGCCTCTTGTTCGTTTGTTGAGTTGGTATGATTATCGCTGGTAATTGAACGGAACGATGATGATATTCTGTACTGTTCTCAGGTAGCGGAGGTGGAATACGATAGCCGAAGTCAAAGACGTGATGAATCGATAGGGAATTAGATGGCGCTAACTTTGTGTTTAAGTTGCGAATGTGCTGTTCGAGTGTCAGTGTTGCGTTATAGGTTTGAGCGTTAGATAAGACGCGCTCGAGAACAGAGTAAGAAATAACCTCACCACCGTGATAACACAACAGATCCATAATAGATGATTCGAGCTGGCTCAGGAGCGTATAAGATCCGCTATCCCAAAGCAGTTTGTTACTCTCTAGATCAATGTACACATCAGCAAATTGATAGCTTTTACACAGCGCTGCGGAGTTCATTCGCTTACCCGCTACCGTTTCATTCATCACTTGCTATTTAGTATAGTGCGACTCGTCTGAGCTGATCAAAACCTATGTACGTTAATCGCTCGACATAGGTTTGATAGTGCGAGTGGAAGGTTAGCTTGCGATACTTTCTACATAGCGATAGACACTTTCGAGCAGTTTTAACTTGTCAGGGTCATGTGCGTACTGTTGTGCAAGGCCTTCCAGATTTGACATATAACGAGGGAGCTCACTTTCAAAATAGTCTCGGCGGGCATAGTACCAGCGTTGTTGCTCTTGTTCGGAGAGCGTGTGCGGGAAATGACGTGCCCGATATTGGAATACAAGGGGCTTAATGCGCTCATCTTCGACATTGAGCGTTAAAAAGGCGAGTTTCTCAGGGGACGTTTCTCGGATAATGTCGAGAGCCGTTTTATCATTGTATGAGAAGAAGCCATCGTACAATCTTGCATCTAACGGCTTTTCGCTGTGTGCATTTTTGTTTGAATCATCAGTGAATAACTGCAGCAGTTTTTCTCGGATTTCGGGTGCATTACGCAGTGCTTTAAGGTTATTTAAGCAATATTCACGATCGATCCCTAGTCGTTCTGCATCGTTGGCTGTTAGGGTTTTTGCCGGGGCAACGCTCGGGCATTTATTAATGTGTATCAGTTTTACCGGGACAGGTAATTCGCCCTCTGCTAACGCTGATTGCTTGGTGTAGAGCCGCTGCCGCAGGGTATCTGCATCAAGCTCAAAGAGTGGGGTAGGATCCTTGGCCAAGTTGATACAAATCATCGCATTGTTGTTGGTTGGGTGCCATGCCATCGGTACCATCCATGAGGTATTTCCGCATTGGCCGCCAAGCATACCGGAGACATGAACGATGGGTGCCATATTCACTGGGTCTAACAGCGATTGCACTTTTTTCTTATTTCTTAAGTCATACAGGTATTCAAACAGTTTTGGCTGTGCTTGCTTAACTTTTTTAGCCATTTCGATTGTAGCGATAACATCTGCCATTGCATCATGGGCATTGCTGTGTTCAATGCCATTAGCAACAGAAAGCCGCTCTAGCTTAAAGCTAACAAGCCCTGTATCTTCATCGATTGGCCATTCAATGCCTTCTGGTCTTAGTGCATAACAGGTGCGGAGCACATCCAGCAGATCCCAACGAGAATTCCCATTTTGCCACGCCCATGCGTATGGGTCGTAAAAATTTCTGTATAGCAGGTGGCGAGTTACCTCATCATCGAAACGGATATTGTTATATCCGACAACACACGTGCCAGGTTGAGTCAGCTCTTTGTGAATGGCAGCGATGAACTCCGGCTCACTTAGGCCTTTCTCTTTAGCCAATTGTGGGGTAATCCCGGTAACGAGCGTTGCTTCAGGCGATGGTAAGTAATCATCGGTGGGCTGGCAATAGATAACTAGCGGTTCGCCGATAATGTTAAAATCTGCGTCGGTGCGCACGCCGGCAAACTGACAGGCTTTATCCCGAGCAGGATCAATACCGAAGGTTTCATAATCGAGCCAATAGAATGTTGGTTGGTTATCGGTGCTCACTGGCTACCTCCAGGCTTGAAAAAACAAGATATTGTGCCATATTTTCAATAGATTGAGTGGTTATAATTTGTCGCATTGATTTGTTGTAATTCCAGATGTTTCCACTTTCGGAAAAGTATTTGTGCCCAACTATGTGCCCAAATTTTGAATTGAGTGTGCCCAAATCAGGTAAGAGAAAATGGCAATAGCAGACAAGCAGTTGAAAGCAATCATTAAGCAGTCTTCAATTCCCAAGGCCTACGAACTCAGTGATGGTATGGGGTTAAATGTTCGGGTTTCCACTAAAGCCACGTTAACGTTCGTTTATAGGTGCCGCTTCAATGGTAGCCAAAAGCGCATCGTTATTGGGAAGTATCCGACAATTAGCCTTAAGCAAGCAAGGGAAATCCACAAGAAAATGCTTGAATTAAGGGAGTTGGGAAAAAATCCGCAAATCGCCCTTACTGGTGACCCTGATTTTATCACGGCAGATGACTGTGTGGATGCATGGCTTGAGCAACATGTCGTGACTTTGTCGCCTCAGAGCCAGGAGCTTTATCACTCGATAGCAAAGAATCACATGTACGGTAAGTTACCACAGATAGCTGTTGAGCGTATTACGCCTCGTGAATGGACTCAGTGGCTAGATGGTATTGCCGCTGTGAATCCTAAAACAGCAAATTCTGTTTTTTCCAAAATGAGAGCGTGTCTTAATTTCTGTAAAACTAAGTTCTTGATTGAAAATACTAAGTTCGACCTTTTGAGGCAAGCCAATGTGGGGAAGGCGGCAGAAAAAGGAGAGCGTGTTTTAGATTTTGATGAGTTAGCGAAAATTTGGGTTGCGATTGAGCGCAGTAAAGCTGGAACTAGCACTAAGAATTTACACTTAATAAGTATGCTTTGGGGTAATCGCTTATCAGAACTACGCTTGGCTAGGCGCGACCATTTCGATTTAGATAAGTGCTTATGGACCGTTCCTGCGGAGATCAGCAAGACACGCAAGCAGATTAGAAGACCAATTCCCAGGCAGATAGTCCCATTTATAGAGAGACTAATGTCAATTTATGACGACGTGCTGTTTCCGGGGGCAGATCTTGCTGTGCCCATAACGATTTCTGCATGTAACCGATATATTCGCAGGTTGAGGCACAGTTTGGATCTACCGCATTGGCGGACTCATGACTTCAGGCGTTCTATCTCGACGTTGTGCTCTGAGCAAGGAACGCCCCCTCATGTGATTGAGAAAATGCTCGGACATGAATTGGGAGGCGTACTTGGCATTTACAATAAACACAATTGGCACGAGGAGCAGCTTATCGCATATGAGCGTTATGCTGATCGCATTATGCGTGAGGTTCAACATCAACTGAAAACGCGATAGCTTTAGATGTTGGTCGATTGAGTTTGCGCCCACTCCATGACGGCAGAGCGTTCCCACCTGCAAGGCATCAATGTCAACGGGTTTGGGAATCCACGGTATTTCCTCCATTTATAGAGCGTTGATCGACTTTTTAGGTGAAAGAACGAGATTACTTCTTCATGAGACATCAAGTGGCTGTTGGTTGGTACTGCTGGTTTGTTCATACCGTACTCCTTACTATATTGACGATATAAGCATTATGGATGGTCAATATCGACTGGTAGGTAATTAGTGGAGCCAAAATCGCGTGATTAATCATTTTTTTTCGACTTTTTTTCGGTTATGAGTCAGGATGATTCCAGGTGTTGATGTGCAATATGGCAGGGCGATGATTTGAAGTTCGTGATAGGTCGCAGTTTTGACCAGTGTAGTCAAAACTGCGTAACTTGCCTTTGTGCTGACGGGGGTAGGGCATGACACTTTTGTTGGCAAGGATCAGCTTCTCATTTCTATGCGTATAATATTTAGTAGTCGCACAATTGCTCATGGCATACTGATTTAATGTTCTGGATAGTCATATTACTCATAATCGCGATGTGCATCTTCCTGCCGAGCCTGTGGGTCAAGCATGTGATGGAAAAGTACAGACAGCCGGCTGATCGCTATCGCAAGCAGGGAAGCGGTGGTGAACTTGCTCGCCACCTGCTGGACAGCGTCGGCTTGGGTAATGTCGGGATAGAGGAGACCTCTGCCGGTGATCACTATGATCCGGTCGCTAAGACTGTGCGTTTGACGCCGGACAACTACTCAGGGTACTCGCTTACCGCAGTGACTGTGGCTGCCCATGAAGTGGGGCATGCCATTCAGGATTCGCGTGGAGAGTCTTTGTTCCTAGCGCGGCAGAAACTCGTAAAGACTGCCATGGTCGGCGAGCGTATTGCTGGAATGATGCTAGTGGCTGCTCCGTTAATCCTAATGCTAACCCGTCTGCCGCAAGCAGGAGCGATAACGATAATGATTGGCATTGTTTCAATGGCACTAAGTACCATGGTGCACCTATTGACTCTTCCGGTTGAGTTCGATGCCAGTTATGACAAAGCTCTGCCTATCCTGCAGAAAGGTGGTTACCTGCATGATGGTGATCTGGAGCATGCGGAGAAAATTCTCAAGGCTGCGGCGCTGACCTATGTCGCTGCCTCGCTGACCAGTTTGTTTAACTTGGGGCGATGGATCGCGGTGCTCCGTCGGTAATGGCTGTTTGATGCCAGGTCAGAGGTTTAGCGAGTGTTATGTTGTTGAGCAGGAGTGGTATCAACTAGACGCCCGAGTTGGCCCTTCTACACAGCCGTTTATCACCAACCTGACTTTGTCTACCATGCTGCCAATTGTGGCAGTTACCTGAGTAGTTTGCTTGCCCTAACTCATCGTATCCGAAGGCTCGTGACATTTTCCAGAAATCGTAACTCGAAAATGCCCCAAGACGTGTTTAGAACGCAAGAAACCATCATGAGATTTATTGTGAAACAAGCTGTTTCCCAATTGTCCAAAGGTGTGCTGAAGCCGAACGCGGCAAACACACCTTTGCCCCAAAATGGTCTTTGTTGTGTAAATCAAAAATGGTCGGTAGCAATCCATTTTCGGTTAGTTCTTATCCTACTCGCTGGGTTTCAGGCATACCTAGGCCAGTCAGTTTGTTTAGAGCTTTGATCATCGCATAAGCTTCTCCAACTTGAGCGTTATAATCCCTCAAGCTGAGCGCACCACCAAGCAATGACTTTATCCGATGCATGGCTGTCTCTGACAGGGACCGCATGTGATAACCGGACTTCTTCTTCCATTTCTTGTTTGAGCCGTACAACTTTTGACAAGCGACAGCTAAATTGCGTGGATGACTGGGCTCCCAAAGCGCTGCACCGTCTCGTGGTGGGATCAGCGGTATAGCCTGCTTAATCGATATCGCTCTATGGCATTCTCGTGTGTCGTAAGCTCCATCACCTGACACCTCTTTGATTTTCGACGAGTTTGCTTAAGTAAATTGGGAAGGACCTCTGCATCAGTTACACTTGATAGACTCAGCTCTGCTGCGATAATTTCGTGTGTTGCTGTATCAACAGCAATATGGAGTTTTCGCCAAACGCGGCGTTTACCTTCAGTACCATGCTTTTTTACCTTCCATTCGCCTTCGCCGTACACTTTCAAACCAGTAGCATCGATGGCTAAGTGTTGAATCGGTCCGCGCGTATCCGTTTTGAAGGCAACTTCAACTGTCTTAGCTCGTCGGCTGATACACGTGTAGTGGGGACACTTAAGTGGAATCTTAGCCAAGGAAAAAATCGAATTAATAAAACCTTGTAGTGCTCGCAAAGGTAACGCGAACAAGCGCTTGACCATCAGTGCCGTTGAAATAGCTAAATCGCTGAAAATTCGGGGTCTACCACGTTTGCGCTGTTTGGTTCCAGTCTTTGATAGTTTGCTCATCGATCCAAAAGGTAAGGGAGCCGCGATTAATCAACGCCTCGTTGTATTGCTTCCAGTTGTTTGTTTTATAACGGGGTTTAGGCATGGATCTAAGATGGTTATGTGCGATAGTCGATCAGATCGCAGCTCAGCCGATTAGTTCCATCGAATTACGCAACAAAGCCGGTTAGTTGTTGTTTTTTAGAAATTTCTTAATGTGGCGTGTGCACTACAAGCAAATAACTGTCGATGAATTTAATTATTATCTAATCTGAATTGATAATATTACCCAGCCAGGGCGACCGCATGAGTGCCTAGTTTTTCACCTCCTGACTAAAACCAGCACTCAATACTGCCTCTAGCATGGATGTATTCATCATGCATCGCTTTTGCTTCCCTACAATGCTTAGCTTGGTTGGCTCTTCTCGGAGCATGTTCAAACTCATATGACGTAAGCATGATAGATTCTCTGCACCGTGATTTTTGTATATCTGGCACGCGTCTTCATTCATGGTTACATCAAGCACCCAGTGCATTGATTCTATACCCCAATGTTCTCTGACTGCCATCGCAGCTTGCTCTCCACTAAGCTTTTTAGAACTGATGTAATAACGGTACTCTAGAGCGACAGATTTGCCTTTCTCAAGACGAAAGTTTTCAACCATAACAATGCTCTGCAAGCCTTTCCAGCGAGAGAAGTTACCTTCAAGTTTCGTACTATCAAAAACATAGCATTGGCGAGACTCTATACGGCCGTGTCCTTGCTCGGGAGAGATGTCAGCAACCACATTAGATCGCTGAGAAGAGAACGCCTTTTCTATTGCTTGACGGAGTTTCCCTTGGTTGCTCTTTACGGCAAGCAAGTAGTCCCCACCTTGCTCTACAATGGTTTTGGCAATTTTGGTTTGGCAGGCCATTGCATCAATGGTGACTAGGGAACCCTTGATATCAAGCATCTTTATCAGTTCAGGGATCGCTGTAATTTCATTGCTTTTTTCTTCGGTTTTCAGCTGCCCCAACACGAGCTTGTTTGACGATGCATAAGCACTGATCATGTGAATGGTGCTCGCTCTGTCTTCACGATTGTAAGAGCCTCAAGGTGTTTTGCCATCAATTGCAATAACTTGACCTTCGGTAAGGGTGTGTATTGATGACATCCAGTTAATGAAGCACGCATGGAACTGCTCGGGTTCAATTGTGGAGATTATTCGAGCTATCGTGTCATCAGCAGGAATGCCATTCAAAAACAACTCATTACGCTTAAACCAATCATGATGACCGAGAATGTATTCACGAATATCAAACCAGCCTTTCGCGCCTGCAATCACCGCACATAGCGAGCCAAAAAGGACTTCAAACAGGCAATAAGTGACCTTTGGGCTTTGGCGTTGATCGGTAATCGTTTGAAAATGTTCTTTGAAGTGGTCGATGTGCATGATGCTTTCCCTAAAAAGGGAGTATAAGATCACAGCTAAATGTGATCGTCAAATCGATCGTGATTTTGTTTAAAAAACGTTCGTGATCTCACCCTGATTACCCAGCCTCACCATATAATGAGGCATCAGGCTGTTTATCAGAACCACACAGGGTTGACCGTGGAATAAATGTAAGTTCTGCACCCTTTTTGTGGGGATGGCGTTCTATAAACCTAACATTTACCTAAACTACCCACTCAAACACAGCATGTACAAGCGAAAGAAATGAGTCGCTCACGATTAGAAAAAGCCAGTCATGGGCAAAAATGATTTTAATTCATAGACGACACGATTCCGCTAATCTATGATTCGCAACAATAAAATTGTAAGCATCACTAATTGGACTCGATATAGCCTCTTTGGCTATGTCGTTCAAGGAAAAACCAATGATACCAGTAAAAGATAAAAAAATTCACGTGACTAAATCTCTCGCTATCATAGCAATTGTTTCCATTGTTATGGCCGGATGTAGTAGCCGCGATATGGTCTGTAAAACACCACCCTCACCACAGAAAGGTGGCAGTGAGATAACGTCCTCCCCGCAAGAATCACGGAAAGAGCTAGAAAAATTGATTCGCAATGGCGACATTTGTGGAATTGAAAACTTTGATACGTCCAACATCACAGATATGTCACGCTTATTTAAAAACACCAAGCTAAACCCAGACATCAGATACTGGAATACCGCTAATGTCACGAACATGAACAGAATGTTCTCCGGTGCAGGCTATTTTAACCAAGATATTAGCGGATGGAACACCTCTAATGTGACCAATATGAGTCTAATGTTCGCCGGCGCAGGCTATTTTAACCAAGACATTGGCGGATGGGATACCGCTAATGTGACCAATATGGGCGGAATGTTCGCCCATGCTCACTCTTTTAACCAAAATATTAGCGACTGGAATACCGCGAATGTGATGAATATGAGCGGGATGTTCAGAAGTGCACACTCTTTTAACCAAAATATTGGCAATTGGGACACTGCTAATGTTACGACGATGAACGGTATGTTCTCCGAACATGATTCTTTCAACCAAGACATTGGCGATTGGGATACTGCAAATGTTACTGATATGAACAGTATGTTCTTCCGTGCAGACTCTTTTAATCAAAATATTAGCGGATGGAATACCGTTAATGTGGCTAGTATGAGTCGCATGTTTTACGGTACTAAATCTTTTAACCAAAACATCAGTGGCTGGGATACCGCTAATGTGACTAATATGCGTGAAATGTTCACCTACGCAAATTTTAATCAGGATATTAGCGGCTGGGATACTGCGAATGTGACAGATATGAGTCGCATGTTTTTGTTTGCTCGCGCCTTTAACCAAGACATTAGCAATTGGAATACCGCTAATGTTACCGATATGAACAATATGTTCAGCTACGCCCGCACCTTTAACCAAAACATTGGTGGTTGGAATACTGCTAATGTTACCGATATGAGTAGGATGTTTGAAGGTGCTAACGCCTTTAACCAAGACATTGGTGGTTGGAACACTGCTAATGTTACTGATATGAGCAAGATGTTCAACGGTGCTGCTAGCTCCTTTAACCAAGATATTAGCGACTGGGATGTGGGTAAAGTGACTTCATACTCAGAGTTTGTTTCAGAGAATTATTTTCACAGCTTAACTAGCATAAATACTCCTCCAGCTTTCAGGTAATAGGCGAATCTAACGATTCATACAGTGTCGACGGACAATAAAAATTCATACTTAAATAGCAAAGAGAGGTATTCTTTCGCTGCCATTTTGGTCTGGTTTGTAGCTCGCTTTGTAGTTGACACCGCTAATGTGACCAATATGGGCGGGATGTTCGCCCATGCTCACTCTTTTAAGCAAAATATTAGCGACTGGGATGTGGGTACAG